>CAYSYJ010000001.1:0-40083 GCA_964435105.1 uncultured Elusimicrobiaceae bacterium
CCGCCATGGCCCAGAGGCGGAAAGCGGGGGCCTCCTGCCCGGCCGCGGGCCCCGGCGCGGCGCGGAGCGGCGCCCGGGCCCCGGCCAGCAGCTTGCGCGCCCGGGCCTCGGCCCTGATCTCCTCCGGCAGGTGGAGTTTCTTGTAACAGGCCCCGCAGAACTCGCTGTCCAGCGGATTGGCCGCCCCGCAGTAGGGGCAGGGCGCGTTCTCCGGCGTATCCAGGTTCTCCGCCATAAGGGGAATTATAGTAAAAGCGGGTTTATAAACGCGCTTAAAAGTGGTTTAATGTCCCTAATATGCTCAAAAAACTCGTTGAATCCATCATCGGCTCCAAGAGCGAGCGCTCCATGAAGACGATAAGGCCCATCGTCGACCGCATAAATGCCCTGGAAGACGAGATCTCCAAGCTTTCCGACGACCAGCTCAAGGCCAAAACCCCGGAATTCAAGGAGCGCCTGGCCAAGGGCGAGACCCTGGACGATATCCTCCCCGAGGCTTTCGCCTGCGTGCGCGAGGCCTCCAAGCGCGTGCTGAAGATGCGCCACTACGACGTGCAGCTCATCGGCGGCATCGTCCTGCACCGCGGCAAGATAGCCGAGATGCGCACCGGCGAAGGCAAGACGCTGGTCTCCACCCTGCCCGCCTACCTCAACGCCCTCACCGGCAAGGGCGTGCACGTGGTCACCGTCAACGATTACCTGGCCAAGCGCGACAGCCAGTGGATGGGCCCGGTGCACGAGTTCCTGGGCCTCAAGGTCGGCTTCATCCAGCACGACATGCGCAACGAAGAGCGCCGCGAGATGTACAACCGCGACATCACCTACATCACCAACAACGAGGTGGGTTTCGACTACCTGCGCGACAACATGGTGATGGACAAGGAAGACCGCGTGATGCGCGACCGCAACTACGCCATCGTCGACGAGGTGGACTCCATACTCATCGACGAGGCCCGCACGCCGCTCATCATCTCCGGCCCGGCCGAGGAATCCACCGACAAGTATTACATCGTCAACCGCGTGATCCCGCTGCTGAACGTGCGCTTCATCACCGAGAAGGAGGAGATCGAGGCCAAGCGCGACGGCGCCGATCTGGGCAAGGGCTACGACGCGGTGATAGACGAGAAGAGCCACACCGCCACCATGACCGAGGAGGGCGTGAAGAAGGCCGAGAAGATCCTGGGCGTGGGCAACATCTACGACGACGTCTCCAGCGAATGGGCCCACCACCTCAACCAGGGCCTGCGCGCGCACCACCTGTTCAAGAAGGACGTGGCCTACGTGGTCAAGGACGGCGAGATCGTGATCGTGGACGAGTTCACCGGCCGCCTGATGCCGGGCCGCCGCTGGTCCGACGGCCTGCACCAGGCCATCGAGGCCAAGGAGAACATGAGGATCAAGGAGGAGAACCAGACCCTCGCGACCATCACGTTCCAGAACTATTTCAAGCTCTACAACAAGCTCTCCGGCATGACCGGCACCGCCATGACCGAGGCCGACGAGTTCTGGGAGATCTACAAGCTCGACGTGGTGGAGATACCGCCGAACCGGCCGATGGTCCGCAAGGACACGCCGGACCGCATCTACCGCACCGAGCGCGAGAAGAACAACGCCATCGTGGCCGAGATCGACGAGTACTGGCGCAAGGGCCAGCCGCTGCTGGTGGGCACGCGCTCCATCGAGAAATCCGAGAAGCTCGCCACCATGCTGCGCACCAAGGGCATTCCGCACCAGGTGCTCAACGCCAAGTACCACGAGATGGAGGCGCAGATCATAGCGCAGGCCGGCCGCAAGGGCCAGGTGACCATCGCCACCAACATGGCCGGCCGCGGCACGGACATCATCCTGGGCGGCAACCCGCCCGAGCCGGGCGAGCAGGAGTACGTCAACAAGGCCGGCGGCCTGCGGGTCATCGGCACCGAGCGCCACGAGAGCCGCCGCATCGACAACCAGCTGCGCGGCCGCTGCGCCCGCCAGGGCGACCCCGGCAGCTCGGTGTTCTATGTCTCGCTCGAGGACGAGCTGATGCGCCTGTTCGGCAGCGACCGCATCTCCGCGATCATGGAGAAGCTGGGCATGGAGGAGGGCGAGGTGATAGAGTCCGCCCTCGTCAGCCGCCAGATCGAAGGCGCCCAGAAGCGCGTGGAGGGCATGAACTTCGACGCCCGCAAGCAGCTGCTGGATTACGACAATGTGATGAACAAGCAGCGCATGGCCGTTTACGAGCTGCGCAACGCCATCCTGGACGGCCAGGGCGTGCCGGACCGGGTCAAGAGCATGATCCGGGAGGCGGTGGAGGAGCAGCTGGACCAGTACGCGCCGCAGGACCAGGCGGCTTCGCTGTGGAACCTGGAGGCGCTGGGCGTCTGGCTCAGGAAGACGGCCGGCGTGGAGCTGAGCTATTCCAAGGAAGAGGCGCACGTGCTGACGCGCCCGGCGCTGCAGGAGGACGTGATGGCGCGGGTGGAGGCGGCCTACGCCAAACGCTTCGAGGATTTCTCCGAGCGCAACGTGGATTTCGCGGAGCTGCAGCGGGTGCTGCTGCTGCAGATCATGGACCATATCTGGAAGAACCACCTCTTCGAGCTGGACCACCTCAAGAAGGGCGTGGGCCTGCGCGCCTACGGCCAGAAGGACCCGCTGATCGAGTACCAGAAGGAGTCCTACCAGCTGTTCGAGACGATGCTGATGCGGGTGCGCGACCAGATGGTGGAGTACGTTTTCCGCATCCAGCTGCCGCCGCGCCCGGTGACGCGGCCGGTGACGCGGGAGGGCGCGCCGCAGGAAGGCGCCCCGGCGCAGGGCGCGCCGCGGCTGGGCGGGCAGCCGGCCCAGCAGCCGGCCAAGTCGGCCAATAAGTTCGCCGACGCCAAGATAGGGCGCAATGACCCTTGCCCCTGCGGCTCGGGCAAGAAGTACAAGAAGTGCCACGGCGTTAACGCCTGAGGCGGATACGGTCCGCCAGCCAGCGGACGGCAGGGTATGCCTTGCCGAGGGACATCGCGCAGGACCGAGCTTGCGTAAGCGCGAGGTCCGAGCGAGAGGCGCGCGCACGGTGTGCGCGACGCCGTGCCCGAGGAAGGCATACCCTGTCGGCCGCTAAGGCGCTAACCTCCGCGCACGCTCGCTGAACGAACAGTGGATATGCCCGCTCCTGCCTCCAAGATGCCCAAGAAGATCCCGCCGATCATATTTCCCTTAGCCACTTCGGTACTGCTCGTCCTCGCCTATCCCAGGTTCGACCTGGGGTGGCTGGGCTGGGCGGCGCTGGGGCCTTTCTGCTGGTTCCTGCTCAACGCGCGGTCGCTGCGCGAGGCGGCGCTGGGCGGGCTGGTCTGCGGCTTCACGGCCTACCTCGGGCTGCTCTACTGGATCTATCCCACCATGCGGGCCGGCGGCGTGGGGCCGGCCGTCTCGCTGCTGGGGCTGCTGCTGCTGGCGCTGACGCTGGGGCTGGAGTTCGCGCTGGCCGGGCTGTACGGCTTCCAGCTGCGGCGCGCCGGGCACAAGGTCTGGCCCTACATGTTCGCGCTGGGCTGGTACCTGCTCGAATACGGCAAGGTCTGGCTGGCCATGAAGGCCGTCTGGTTCCCCTGGTTCATGCTGGGCCATACCCAGTGGCGGTACACGGAGCTGATCCAGGTCTGCTCGGTCACCGGCGTCTACGGCCTCGGCGCCGCGCTGGCCTTTACCGCCGCGCTGGGCGCCGCGGCGCTGCTGCCCTGCGGGCCCGCCTGGCGGCGCCTGCTGCGCTTCGCCCCGGCGCCGCTGCTGCTGCTGGGGCTCTGGTATTTCGGCAAAGGCGAGCTGGCCCGGGCCGAGCCGCCGGCCCGCACGCTTAAGGCCGCCCTGCTGCAGCCGTCCATAGACCAGTACGCCAAGTGGGACAAAGGGCACGAGGAGGCCATCCGCGCCGTGATGGAGGAATTGTCCTCGCGGGCTGCCGGGGCCGACCTGGCCCTGTGGCCCGAGAACGCCCTGCCCTGCTGGATGGACGAGCCGGATTGCGAGGCCTGGGCCTCCACCGCCGCCGCGCGCGGCGCCGGGGCCAGCCTGCTGGGCTCGGTTTCCAAGGGCGGCGGCAGCCATGTCTCGGCCTTCCTGTTCGACGAGAAAGGGGCGGTAAAGGGCTCCTACGACAAACGGGTGCTGGTGCCCTTCGGCGAGTACGTGCCTTTCCGGGGGCTGCTGGGGCGCTGGATAGAGCCGGTGGCCGCGCTGGGGGAATTCAGGCCGGGGCGGCCGGAGCAGCCGCTCCTCGAGGTGAGGGGCTTCAGGCTGGGCGCCGCCATCTGCTACGAATCCATCTTCCCGCCGCTCTTCGCGGCGGACGCCGCCCGGGGGGCGGACCTGTTCGTGAATATCACCAATGACGGCTGGTACCTGGACACCGCCGCGCCTTACCAGCACTTCGCGGCCAATGTCTTCAGGGCCGTGGAGACCCGCCGCGCCGTGCTGCGCGCGGCCAATAACGGGATCTCGGGGCTCATAGACCCCTGGGGCCGCGTCGTCGCGCGCACGGCCCTCGACGAGCGGCTGGTGCTGCCCGCCGAGGCGCCGGCCAATGCCGGGCAGAGCTTCTTCACGCTGTACGGCGGCTGGTTCGCGGTGGCGGCCCTGCTGGCGGTGGCCGCCTTCCTGATGGCGGTGCTGTTCGGATGAAGATCGTCTTCCATAAAGGCTACACGGCCCGCCTGCCCGGGCATGTTTTCCGCCCGGACAAGTTCGAGGCCGCGCTGCTGCTGCTGCTGCGCGAAGGCGCCGTAAAGCGCGCCGACGTGCTGGAGCCTGAGCCGCCTTCGCGCGCCGACCTGCTGCTGGCCCATACCGCCGCCTGGACGGACAAGAACCTGGGCTTCAGGTTCACCCCGGCCGATTCTCGCCGCGCCGAACTGGAAATAACCCCCGAAGTGGCCCGGGCGCACCTGCTGAACGTGGGGGGCACCCTGCTGGCGGCGCGGCTGGCGCTGCGCCAGGGCGTAGGGGTGAACTGCGGCGGCGGCTCCCACCACGCCTACCCTGGTCACGGAGAGGGCTTCTGCCTGCTCAACGACATCGCCGTGGCCTTAAGGCGGCTGCTCGCGGAGAAGCGGATAAAGCGCGCCTTCATAGCCGACCTCGACGCCCACCAGGGCAACGGCACCGCCGCGATTTTCAGGAAAGACCCGCGCGTCTTCACCTTCTCCATGCATAACGGCGCCGCCTACCCGGAACGCAAGGAGCGCGGCTCCCTGGACATAGAACTGGCGCCCGGCACGGGCGACGCCGCTTACCTGGCCGCGCTCGGCCGCGAGTTGCCGCTGGCGCTGGAGCGCTTCAGGCCCGACTTCCTGCTCTACGTGGCTGGCGCCGACGTCTATAAGGGCGACCTCATAGGCGGCCTCGCCCTGACGCGCGCCGGCATCCGCCGCCGCGACGCCCTGGTGCTGGCCGAATGCCGCCGCCGGCACCTGCCCGCCGCCGTGGTGCTCAGCGGCGGCTACGCCAGGAGATTCTCCGACACCGTCCGCATCCACGCCGACACCGTCAAGGCCGCCCTCGCGTCCGCCAGCCTTAAAGCTTAGTCCCGACAAAAAGAACGGCCGGCCTAGGGCCGGCTGTTCCTTGTTTGGAGCGCTCGCCGCTTTCAGCGGGGGCGCAGGTTTTCGCAGACTATCTCGGTGTCGGTCTTCCAGCCGAGGGCTTTCCGGACCTCGCCGGTCACGCGCACGGCGCTCAGGCCGCTGCGCAGGTCCAGTTCGGCCGAGCCGCGGGTGGACAGGCCGCCGTTGTTCTGCTCCTGGCAGCCCAGCGTGAGCACAGCGCCGTCGAAGGAGGCGGCCGCGGGCCGGCAGAAGGCGGCTATGTCGCCGCCGGAGAGGTCCTTGAGGACGCCGAGCGTGGCCCTGCGGCCCTGGTCTTCCACATAAAGCACGGTGCCGTTAGCCCTGTTTTCGGCCTCCACCAGGCAGCCTTTGCCGTTGGTGTAGACGCCTTTCCGGATGACGGGGATCGCGGCGGCCTTGGGCGCGCCGGCGGGTACCATCACCATCAGGGCGCAGCCGCCGTTCTGGGCCACGGAGGAGTCGATCCTGGGGCGCTTGACGGTGGAGCCGTCCTTGCAGGCGAAGCTGCAGGTGTCGCCCTGCGAGCCGGCGAACTTGCAGACCTGCATGCCGGGGAAGGCGGCGCCGACGTTTATCATTTCGGCCCTGTCGGCCAGGCCGGCGCGCACATGGGCGGCGTCCATCGGCTGCAGCTGCGGGGCGGCGAGCTCGGCCGCCGCGGGGGCGCCGAGGGCGAGGATCAGCGTGAGGGTGAATATGTTCTTCATTTGTTTCTCCTTAGTCTTAGCCGTCTTGCGGCTACATACATAGTCTACGCCTTAAAGCCGCGCGGCACATGAGGCGGATTGCCCGGGAGCCCGCCGTATTCCTGCCTATCCGTTTTGCCCGCCCGGCTTACGAAGCGGCGGATTGCCCTTTCCCGCGTTTTAGTGATGCGGCGAGTCTCTAGTGCCTGGAAAAGTGTTAGAATAGGCGTGAAACTTTCTGGGAGGAAAGCGCATGGCGACCGTTTTTTCCGAGACTTTGACGCGGCTGCGCAAGGAGGCCGGTTTCCCGACGGCCTATCGCTTTTTTCACGACAACGGCGGGGCCAAGTTCTTCTCTGTGTCCTACCGCAATTACCTTATGATGGAGCAGGGGCGCAACCTGCCGGCCCCCGCCAGGCTGCCGCGGCTCATGCTCGGCCTGCGCCAGCCGCAGGGCACGCCGCTGGCCAGTGAGCTGGTGAAGGCCTGGCTGCGCACCATGACCGGAGACGAGATCTATGCCGACCTGGTGGAGCCGCTGTTCGGCGCCGGTATCTCCGCCCCGGCCGGCTCGCCGGCCGAGGAGGCCCTGCGGCGGAGCATCGCCGAAAAGAAGTTCCACATGACCGAGGCCCATATCCTGGCCTCGGCGGCCAGCTTCGAGGCCTACAAGTGCTTCTTCGTGATGGAGTTCGACGCCGGCGTCTGGACCGCGGAGGCCATGGCCAGGGCGCTGCGCATAAAGAAGGCCGAGGCCGAGAAGGCGTTGAAGAGCTTTGTGAAGGCGGGGATGGCGCGGGTCGAGGGCAGGAAAGGCTACCGCTCGAAGATAGCTGGAATGATGGTGGAGTATCCGGCCGGGCCCGCCCTGCCGCCGGGCATGATGGATAAGCTGAGGGGCTATTTCAAAAGACTGGAGGCCGAGAGCCGGATAGAGTTCGCCACCGCGGGCATGCTGCGCGCCGACTCCGACGACCTGCGGGGCTACTTCCCCATGCTGAAGTCCAGCGTAGAGGCCTCTTACGCCTTCAATACCACGGTGAAGACGAAAAAGTCGGCCGGTTTCTTCGTGCTGGGCAGGGTGCTCCGCCTCTGGGACTTCTAGAGGGGACGCTGATTACTTTATTACTTTTGCTTCGAGGAATGCCCGGTTAGCAAGGGGTAGGTAATGGCAAAAGTAATAAAGTAATCAGCGTCCCCTAAAGAAACAGCCGGCCAACTGGCCGGCTGTTCTCTTTTTACTGGCGGCGTTCAGAAGGGGAACACGATCTGGGGGCAGGCCACCTGGAACTCGTCCGCCGGGCTGGGGCGCTGGGCGGGCATGCTGTAGACGCTGCCGTTGGCGCACTTGTACAGGCAGGTATTGCCGGTCATGCCGGTCATGAGGCACATGGTCTTGCCGGCCTGGGCCTTCAGCGCGGGCAGGGGGATATTGATCTCGAGGCTGAGGTAGGAGACCGTGAAGGAATACTTATTGAAGCCCTCGCGGGACACTTCCATGGCCACCGGGTTCTTCTTCTGCAGGGCCAGGCTCTCGGCCATGCCGGCCATGGCTTCCTCGGCTTCCTCCGCGGTGCGGTACGCGCCGTCGTGGCGGTACACGCCCAGGGTCTGCAGCGAGCGGAACTTGACCTCGAAGGAGTAGCTGATGAGCGAGTTCTTGACGGTGCGGAAGTCCAGCGCCTTGGTGGCCTTCAGCGAGTTGAGGTTCTTGATGACCGAGTCCATGGCCTGGCGGGCCTGGCCTTCGGTGGCGTAGGAGCCGTAGCTGTTGAAGACCTGCTCTTTGCCGATAGTCACGGTGATGCCCTTGTTGGCCGCGCCGTCGAAGTAGCCGAGCACGAAGGAGTAGGAGCTGGGGCCGTCCTTGCGCACCTCGTGGATTACCACGGTGGCGCCGCGGCTCTCCAGGCGCTCGGCCGCCTCGAACATGCGCTCATAGGCGTCCAGGTCGCGCTGGTAGCTGGGGGAGGGCTCGGTGAGCAGTTGGCCCTTGGCGCGGAAGGAGATCTCGTAGCGGTAATCGGCCAGGCCGTGCACCACTACCTTCTGGGAGACCACCTCGGCCTTGGCGAGCTTCAGGTCGTTTACGGCCCAGTTGAGGGCGGCGGAGGCCTCGGCGAAGGTGGGATAGTTGCCGTAGCTCTGGTAGGTCTGCGCGGCGGGCGCGGCCTTGTCTGCGGAGCGGTAGTCGCCGCCGCCGCATTTCTCGTAGACGCTGGCGGCTTCCGGCTTGACGGGCTTCACGGAGAAGGTCTCGCCGCTGCGGCATTTGAAGTTGCAGAGGCCGTCTTTCAGGCCGGTCAGGTAGCAGCTGTCGGGGCTGCCGGGGTTGGGGAAGGGGTTAACTTTAGGTATGCCCGCGGCGTTCAAGCCCTGCAGGCCGGCGAAATCCGCCGCGCCGGCCAGGCCGGACATCAGGGATACCGTTACAATGGTGAGGAAGGTTTTCATGCTTTAGCTCCTTATGTTTTCTCCGCTATGGTCAGAATATAAAAGAACCGGGCGGCCTCTTTAGAGGCCAAGGACCCCTTTTCACGCGGTAAAATGGCCTATGGCCTCTGGGCCGGCCGGCCGGACCTTAAGACCCATGGCCTGGGACCTTCAGCCGGGCCACGGGCCGGCCCCAAAAATCGGTTTTGAGCTGAATTGCCGCTGAAATAGGCCCCTCTCCTATGAAGCCTTGACAAGTCCATAGGACTTTGGGCCCAAAAAGCAATAGGCCCAAAGACCAGAAATGCCCTGGGTCCTATGGTCTTGATTGTAATCAAAGATAGATTAAACTATATAGGCAGCGCAGTACCGAGTCCACAAACAGCCGTATGGGAGGAGTAATGTTAAGGAAAGCAGCCGCAGCGTTCGCGATTCTGTCCGTTACCGCAACCCTGGTGTCCGCCGAAATAAGCTTCGACACCCCCAACAAGTCCACCCTGCAGCAGGAGATAGCCGCCCTGGACATCAATGTCCCGGCCGTTCCTGTCATAGAAGAGGGGAACAAGGCCGCCGCCAAAGAGTGGACCATCATGGTCTTCCTCAACTCCAAGAACAACCTGGAGCGCTACGGCCTCCTGGACCTCAATGAGATGGAGAAGGTCGGCTCCTCCGATAAGGTGAACATAGTAGTGGAGATGGGCCGCATCAACGGCTACGCCACCAATGACGGCGACTGGAAGACCACCCGCCGCTTCCTGGTGCAGAAGGACAATGACTTCTCCAAGGTGACCTCCCCCGTGCTCGCCGACCTCGGCAAGACCGACATGGGCGACTATAAGAGCCTGATCGCCTTCGTCAAGTGGGCCAAGGCGACCTACCCGGCCAAGAAGTACGCGCTGATCGTGTGGAACCACGGCTCCGGCTGGGACAAGGGCCGCGCCCTCGAGACCAAGGGCATCTCCTACGACGACGAGACCGGCAACCACATCACCACCCCCCAGCTGGGCCTGGCCCTCAAGGAAATGGGCGGCGTGAACGTGTACGGCTCCGACGCCTGCCTGATGCAGATGCCTGAAGTCACCTACGAGATCAAGGACTATACCGAGTACATCGTGGGTTCCGAAGAGACCGAACCCGGCGACGGCTACACCTACGACCTGTGGCTCGGCCCCGTGGTCGCCAAGGGCAACATGAGCTCCTACGAGATGGGCAAGGCCGCCGTGGACGGTTACAGCAACCACTACCAGCAGATCGGCCAGGCCTCCACCCAGAGCCTGCTGAAGAGCTCCGCGCTGCGGGACTTCACGGTGCTGGTCAACGACTTTGTGACCTCCGCCATGGACACCGGCGAGAAGCAGCTGGTGAAGACCGCCGCTTCCGGCGCCCAGAGCTACGCCGTCTACGACAATAAGGACATGGGCCACTTCTTCGACCGCTACGCGGCTACCACCGCCAACGCGGACGTCAAGATGAAGGCCCTGGCCCTCAAGAGCTATATCGACGGCTCCCTGATCGTCCATAACCGCGTGAACGGCAACTTCGCCAACGGCAACAGCCACGGCATAGCGGCCTACATGCCCGGTTATTCCTTCAACTCCGACTATATGGACCTCGCCTGGGCGCGGGACTCCCAGTGGGACGAGTTCGTGAAGTGGTACCAGGCCAAGTAATATATAAAGCCTGAAAGGGAAGGGCCGGCTTAACCGCCGGCCCTTCTTTTTTAAAGGGGACGAGGGGGACGACGAGGGGGACGTTGGTTAGTTGGTTAGTATTTTGGCTATGCCGACCGGTAAACCTGAACGCCAAGCGCAAATACTAACCAACTAACCAACGTCCCCTATCCCCCCCTATCCCCCCTGTTCCCTTTGGGCCCAGGCGGCTCTGGGCCCAGCGCCCCTTGTGACAGGGGCGGGGTTCTCCTAGACTATAGGCATGAGCATCAAGCGCAGCCTTACGGAGGACTCCATGATACGCAAGCTCTCGCTGTCGGCCGTAGCGGTTTCCATGTTCGCCTCGCTGGTCTCTGCCGAGATCGGCTTCGACGGCGCCACCCGGGCGACCCTCTCGGACGAACTCTCCAATATCCAGGTAGCCGCCGCCGGCGCCCCCGAGGCCGCGCAGGACAAGGGCATTATCGATTGGCTGCTGGGCAAGAAGCAGCCCGCCGAGTGGACCATCATGGTCTTCTCCAGCGCCAAGAACGACCTGGAGTCCTTCCTGCTCAAGGACCTCAACGAGATGGAGATGATAGGCTCCTCCGACAAGGTCAATATCGTGGCCGAAGTCGGCCGCATCGAGGGTTACGATTCCTCTGACGGCGACTGGAAGGGCGTGCGCCGCTACCTCATCACCAAGGACAACGACACTTCCAAGATGGGCTCCAAGATGCTGCAGGACCTGGGCATGAAGGACATGGGCGACTACCGCTCCCTGGTGGACTTCGGCAAGTGGGCCAAGGAGAAGTTCCCGGCCAAGCGCTATATGCTGATAGTTTCCAACCACGGCTCCGGCTGGGAGAAAGGCGTGGAGCGCCCCATCATCACCAAGGGCATCTCCTATGACGAGCAGAGCGGCAACCACATCAATACCCCTCAGCTGGGCCAGGCCCTGCGCCAGATCGGCAAGCTGGACGTGTTCAGCACCGACGCCTGCCTGATGCAGATGGCCGAGGTCGTCTACGAGATCAAGGATTCCGTGGATTACATAGTGGGTTCCGAGGAGACCGAGCCCGGCGACGGCTATACTTATAACACCTTCCTCGGCCCCGTGGTCGCCCGCCCCACCATGACCCCCAGGGAAGTGGGCAAGCAGACCGTGGACGCCTATAGCGACCATTATGACAGCATCCGCCAGGGCTATACCCAGGCCCTCGCCCGCGGCGGCGCGGCCGTGACCAACCTGCTGCCCGTGACCAACGCCTTCACCGACGCCGTGATGGCCGCCGGCGAGAAGGAGCTGGCCAAGAGCGCCCGCGACGCGGCCCTCTCTTTCGCGATAGAAGAGAACAAGGACCTGTACGACTTCACCCGCCGCGTGGTGGAAGGTTCCCAGAACGCCGACGTGAAGGCCAAGGGCCAGGCCCTGATGAACTACATAACCGGCACCCTGGTGCTGCACAACCGCACCCGCGATTCCCAGGGCGGCTACTGGAGCGGCCCCGTGCAGTACACCCTGGCCAAGGGCATGGCGGCCTACTTCCCCAACGCCTCGCTGGGCGCCGGCTACACCGACCTGGCCTGGGCCAAGGCCTCCAAGTGGGACGAGTTCGTGGTGTGGCTCAACAACTAAAAGATCGGGCTTAAGAAAGAAGGGCCGGCTTAACAGCCGGCCTTTCTTATTTTTGTAAGATTTGGCTATGAAAGTCCTGTTGCTGGGCGGAGGCGGGCTGTTGAGCGGGGCTGCGCGGGAGGCTTTTCTCGCGGCCGGCCACGATGTGACCGTGCTGACGCGCGGGGCGAGGGAGCTGCCGTCTGCGGACCGGCTGAGCGCGCTGCGGGCCGACCGCCGCGACCCGGCGGCGCTGGCCCGGGCGCTTTCCGGCAAGCGTTTCGATTTTACCGCCGATTTCCTGGCCTACAACGGCGAAGACGTGGCGGGGCTTTTCGCCGCCCCGGGCTTCTCGCCCGGCCGCCTGGCCATGATCTCCACCGGCCAGGTCTACCTGGTGACCAGGGGGCAGAAGCCGCCTTTCAAGGAGGGCGACGCGGACGCGCCTGTCATACCCGAGCCGGCCCGGGGCACGCGGGACTGGGACAACTGGGCTTACGGCATGGGCAAGCGCGCGGCGGAGGCCGGGCTGCTGCGGCTGGCGGGGGAGAGGGGCGTAAAAGTTCTGGCCCTGCGGCTGCCGGTAGTGCAGGGCGAGGCCGACGGGCTGGCCTCGCGCCGGCTCTGGGCCTGGCTGCAGCGCATGCAAGACGGCGGGCCGGTGCTGCTGCCCGACGGCGGGTCGCAGCCGGTGCGCTTCGTCTACGCCGGGGACGCCGCCGCCGCGCTGCTGCGGCTGGCCGCGGGCGAGGGCTGGCCGGCGGGCCCCGCGCTGAACCTGGCCCAGCCGGGCGAGACTACCCTTAAGGAATTTTTGGAAATGGCCGCCGCCTGCGCCGGCCTCAAGCCCGGTTTCGTGCCCGTCGCGGGCGCCGAGCTGGAGCGGGCCGGGCTGGCCGACACTTGCGCCCCGTACTGGAGCCGCTGGTGCTCGCGGCTGGACCCGTCGGCGGCCTTCGCCCTGGGGTTTAAGACGCGCGGCCCGGAGGAATACCTGCCCGGCGTGGTGCGCGCCCACCTGGCCGGCCCGCCTCCCGCCCCGCACGAGGGTTACGCCCGCCGGGCCGGGGAATTGGCCCTCGCGGCGAGGCTGCGCGCCGGCGGTTCCGCTTAAACGGCCGTGTAATCCCCTATTCGCCGCGCCAGCGCAGTGTGCCGAAGAGATCGCTGAAATCGTCGGTCCAGGGGCGGCGCCCCGGCGGCGCCGGTATGGCCTGCGCCCGGCCCTTGAAGTCCGCGGCCGCGTAGAGGCCCGGCCTGCCGCCCACCAGCACCCAGGTGGCGCTGCTCGAGGCGTCCTCGGCCCGCTCGCCGCTGGAGATGGCAAAGGCCTTTTTGCCGGCCGCGTCGGCGGCCAGCCGCACCACGGGCTCCAGGTCCAGGTAGATGCTCGAGACGTGCACCGCCAGCACCCCGTCCGGCTTGAGATGCCGGAAATAAAGCTCGAAAGCTTCCTTCGTCAGCAAATGCACCGGTATGGAGTCGCCGGAGAAGGCGTCCACCGCCAGCAGGTCGAAATTCTGCGGCGGTTCGCGCTGCAGGGCCAGGCGGGCGTCGCCGTGCTCGGCTATCTCGACGCTCGCCGGCGTATCTCCCAGGAAGCTGAACATGCGCTCGGCCGTATCGGTGACCAGCGGGTTGATCTCGTAGAAGCGGAAAGCGTCGCCCGGCCGGCCATAGGCGGCCGCGGTGCCGGCGCCCAGGCCTATCACGCCCACGCGCAGCGGGCCGCGCGCGCCCTCGGCCCGCAGGGCCAGGCCCAGGCCGCTCTCCCTGCCGTAATAGGTGGTGGGCACGCCGCGCTTCTCCGGTTTCTGGAACTGGGCCCCGTGCAGCACCGCCCCGTTGGTGAGGTAGCGCACGGCCTCCGGCCCGTCGGAGCCCTCCTGCGTCACCAGCAGGGTGCCGTAGAAATTTCGCTCGGCGCTGAGCAGGCGGCCGTCCACCTTGCGGGCCTCGTCCCAAAGTGAGACCGGCAGGCCGCAGAACAGTATCCCCAGCAGTATCCAGGCCGGCGAGGGCCGCGCCTCCTCGTCCCGGTAGAAAGCCCACCAGGTGAGCAGCACGAAAGCGCTTACCCCGATAGGCAGCTCGTAATAACCGTTAAAAAGCCGCGGGGCGAGCAGCCCCACGAACAGCCCGCCAGCCGCCCCGCCCAGCGACAGCGCCAGGTAGAACCAGGTCAGCCGCGATTCGTGGGGGCGCCGGCGGGCCAGTTCCCCGTGGCAGGTCAGGCAGGCGGTGAAAAGGCCGCCCAGCAGGAGCGGCAGCAGGTAGTTCAGGTCCATGTCGCCCATGTCCCTGTAAAGCGGCAGGGCCAGCGCCGCTGCGGCCAGCACCGGGAAGGGCAGGAAGGCGCGGCTCCAGGTCCAGCGCGCCGGGGCGAACACGAAAATGAAGCTGAGCAGGTACAGCGTAAGCGGCGCCAGCCACAGGAAAGGCACCGGGGCCACGCTCTGGGTGAGGTGGTTGGTCACGGCCAGCAGCAGCAGCGAGGGGCAGGCCGCGAGCAGCAGCCACAGGAGCAGCTGCCCGGGCCTCGGCGCCGGGCCCGCCGCGCCGGCGGCCGCCTGCGGGCGCCAGCCGGCCGCCTCACCGGCGGCCCTGGCGCAGAAAACGGCGAAGACCGCGTAGCCGGCGGCCCAGAGGCCTAGCTGCCACTTGAGCGGCAGCCAGGGCTCCACCAGCACCGGGTAGGCCAGCAGGGCCAGCAGCGAGCCGGCATTGGAGAGGGCGTAGAGGCGGTAGGGGGAAACGCTTCCGCCTTTGCGGGCCAGCCAGGCCTGAAGCAGGGGTCCCGTGGAGGACAGCGTGAAATAGGGCAGGCCGGTCATCAGGAGCAGCAGGCCCAGCAGCGCCAAGGAGGGATCGGCCCCGCCCGGTCCGCGCGCGCGCAGCAACAGGAGCGGCAGGGCGGCCAGGCCGGCCAGCAGCAGCCGCCGGTGCAGGCGGGCCTGCGCCTCGGGCGCCGCCCGCACCGCCAGCAGGTGGGCGTAGAGGTAGCCCAGGAACAGCAGCGCCTGGAAGAAGACCATGCAGACCGCCCACACCGCCGCACCGCCCCCGAAAGAGGGCAGCAGCGCCTTGGCGATCATAGGCTGCAGCAGGAAAAGCAGCAGCGCGCCAAGGAAGACCGCAGGCGGGAAAGGGTTCATGGGCCTATCATAACAAAATCGGGGGTCAGGTCTTTACTTTTGACCTTTTCGGTCAAAAAAATACGGGTGGTCCCGTCCGGGGCTCCCAAAAGGTCAAAAGTAAAGACCTGACCCCATTCCCTTGATTGGAGACGGATAAATATAATAGTCTTGTGGAAGGTAACCCTATAAGGGGGCTCCCGCCCCCGTTTCTGGAGGCAGTTAATGAAGAAGATAGCGATAGCGGTGTTCGCCCTCGCGTTTTCCGCCCAGGCCGCGCTGGCCGGCGTGAATTTCGACGGCGGCAGGTTCGACCTGAAGCAGGAAATCACTAACCTCGATATCTCCGTGCCCGCGCCCGCGGCCGCCAAGGCCCGCCCGGACAAGGAATGGACCGTGATGGTCTTCATCAACGCGAAGAACAACCTTGAGAAATACGGCCTCAAGGACATGAACGAGATGGAGATGATCGGTTCCGGCGACAAGTACAATGTCGTGGTGGAGCTCGCCCGCATCAACGGCTTCGACACCTCCGACGGCGACTGGAAGACCTCCCGCCGCTACCTCGTGCAGAAGGACAACGAGCCGGCCAAGGTCACCTCCCCGGTGGTGCAGGAACTGCCCTCCGTGGACATGGGCGACTACAAGCACCTCGTCGACTTCGTGAAGTGGTCCAAGGCCAATTACCCGGCCCGCAAGTACATGCTGATAGTCTGGAACCACGGCGCCGGCTGGATCAAGACCCCGCTGCGCTCCCCGGTGAAGGGCATCTCCTACGACGACCAGACCGGCAACCACATCACCACCCCCCAGCTGGGCCAGGCCCTCAAGGAAGCGGGCGGCGTGGACGTGTACGGCTCCGACGCCTGCCTGATGCAGATGGCCGAGGTGGTCTACGAGCTCAAAGACCACGCCAAGTACATAGTCGGCTCCGAGGAGACCGAGCCCGGCGACGGCTACACCTATAACACCTTCCTGGCGCCGCTCGCGGCCAAGCAGGACATGGGCCCGGCCGAGCTGGCCAAGGTCACGGTGGACGCCTACAGCGACCATTACCAGCAGATCGGCGAAGGTTCCACCCAGAGCTATATCCGCACCTCCGCGCTGGCCTCCTACCTGGACGCCTCCAACGCCTTCGCCTTCGCGATAACGCAGGCCGGAGACAAGGAAGTGGCCAAGCAGGCCATGAGCCAGGCCCAGAGCTACGCCTACCCGGAGAACAAGGACGTCTACCACTTCGCGCAGCTGGTGGCCGGCGCCACCCAGAACGCCGACGTGAAGGCCAAGGCCGAGGCCCTGATGGCGAACATCAAGACCAAGGTGGTGGCCCATAACCGCACCAATAACAGCGAGGGCGGCTGGTGGGGCCCCACGCTCTACGACGACTCCCACGGCATAGCGGCCTACCTGCCCGGTACCGCCGCCCCGGCGCACTACGCCGACCTGCAGTGGGCGCAGTACTCCAACTGGGACGAGTTCATCGCCTGGCTGGCGCAGTAACGGGGGAATGGGGTCAGGTCTTTACTTTTGACCTTTTACCCCTCGCAGCATATCTCGAAAGGTCAAAAGTAAAGACCTGACCCCTTAAAATAAAAGAAACCGGCCGGGGAGCGATCCCCGGCCGGTTCTTTTTGGCCTCTGCGGGAGGGGCTTAAACCCTTTCCTTGGCGGCCGGGTCCTCGACCTTGGCCTTCTTGGCGGCCGGCACGGCGGCGGGTTTAGCGCTGCGCGGCGTAGCTCGCGGCGCAGGCCCCGGGCGTGTCGAAGGCGCGGTTTTTCAGCCCGTCGGGCAGCGGCAGCCCCTCGAGGCCGCCGGGAGGAGCTTCCAGGCAATCTATCTCGTCCGCCGTGAAATACTTGAGCAGTTTTCCTTCCAAGTAGCAGCTGTCGCAGCCCGTTATCGCGTTCCATCCCGCGCGGCCGGCCGGCGGGGCCGCGCCCTTGTTGCGCAGGTTGCGTACATAGGCCAACGCCAGGTAGGCGGAGTAATCCGCCGGCGCTATTATGGTGTCGCCCCACTTCCGGACGGCAAGGTCCATGTCGCCGCCGGCATCCGCCACGGACCTGTAGCCGGAGGCGGGCGTGCCGTAGGAGCGCGCGGCCCAGGCGCGGCTGGAAATGAACAGCTGGTAATCCCCGTAAGCTTCGGCGCGGTTATTGTTGCCTATCCCGGAGAAAAGATAATCATAGGCGCCGTACAGGAGATCTTCTTCCTGGGGGGTGTTCGAAGAAGTGGAAAGTTTTATCCCGCTCAGGGCTTCCAGCTCCTTCGGCGCCAGGGCCATGCCGGCATCCAGCACGCGCTTGAGGCGTCTCTTGCCCAGGCGCATTATCACCGGCGGGGGTATGGCTTCCAGCTCCAGTAACAGGCGGGTTTCTTCGTCTGAAAGCCCGCCGGCGGCCCGCCTGTGCGAGGCCATGTTGTCAGAGGAAAGTTCTCCCACGCCGCGCCCGAGGCGCTCTTCGGCGGGATGCAGCCAGGTCCCGCGGCCGTCCTTAAGGTGACCCAACAGCAGTGCCGCGTAGGCGCGCGTGCCGGCCAGCTTGGCGGCCAGCCGCTGGTCGGCAAGGGAGATGGCGGACACGGCTTTAAGGCCGCGCGGGTAATCCGTCACCAGGTAAGCCGTGGCCAGGGCCAGTTTCCGCGGTGAGCCGGAGTTGTGTCCGGCGACGGCGGCGGCCAGGCCGAAGCCCTCCACGTCTATGGTGGCGGCCTCGGCGGGCAGGGCCCGCAGGTAGGCCGCCGTTTCGGCGAGCGGGCTGGCGACGGCCTGGTGGCAGCCGGAGGAGCCGGGTGGCGCCAGCGGGTTGGGGATGAGCAGCTTCTCGCCGGAATCGCCGATATAGCAGTAGGGATAGGCGAAGGTGTACGGGGTGTGGTAGGCGAGGCTGCCGGCCGAGCCCGCGAAATAGAGTTCGTCGAACGAAACCCCTGACTTGAGCAGGGCGCTTACGGTGGCCCCGAGTATGTCCCCGTACCAGCTGTCTTCCGCCGCCACCGCCACATAGGTGGAGGTGCCTATCTCGGCCGAGAAGGCCTTGAAGCCTTTCCCGGACTTCTCTTTCTTTATATAAGGCGCGAACTCCTCGCGCAGTTCGCGGTAGTAGCCGAGCAGGAGGCCCCGGAAAGAGCGGGGCAGGCCGGACTCGAACGCGGCCAGCACGCCGGGGCAGGGCTTGGCGGGCGCGGGCCGCGCGTCCACCAGCACTTCGGGCTCAAGGCCGCGCTCCGCCAGCAGCAGGCCGTATACCCGCAGCACGTGAGCGAACCAGGAGGCGCCCGCGAAATCGCACAGGACCAGCGCGGGCTTTTTCCCGCCGGTGAGGTAGGCCTGGAAGCCGTAGGTGGAGCCGGGAACGCGCAGGGACCTGACCTTGCCCTGCTCCGCGCCGGCCAGGGCCAGGGCGTCGGCGGCGGGCCCCCGGGAGAAGATGACGCGCGCCGGGGCGCTGCCGGGGCGCAGAAGCGCGCCCAGCGGGCCGGCCTGGGCGGCTACGTAGGAGGCGACGTCGTGCATGGGAAGCGTTTCGCCCGGCAGGGAGCGCACTTCGGGGGGAAAGCCGGCCGCCGCCGGGGGCGGGTCCGGCAGGCGGCCGGCGTTGGCCGGTTCCGCCAGGCGCTCGCCGGAAACGTAGAAATACGCGCCGGTATCCTTTACGGCGGAATCGAACGCCTGCCGGGCGCCGCCTTTAAGCCCGGCGCAGGAGGCGGCCTGCGAGCTTATCCGGCGCAGCAGGTCGTCCAGCCGGGGATTGCTCCCGGTTTTTTTAAGCGCTTTTTTCTCCGCCTCGGAGAAACAGTCGCGGGGGACCGCCGGCTCCCCGCCGGAATAGCGAGAGAGGTAGTACGATATGCTGCGCGAATAAGCCGCGGCCACGCCGGCAGCCACCCCCGGCGGCAGTCCGGCTTCCGAGGCGTGCGGGAGGGCGGGGAAAAGTAAAAGGACCGCGGCGGCTCGCAGGAGGCTTTTCATCGTTATCGGGCTCCGGTCGTCGGCGGTAAAATGCCGGCGTTCGGCCTGATCCTATATTATAGACAAAACCCGGGGGAATGGGGTCAGGTCTTTACTTTTGACCTTTTACCCCTCGTAGCATATCTCGAAAGGTCAAAAGTAAAGACCTGACCCCTTAAAATAAAAGAAACCGGCCGGGGAGCGATCCCCGGCCGGTTCTTTTTCGCCCCTGGAAGGAGGGGCTTAGGCCCTTTCCTTGGCGGCCTCGGCGGCCTTGCCGCCGGCGGGCGCCTCGCAGGCGACTTCGCTGTCCTTCTCGGGCTCCACTTCGTGGGCCTTCGCCAGCTCGCAGGCGCGCTTCTTCTCGGAGCGGCCTATGAAGTAGATGGCCACGAACATCAGCACCAGGCCTATCCAGTCCTCGGTCTTGGGCATCTTCTGCCCGGGGATGAACCAGAACACGAACAGGGTGGCCACGGTGCCCGCGATGAGCGAGGTCAGGCGGTTCACCAGGCCGGCGAAGGTCGCAGTGCGTCCCTTGAACATGAACAGGAACACGGAGAAGAAGGCCGCGATACCGAAGGGCAGGCCGGAGAACATCACCAGCTTCCAGCGGTCGGGGGCGTGCTTGAAGGCGTTGGAGAACTGGAAGGCGAAGGAGCGGGTCACGTCCTTCACCGGCTTCTCCAGGGCCAGTTGGGCGGCCGCCAGGTCCTCGGCCTTGGCCTTCCTGGCGGCGAGCAGGGCCGCGGCGGAGGCGAGGGCCTCCTCGGTCTCGGCGCGCTGCTCCGGGGTGAACTTGGAGGTGTCCGAGGCCAGCAGGTCCTGGGCCTTCTGCATGGCGGCGGAGAGGGCCTGCTTCTCGGCCGGGGCGGCGGCCGCCGCGGCCACGGGCTCGGCGGCGGGCGCGAAGGGCAGCTCGGCCGGCTTATTGACCACATTGAAGAAGATGAAGCCCGCCAGGACCAGGGTCGTGAACGAGGTCACCTGCTCGATGGCGAAGAAGCCCTTGGTGTCGTAGACGGCGCCCTTGGGCCGGGTGTTCTTGTAGTAGTTCATGATGTAGATGCGGATGGTGTAGGCGATGAGGTAGAAGGTAAGGATGGTCATCGCGGCCGCATTGCCGATGAAGTCGAAGTTGGCCTTGTCTATCACGAACAGAGCCGAGAAGAAGGCCCCGGCGCCGGAGGCCTGCGCGGCGGCGGCCGCGCCCTTGAAGTTGAGCATCTGCAGGGCCACGGCGGCGAGCGCTATGACCACGGCGACGTTCTCCTCCCAGTAGACCTTCTTGGTCAGGATGCCCTGGCGGATCTGCACCTCGTCGATGGCGCGGCTGATGACGATGATGCTCGCCCGCATGATGATCATGGCGACCATCACCGAGATGGGCAGGGTGTACATCAGCGTGGTGGTGGGGATCACCACCGCGGTGCAGATGCCCGAGGGGATTATATAGAGGAACTCTTTCGGCATGCTGACGCCGAGGATCTTGGTGTAGTTGGTGGACTGGAACTTGTACCAGCGCAGCAGCAGCACGATGCCGGTGGGGATGAGCATGCTGCCCATCGTGTTGAAGACGGTATAGGTGGTGCCGCCGATGCCGATGACCTTGTCGAAGTACTTGGCCAGGAAGCCGGTGAGTACGTACAGGGAGAAGTAGCCGAAGGAGAGCTGCAGCAGCCGCTCCGTGGTGCCTTCATGGGTCTTGCTGGTGAAGACCGTTACCAGTGTCTTGATCATTTTTTCCTCTTTAACTAAAAATGCCGCCGGGGCGGCTATTAAAATATCTTATAAATTTGCCGGAGCCGCCGCAATGAGGGCCCCGGCCGGGGCGCGCGGGGGTCAGGGTTTCTTGGCGCGCTTGCGGGACAGTTCCGCGGCCTTGCGGATCTTGGCGGCCAGGGCGTCCAGGTCGAAGGGCTTCACCATGTAGTCCATGGCGCCGAAAAGCAGGGCGTCGTTCAGGGTGGCGGCGTCGTTGAGGCCGCTGACGGCGATGATCGGGATATGGGCCGCGGCGTCGCGGCCGCGGATGTCGCCCATCAGGCTGATGCCGTCCACGCCGGGCATCATGATGTCCATCAGGATCACGTCCGGCACCTCGCCGGGCTTGGCCGCGGCGAAGAACTCCTTGGCCTTCTTCGGCTCGGAGAAGGTGCGCACCTCGAAGCCCGCCGAGGCCAGGCCGGTCTCGTAGATCTCGAGGATGGTCTCGTCGTCGTCGACGGCGACTACTTTGATCCTGGATTCTTCCGTCATAGGGTTATTCTAACAAAAAAAGCCCGGCTTTCAGCGCCGGCCGCGCTTGGCGGGGGCCGGGGCGGCGGCGGGTTTTTTCCCCGCGGCGGCCGCGGCGCGGGCCGCCGTCACCACCTCGCAGCGGAAGGTCCCGCGGGTGCTGGGCAGGTAGAACTGGGTCATCAGGCCCTGCAGGCGCTTCGAGGTGACGAACTCCTGCAGCACCTTCAGGTCTTCGGCCTTCTCCAGCGGGACCAGGCGGTGGGGCTCCTTGATGGCCGCCATCAGCGGCTTGACCTTGTTGATCACGGCCGTTTCCACGTTCTTTACCTCGCCGTCCACGGCGGTCTTGGAGCGGAACAGTTCCAGTTCCTCGCCCTCCACCGGCACGGCCCGCAGGAAGCCGGCCATGGCCTTCTCCTCCGGCAGCGCGGTCACGGCCTTGCGCACCTCGCCGAAGGCGTAGGAGAAGGCCTCGCCGAAATTGTTGAGCGGGGCTTCCACGCGCTTGAGCTCCCCGCTGATATAGGCGGAGAGTTCCAGCATGTCGCCGCGGTAGAAGACCATCTTGCTCTCTTTCACGTTCTGGGAATTGACGATCTCGGAATTGTCTATCTCGCGGAAGAAATCCTTTACGACCTGCGGCTTGATGGAGCCGCGGCGGGTCAGTACCGTCTTGGCGGTCTCTTCGCGCAGCACGGCCTTGCCGTCCTGGGCCACCTCCAGGTAGAACGCCTGCCCGGTCTTGATGGAGGAGACCGTCATCCAGGCGGCCTTGGCCTTGGCCCCCTGGTTGTAGGGGCGGAAGGCGGCCAGCAGCAGGACGCAGCCGGCCGCGGCGAGGAGGGGCAGCCTATTTCGCACCGGCGGCCTCCGGGGGCTTGGCCTGCGAGAAATGGGCGTCCGCGGAATAGGCCCCGCCGAACTTGAAAGCCACCCAGGCGAGCAGCATCAGGCCCAGGTTCTGCAGGAATTCCTGCGGCGGCGTGCCGCTGGCGGCGCCGAAGCAGCCGCAGGAGGCTATATCCAGCCCCCGGGCCATGGCCTGGCCGAGTATGACCTCGAAACCGAAGAGCATGGCCAGCGCGGCCAGGGACATCCAGCGCGTGAAGACCCCGGCCAGCAGCAGCACGCCGGCGTACAGTTCCACCCAGGGCAGCGCCTGGGCCGTCAGCATGCCCAGCTGCGGGCCTACGAGCTGGTAGGATTCTATGGCGAAAGCGAATTCCTCCGGGGGGGCCATCAGCTTGATCACTCCTGAATAGACGAAAACGGCGCCCACCGTGACCCGCGCCAGCAGCCCGCCCAGCTTCCTGCCCGTTTCCCTGTCCATCATTTCTTCGCCGCCTTCCTGAGGATATTGTCGAACTTCATGGCCTGGTCCAGCAGCTGGGCCGAGCCGACGGCGCGCTTGCCGTTTATGAAGAAGGTCGGGGTGGCGCTCACCCCGCGCAGGTCGCCCTCGGAGATCTCCAGCTGCAGGCGCCGCAGGGTCTTCTGGTCCTCGGAGCAGGCCTTCATGGCCGGCCAGTCCAGCTTCAGCTGCTTCGCGTAGGCCTCGAACTCCGGCGGGAGGTCGCGGGCGCGGCCCCATTTCTCCTGGCCCTCGAACAGCAGGGCGGCGTATTCCTTGAACTTGCCCTGCTCGCCGGCGCAATCCGCGAAGGCGGCCGCGTGCAGCGACCAGGGGTGGATGTTAAGCAGCGGGTAATGCTTGAAGCTGACCCGCAGGTTCCCGTCGAAGACGCGCAGCATCTCCTCCACCTTGCCGGCCGCGTGGCGGCAGGCCGGGCAGGCGAAATCGGTGTACTCGTCTATCTGCACGGGCGCGTCGGCGGGGCCGAAGACCCTGAAGGCCGGCACCTCGCGCGAGGGGGCGGAGGTGAACTGGCGGGCCAGCAGCACCGCCATGGTGGAAACGAAGATGAGGGCCGCGGCCACGGCCAGCAGCCTGGGATTTTTCCTGTCCGTCATAGGGTGATTATATCACTTTAACTATCTTGGCCGGCGAGGTCGCGCCCTTGATGAGCATGATCCTTTTGGCGTCCACGTCCAGCTGCAGGGAGAGCAGCCGGATAGCCGAGGCGTTGGCCAGGCCCCGCTCGGGCGGGGCCTTGGTCCAGACCTCGTAGGCGTCGGGCGCCTTTTTCAGGATCTTGTCGCGGCGCTCGCCCGGGTGCACCTTCAGCTTAATGAACAAGCAGCGACTCCGAGGTCATGTCGGCCGGCTTGGGCAGGCCCAGCACCTCCAGCACGGTCGGCGCTATGTCGGAGAGGATGCCGTGCGGGCGCAGCTTCACGCCGTCGGCCTTCTCCGCCACGTAGATGAATTCCACCGGGTTGGTGGTGTGGGAGGTCTTGGCCATGTCGATCTTGTAATCCCACATCTCCTCGGCGTTGCCGTGGTCGGAGCTGATCAGAACGGTGTAGCCCTGCTTCAGGGCGGCGGAGACCAGCTGGCCCACGGCCTCGTCGGTGATCTGCACGGCCTTGACCGCGGACTCGTAGATGCCGGTATGGCCCACCATGTCGCAGTTGGCGAAGTTGACGAGGATGAAATCGTACTTGCCGGCGGCGATCTCGGCCAGGGCGCGCTCGCGCACGCGCGGGGCGTCCATCTCCGGGTGCTCGCCGAAGGTGGCCGGGTCCCAGCTGCCCTTGATCTCCACCTGGTCCTCGCCCGCGTAGGGCGCGGTGCGCTTGCCGTTGAAGAAGGAGGTCACGTGCTTGAACTTCTGGGTCTCGGCGAGGCGCAGCTGCCTGAGGCCCGCTTCGGAGATCACCTGGCCCAGCAGCTTGTCCATGCCGCCGCCCTCGTCCATGGGCGGCAGGGCGCTGAACTTGAAGGCGTCGTAATAGCGGGTCAGGCCGCAGTAAACGATGTCGAGCTTCTTCCAGCGCTGGCCGGGGTATTCGTCCTCGACGAAGCACTTGGTCAGCTGTATGGCGCGGTCCTGCCGGAAGTTGAAGTGGATGACCGAATCCCCGTCCTTGACTCCGGGATAATCCCCGATGACCGTGGGGGGGATGTACTCGTCCACTATCGGCTGGCCATTGGGGTTCTTGAGGGTCTCGTAGGCGGCGTTCAGCGCGGCCTCGGCGGAAGCGGCCTTAGCCCCTTCGGCCCTGGTGATGGTGTTGTAGGTCTGGTCCACCAGGCTCCATTTCTCGCCGCGGTCCATGGCATAGTAGCGGCCCATGATGGTGCCGATGGCGGCGTTGCCGCATTCCTTCACCACTTCCTCGAGCATGCGCACATAGGCCACGGCGGAGCGGGGCGGGGTGTCGCGCCCGTCGGAGAAGAAATGCACCCAGACTTTCTTTATGCCGCGCTTTTTGGCCTCGCGCATGATGGCGTAGAGGTGGTCCTGGTGGGCGTGCACACCCTCGTCCTGCACCAGGCCCATCAGGTGCAGCGCGGAGCCTTTGTTCACGCAGTTGTCGAGCGCCGTGGCCAGCGCCTTGGTGCCGAAGAAGGTGCCGTCCTCGATCATGTCCTTGATGCGCTTGAGTTCCTGTATCACTATGCGGCCGGCGCCTATGTTCAGGTGGCCGACCTCGGAGGAGCCCTGGTAGCCCTTGGGCAGGCCCACGGCCTCGCCGGCGGGCTCGAGCACGGAATTGGGGTACTGCTTGAGCAGGCGGGTCATCACCGGGGTCTTCGCGTTGCGCACGGCGTTGAACTTATCGGGCTTGTACATGCCCCAGCCGTCGCGGATTATCAGGAGAACCTTGTTCTTGGCCATAATGGACACCTCGGAAAGCTGACTATGGGTATATTTTAGGAAATTTGGAGTGAACTTTCCGGGCCTGCCGGAGCACTAATGGTTGGACGGTTGAATTTACCCTTAGGAGGATGTATGAACGACTTAAAGAAACTGCTCGCCGCGGCCGTACTGGTCCTGGGCGCCGGCTACGCCTGCGCGGCGGAGCTGGCCGTGCCGCCCGGCTACCGGGCTTCGGTGGTCCCCGTGTCGCAGGCCGACCTGGCCTTTATAAAGCCCGGCAGCAGGCTGGACGTGACGGTGACCTTCAGCGCCCTGCTCAAAGACGAGCGCAAGGAGCTGGTGACGGCCACCATCCTGCAGAACGTGCTGGTGCTCGACACGCTGGACAAGGGCGGGGTGCGCGCCCTGGTGCTGGCGCTTAACCCTAACGAGGCCCAGTACATGAACCTCTCCATGTCGGAGGGCTACCGGATAAACTTCGCCATCCGCGGCAAGGGCGATACCGAGATGCACCCCATGGAGATAGCCTCTTTCCGCCGGCTCATACGCGGCGGTTCGGAAGAGAAGGCCGAGGAGAAAAAAGAGGAAAAGAAGGAGCCCGCCAAGGCGCCCTGAGTCCGCGAAGTCCAAAGTGAGCGGCGCTGCGCGCGGCCGCCGGGTCCCGAAGCGGTGGCCTGGCGGCCGCGGTTCCTTTCGCCCCTTGACAACTAGTTTAGAATATCATAAACTACTATACAACATGAACAAAGCAATGCTCGCCAAGGCGGAGGGGATAGCCGGCACCCTGTCCTGCATTTCCCATCCCTTTCGCCTCATGATAATTTGTATGCTGTTGAAGAGGGAAATGTTCGTGCACGAGCTGATAGAGAAGCTCGGCACGAGCAAGGGGAACATCTCGCAGCATCTGCGCGTTCTTGCCGACCGCGGGCTCATACAGAAGCGCCGCGACGGCAACCGCATCTTCTACAGCATCAAGGACCCCAACCTGGCGGACCTCATCGGCCGCATCAAGAAGCTGTATTGTCCCAACTTCGACCTGTAAGCGTTTAGGAGGATACTATGGACCTTAGCCAGATAAAACCCGCTAAAACGGTGGACGCGCGCTCCATGGCCTGTCCGGGCCCCCTGCTCGAGGCCAAAAAGGGCATAGCCGGCGTGCCGGTGGGCGGCGTGCTGGAGATCATGTCCGGCGACAAGGGCAGCCGCGAGGATATCCCGGCCTGGTGCGGCAAGTCCGGCCACGAGTACCTGGGCGTGCTCGAGCGCGACGGCTACGACAGCCTCTTCGTCACCCGCAAAAAGTAACCGGGTGTCGCGGCCCGACCGGGGTATGGGGTCTTCGGGCACGCGGTCGGCAACACCGTTGCCGCCGCTTGTCGCTCGGGCTCGGCGCTTACGTAAGCCTCGCCCTGCGCTACATCCCTCCGCCCCCATACCCCGGCCGGGCCTTTAGGATCGCAGGACTTTTTGCGCATGACTCAGAAAAAAATATTAATAATTACCACTAATCACAGTTCCTATCCCGGCGCGGACGCCGTGGGCCAGGCCCGCCTGGCTTACAGCGCCAACACCTACGTTATACGCGTCCCCGACCCCGTCATGTTCCCCGAGGACTTCTACCTCAGGGCCTTCGACAAAGGCATAGGCGGCATCATCATCATGTCTTCCGGCTCCGACTGCCCCTACGAAGGTGCCTATGAGCGCCTCTCCAAGCGCGTGGCCCGTGTCTACGAAAAAATGAAGGCCAAGGGTATCGCCGTCAACCGCCTCAAGCTCACTACCATCTGCACCGTCTGCCGCGCGGCCTTCCTCAAAGAAATTTCCGAAATGGAAAAGGCGGTGGCGGCGGTATGAAGACCATAGAAAAGATAGAAGTCGACGCGCTCGTGGTGGGCTCCGGCATAGCCGGCCTGCAGAGCGCGCTGGACCTGGCCGACCAGGGCTATTCCGTCGCCGTCGTGGAGAAGAATCCCAGCATCGGCGGCAAGATGATCAGCCTGAGCAAAGTTTTCCCGACGCTGGACTGCGCCAGCTGCATCACCACCCCGCGCATGGCCTCCGTGTCGCATCATCCGCGAATCACCACCCTCACCTACAGCACCGTGGACGCCATCAAGCGCGAGAACGGCGTTTTCACCGCCGCCGTCACCCGCAAGCCGCGCTACATAGACGAGAAGGAATGCATCTCCTGCAAGCGCTGCGAAGAGGTGTGCCCCGTCTTCCTGCCCGACGAGTACGAGCAGGGCCTGGGCGCCAAGAAGACCATCTCCATACCTTTCACCAACGCCATACCGCAGTACCCGGTGATGCACCCCGAGCACTGCATACGCTGCGGCGCCTGCGCCCGCGCCTGCCCCAAGGACTGCATAGAGTTCCTGCAGGAGCCCGCGCCGGTGGAGATCAAGGCCAAGGCGGTCATACTCGCCACCGGCTACGAGACCACGCCCATGACCGCCAAGAAACAGTATGGCCTGGGCAAGCTCCCCAATGTGATCTCGCCCATGGCGGCCGAGCGCCTGCTCGCCCCGCACGGCCCTTACGGCCGCGTGTTGCGGCCCTCCGACGGCATGACGCCGGGGTCCATAGCCTACGTGCAGTGCGCCGGTTCGCGCGACAAGAGCATAGGCATACCTTATTGTTCCCGCGTCTGCTGCATGTACGCCATCAAGCAGGCCATACTGCTGTCCGGCTCGCTGCCCATAGCCGACATCACCATCTACTACATGGACATACGCGCCTTCGGCAAAAGCTACGAGCAGTTCTATAACAATGCCCGGGCCATGGGCATCAACTTCGTGAAGGCCAAGGTGGCCCGCATCACCGAGGACGAGAAGCATAACCCGATAGTGCGCATAGAGAAGCAGGAGGGCACTTCCGGTCCCGAGGAGATAAAGCACGAACTCGTGATCCTCTCGCAGGGCCTCGTGCCCGGCTGCGATACCACGAAGTTCGGTCTCGGAGTGGCCAATAACGACTTCGGCTTCGTGAAACTCTCCGACGAAACGGTCTCCTCCGCGGTGACCGACGGCGCCGGGGTGTTCGCGGCCGGCACCGCCAAAGGGCCGCGCGATATCCCCGACTCGGTGGTGGACGCCGGCTCCGCGGCCATGGAAGCCGCCGCCTATATAAGGAGGCTGTGATGGAAGAAAAACTGAAAGACGAAGCCTCCAAGGATAATTTCCGCCAGGAACCCAAGGTCGGCGTGTATGTCTGCCATTGCGGCGGCAATATCTCCGATATCATAGACGTGAAGGCCGTGGCCGGGGCGCTGGCCAAGTACCCCGGCGTCACGGTGGCCCGCGAGTACGCCTTCATGTGCTCGTCCAACGGCCAGGACCTCATCACCGAAGACATTAAAAAGCTGGGCGTGAACCGCACGGTGGTCGCGGCCTGCTCGCCCAGCCTGCACGAACTCACCTTCCGCGGCGTGCTGCAGCGCGCCGGCGTGAACCCCTACCTGCACGAGCACGTCAATATCCGCGAGCAGGCGAGCTGGGTGCATAAGCTCGACAAGGCCGGCGCCACCGCCAAGGCCATAAAGCTCGCCCAGGCCGGCGTGGAGAAGGTGCTGCGCAAGGACGCGCTCAACGCCATAAGGGTGGCGGCCGAGCAGCGGGTGGCCGTGATAGGCGGCGGCGTTTCCGGCATGCGCGCGGCGCTGTCCGCCGCGGGCAAGGGCCTCGAGGCCGTCATAATAGAAAAGGGCCCGCGCCTGGGCGGTAAACTGCTCGAGCTCGGCAAAATGTATCCATCCGGGGAGGAGGGCCCCGCCATAGCGAAGAAACTGGAAGACATGGTGCTCTCGGAGAAGAAGATAACAATCCACACCGGCGCGGAGATAGACTATGTCAGCGGCTTCGTGGGCAATTTCTTCGTCAACTTCAAGAAACCAGACGGCAGTTCCGCGCAGGTGAAGGCCGGCGCCATAGTGATGGCCACCGGCTACGAGCATTATAAGCCCGCGAAAGGCGAGTTCGGCTACGGCGAGGACGCCAATGTGGTGACCCTGCCGGAGTTCGTCTCGCTGCTCAAGAGTTCCCCGGCCGGCCGGCTGGAATATTCCGGCAAGGAAATAAAAAGCCTCGCGCTGATACACTGCGTGGGTTCGCGCCAGGTGGAGGGCGTGCACGCGCCCCAGGCCGACGGCAAGATCAACGATTATTGCTCGCGCGTCTGCTGCACCGCCGCGCTGCACACCGTCAACCAGCTCAAGGACAAATATCCCGGCGTGCGCGTTTACGACGTGTACCGCGACATCCGCACCTACGGCATGAAGCACGAGGAGTATTATGACAAGGCCTCGAAGGACGGCGTGCTGTTCATGCGCCACAACGAGGCCGACCAGCCCGCGGTAACCTCGGACCGCACCGGCCACACCATAAAGGTGAAGGACGTGCTGACCTGGGGCGAGGAACTGGAGTTCAAGGCCGACCTCGTGGTGCTGGTCACCGGCATGATGCCGGCCGACATTTCGCTCATCAAGTCGCAGCTCAAGCTGCCGTCGAGCGCCGACCGCTTCCTGCAGGAAGTGCACCCGAAACTGCGCCCGGTGGAGCTGGCCAACTCCGGCATCTTCGTGGCCGGCGCGGCCCAGTACCCGATGGATTCCACCGAGGCCATGGCCTCGGCCGGCACCGCCGCGGCTAAGGCCGCGATCCTGCTGGCCGAGCCGGACATCCCGCTCGAACCTTTCGTGGCCGTGGTGGACGAACATAAATGCACCGGCTGCGGCCTCTGCCCGCCGGAATGCTCCTATGACGGCGCCCTCATGATGGGCGAGAAGAACGGCAAGAAAGTGGCCGTGGTGAACCCGGCGCTCTGCAAGGGCTGCGGCGCCTGCGTGGCGGTCTGCCCGGTCCGCGCCATAAACGTGGCCGGCTGGACCCTGGACCAGTTCGACGCGATGGTGGACGCCATCGCCAAGGAATAATATGGCCGACGCTAAGAAACTCGCCGAACAGCTGAAAAAACTGAACGAGCTCCGCGGCCCGGTGCCGCAGGAATTGCGCGACCGGGTGGCCGCGCAGAACAAGGCGCAGAAAGCCATACTCGACGCGCTCAAGGCCGGCCAGAAGACCGTGCCGGAACTTGCCGCCGCGGCCGGCCTGCCTCATGACCAGGCGCTCTGGTACGTAGCCGGCCTGCGCAAGTACGGCCGTATCGCAGACGTGCCAGGCAAGGGCGACTATCCCAAGTACGAGCTCAAGGGGGAAGCGAAATGAAGGTGAACCCCGAACTCATCGACGAGATAAAGAAATACGGCGCTTTCGACATCTCCGCCTGCTTTAACTGCGGCAACTGCACCGCGGTCTGCCCGCTTTCCAAAGAGGACGCCTCTTTCCCCCGCAAGCTCATCCGCGCCGGCCATGTCGGGATGGAGGAGAAGATCGGCTCCGCCCTCGAGCCCTGGCACTGCTACTATTGCGGGGAGTGTTCCGCCACCTGCCCCCGCGAGGCCCAACCCGGCGAGTACATGATGGCACTGCGCCGCTATCTCATCGCCAAGTACGATATCACCGGGCTCTCCAAGATCTTCTATAAGACCGGCTGGCTGCAAACCTGGCTGGCGCTCGGCCTGCTGGGTTTCTTCTACTGGCTCTACGCCTCCTATACCGGCGACTTCGGCGCGCTGGCCGGAAAGATAGAGCTGGCCTTCCCGGTGTATGTCACCATCGCGCTGGGCGGCTATGTTCTCAATATGTACCGGCACGCCATCATAAAGCCGCTTGGCGGTATAAAGGCGTCGCTCAAGCCGGCGCATATCTACGAGACCCTGGTGCACGGCTTCACGCAGAAGAACTTCAATGGCTGCGAGGAGACCGACCTGGTAAGGTGGGGCGCCCACCTGCTCGTCATGAGCGGCTATGTGCTGACCCTCGTTATCTCCAACCTGCACCTGCTCTCGCCGCTGGATAAGCATTACGGCGCTTTCCACCCGGTGAGCCTGCTGGTGTGGTACGCGGGCTTCGGCATCCTTATAGGCGGCGGCCTGATGTCCCTGCGCCGGGTGTTCAAGAGCGCCGAGTCCAGCAAATTCTCGCACCCGAGCGACTGGCTGTTCGTGATGACTATGTTCCTCATAGGCGCGAGCCTGCTTTTCACGCATTACCTCAATGTGGCCCATGGCCCGCAGGACCCGCTGCTGGCCAAGGTGTACCGGCTCAATATCGCCATAGAGACGGTGTGGATCATCCTCATCGTGCCTTTCACGAAGTGGATACATATCTTCTTCAGGCCGCTGGCCGTCTATTTCCAGCATACCCGTAAAGAGGTTGAGGCCGGCACGGCCTTCACCCTGCAGTTCGGTAAATAAGGAGACTTATGGCTGATATAAAAGAACTGGAAGCGCAGATCGCGGCCCTCAAGGCCGACGTGGAAACGCTGAAGGCCAACGCCCCGCAGGATAAGCTCTCGATGGTGGTCATGAGCGGCGACATGGACAAGCTGCTCGCCTCTTTCATCATCGCCACCGGAGCGGCCGCCATGTACGAGAAAGTGGTTATGTTCTTCACTTTCTGGTCCATCCCGGCGCTGAAGGACCCCAAGAAGACCGTCTCCAAGGACACGGTCTCCAAGATGTTCGAGCTCATGCTGCCCAACGGCGCGGCCGGCACCAAGCTCAGCAAGATGAACATGGGCGGCATGGGCAAGGCCATGATCAAGGCCATCATGAAGAAGCATAACGTGATGTCGCTCGAGCAGCTCATCAAGACCGCGGCTGATTCCGGCGTGGAGATCTATATCTGCCAGATGAGCATGGACCTGATGGGCTACAAGTTCGAGGAGATGGTGGACTACCCCAACCTCAAGAGCGCTGGCGTGGCCAAGTTCCTCGCCGAGGCCGGCACCAGCAAGGCCTCGCTGTTCATATAATTTTCGGTGAATCTAACGGAGGATCAATGAAAAACGGAAAACTGCTAGCGGCGGTGTTAGTGTCCGCTTTCGCGGCCAACGGTTCCGCCACCAACGGCGACAACCTCATCGGCGTGGGCCCGGCTTCCCGCGCCATGGGCGCCACCGGTATGGCTGCCCCCCAGGACGCCATCAGCGCCATCTTCGCCAACCCGGCCGGCCTAAGCCAGCTCGCGGGTTCTCAGTTCAACTTCGCCGGCACCTACTTCGCCCCCACGGTGAAGGCCGAAGTGGTGCAGCCCGGCGCCTTCGGCGGCAATTGGAAAGCCGAGAGCCAGGACGAGGCCTATGCCGTGCCGGCCATCGGCCTCTCCACCCCGGTCAACGACAAGGTGACCTTCGGCATCGCCGCCTACGGCGTGTCCGGCATGGGCGTGGATTACCGCGGCAAGGATCCGAGCAAGACCAATACCAAGCTCTCCGTCATGAAGTTCGTGCCGGCCTTCGCCTACAAGAGCGGCGCTTTCTCCTACGGCGCCGGCCTCGACATAGACTACCAGGCCGCCGATTTCGGCGCCGGCCTGTCCCATAACTACGCCCTGGGCGCGCGCCTTGGCGCGGGCTATGAGTACGGGGCCTGGAACTTCGGCCTGACCTACGTGACCCCGCAGAACGTCGAGCACGAGCGCATCTACGACTTCGACGGCACCGGCGGCCCCTCGCAGACCTTCAACGGCTTCGACGACCTGAAGCTGGAGAACCCGGCGCAGTACGGCGCGGGCGTGTCCTACAAGGGTTTCGGCAAATGGGTGCTCTCCGCCGACGTGAAGTACGTGGACTGGGCCAATGCCGACGGCTACAGCGACTTCGACTGGGAAAGCCAGACCGTGGTCGGCCTGGGCGTGCAGAACAAGACCACCGACAAGCTGACGCTGCGCGCCGGCTGGAACTACGGCAAGAACCCGGTGAAAAAGCACGACGCCTTCGATATCGGCGGCGGCGCGGCCACCACCATGGTGCAGGGCAAGGCCATGAGCAAGTTCGGCTACGAGTATTTCCGCATCGTCGGCTTCCCCGCGGTGAGCGAGCATCACCTGACGCTGGGCGCCGGCTACGAGTTCAGCCCCAAATTCGCCCTGAACGTGGGCTACAAGAAGGCCTTCGCCAAGAGCATCAGCCAGACGGACAGCACCGGCACCGTCAGGCTCAAGTCCGAGCTCTCCGAGGAGCCTACGACCTCGGCCTGACCTTCAGGTTCTAAGCCGGGACTTGGCATGGAAAGGGCGGCAAGAGCCGCCCTTTCTTATTTATATAATCAGGCTAAACCCGCCAGGCGGGTCGCGCGTCAGTATAAATGTGGGAAACTTAATGGAGAACGAAAAAAAGACCGGGCACAAAGGTCCTGCCGGGAGCGATCCCGAAAGCGCCTTCGCCCTGCTCATAGAAGAGCACCAGCGCCTGGTCTTCGCCGTGGCCTTCAGGCTGACAGGCAGCGCGGACGCCGCCGAGGACATAACCCAGGAAACCTTCCTGGCGGCCTGGAAGCACCTTAAGGATTTCCGCGGCGAGAGCTCTTTGAAGACCTGGCTGCTGCGTATCGCGGCCAATAAAAGCCGCTCCTGGTGGCGCTGGAAGCGGCTGCGCAACTGGGTGGGCCTGGGCAGGGGCGAGGGTCCGGAGGACGCGCCTGCCCTGGAAGACCTCCTGCCGGACAGGCCGGGGGAGAGGCCCGAGCAGGCGGCCCTGGCCGCCGACTTGGAGCGCCGGGTGCAGGCGGCCATAGCCCTGCTGCCGCAGCGCCAGCGCGAGGTGGCCGTCCTGCGCGCGCAGGAACTTTCCGTGGCGGAGATAGCCGTGGCGCTGGGCATGGCTGAAGGTACGGTGAAAGCCCACTGGTTCGAGGCCCGCAAGAAACTCGAGGCCTCCCTGGGGGAATACTTATGAACGAAGAGAAAGAAAAAGAATTGCTGTCGCTTCTGGCGGTGAAACGCCATGAGGCCTTCTGGCAGCGCCAGAAACGGGAGATACTGGCCCGTGCTGGCGCCGCCCCCTCGCACCGCAAGGCCTGGCTGCTGGCCTCCGCCGCTGCGGCCGCGGCCCTGTTCTTCTTTATCTCAAGGCCCCAGGCCCCGGCGCCCGTTCCGGAGGCCCAGTTGGTGAGCACCGCTTTCCTGGAGCATTTGGATATGCTGGACGATATGGACGTGCTGGAAGCCGTCCCGGAGAACGAATTATGAAACGCAGGAAGATCATAGCCGGCCTGGTGCTGGCTATGGCCGCCGGGGTCATGGCCGCAGTAACTGCGCCGGCCGAGGTCATAGATAACCTGGATTTCTTCAGCGATCTCGAACTGTTGAGTAATTTGGAAGTGCTGGAAGGCGAAACCGACAACGCCGCGGTGGAGACTTCCACCAATACGGCCTCGGCGGCGCTGGCTAAGTCCACGGAAACAGTGAAAGCTTCCACCACTACGGCGGAGGGGTTATGAAGACGATGAAATATATCCTTATACTGGCGGCCTTCATGGCCGCGGCCCTCCCGGCCAGCGCCGCGGACGATCCCGGCAAGGCCGAGCGGGCCGCCGCCTGGGAAAAACTGCCCGACGCTGAAAAAGCCCGGGTACTGGCCAATTACGAGAAATGGAAGAAACTGGACCCGGGAAAAAAGGCGCAGCTTGCCTCCAAGTTCGAGCGTTTCCGCGCCATGCCGGAAGCCCGCCGCCAGGAACTGCGTGTCCGCTGGGCCCGTTTCCAGGCCATGCCGGAGGGGGAGCGCAATAAGCTCATAAAGAAGTTCCAGAAATGGCAGAAGCTTTCCAAGGAACGCCGCGAGGAGCTGCGCCGCGAGTACCGCCAGGACCGCAAGGGCGAGCGTCGCGGCGGCGGCTCCGGCGGCGGCAGGGGCGGGCGCCGCTAGGCTAAACCTTATGGCCCCGGGCCGCGTCAGCATGTAGAGCGGCAATGGCCGCCATCAAGGAGGAGTTATGAAGACCAAGACGATGATGATAGCCGCCCTCAGCCTGGCTTCCGCTGTTTTAATGACGGCCGCCGTGAACGCCGAGGACGCCGTGAAGGAGCAGGACAAGCTGCAGACCATGGACCAGCTTAAGACCCAGGACAAGCTGCAGACCGGGGAAAAGCTGCGGGAAAAAGAGCAGCTGCGCCTCAAGGACGGCGCCGGTGAAGAAAAAAAGACCGGCCTGGACCGGGCCGATGAGGCCGCCGGGGAGCATGGCCAGCAGGGCCGCGAGAAGGCCCGCGAGATGCAGGGCGCCGATAAGCCCAAGGGCGAAGCCGTGAGGGAGATGGCCGAGAATGCCGGCGAAGAGAAGGCCCTGAAAAACGCCGAGAAGGCCAAGAGGGGCGAAGGCGAACTGAAGCAGGAGCGCAAGCAGGAGAAGAAGCAGCTCCGCAAGAAGGAGCATGCCGGGGAGCGCGGGGCCCGTTACGAGCGCCGCGGCGGCGCCGGCGGCGGCAAGCGCGGCAAGTAAGACTGAATGCCAGGACCGGCCGCCGCCCCCCGGAGGGGCGGCGGTCTCTATACGGGGCAACTATGAAATACGCTGTTTTTTCCGTACTCTTCCTGATCTTTGCCGGCTCCGCCGGGGCCTATACCGACGCCGGCGGTCGCTACACCTCCGGGCCAGACGGCTACACGGGCGTTAACGCCTTCGCCGAATGGGGCGAAGACGACTATTATTTCCGGCCCTCGCTCAACACCTACAAGAGCGACCTCTCCGACAGGGTGTCGGCCTATTCCCTGGGCGCGGGCCTGGACCGGGAGGCCTGGAGCGCCGGGGCGGAACTTTCGGTCACACCGGAAACCAACGGCTACAGGAATACCGGCCTCTATGCCGACTTCACGTACAACCTCCTGCGCTCGCCCGCAGAGGACGCGGCGCTGCAGGACGCCACGCTGGGCGTTTTCGCCGGGCTAACCATGCACGAGGACCTTTACGCCGCCTCCACCGCAACGATCTCCGTCGGCCGGCGCGGGACCTCCACCGTCACCCTTACAGACGCTTTCAAGCTGAACCAGACGGATTACGGCGTCAGCGCCGCAGTAAAGATCTACGGCTTGCGCGCCAGCGGCCGCTTCACGAAAACGGCCTACAACAAGGATATCACCGCCGAGGCCCGCGAGCTGCCGCTCGATATAGGCGGTATCGGGACCAGCGGGTTCCCGGACACGGCCGTTTCCGCAAGGCTGCGCGTTCCCGGCCTGCCCGTGGTGCCGGAAGCCGGCTACGCCCGCACCAATTACCTGCTGGACCAGCCTTCTTCGGAAAGTTTCACCCTGGGGCTGAGCGTTAAACTGGCCAAGGCCGAAATTTCAGCCGGTTGGGAAAATTTCAATCCCGGCGGCGGGCTGCCCAAGAGCGATTACTGGTCGCTGGGTTTGACCTTTTTCTTCCAGGACTAAAAAGGCATAGGCAAAGAAAAGGCCCCGCGCAGGCGGGGCCTTTTTATCGGCGGCGGCCGCGCTACTCCTTAAGACCGAGTTTGCGGAAGGCCCAGATGGCCGGGCACCAGCCGGTGAAGGCCGACTGCAGCAGGTTCAGGCCCACGAATACCGTCAGCCACACCCAGCGCGGGTCTTGGTAGAGCGTCAGCGTCACGCTCAACAGCACCATCACCCCCGCCAATAACCTCAACGCCTCATTCAGTTTCATCATCTCTCCTAAAATAGGGACGGAGCCCTATTTCCATGTTTTGTATCCCCAAAATTATCCTTGTTTTATAAGGATATTTGTCTTTGCGACCGGGGAATAAATAGGGCTCCGTCCCTATTTATTCGCCGGTGGCGCCGAGGAGGTCCTCGCGGACTTCCGGCTCGGGCCGGGCGGGCCTGAGCTGGTGCTCCTTGTCCTTGAAGGCCAGGTAGTAGAGCACCGGCACCGCCACGCGGCTCAAGAGCGTGGCCGCTATCTGCCCGGCTATGAGCGAGATGGCCAACCCCTGGAAGATAGGGTCGAACAGGATCACGCCCGCGCCCACTATCACGGCGAGCGCCGTCAGCAGCATCGGCCTGAACCTGACCACGCCGGCCTCTATCACGGCCTCCCGGAGCGGCATGCCCTCGCGCACTTTCAGGTTCACGAAATCCACCAGGATGATGGAGTTGCGCACCACGATGCCCGCCGAGGCGATAAAGCCTATCATCGACGTGGCGGTAAAGAAGGCGCCCATGCCCCAATGCGCGGGGATGATGCCGATGAGCGCCATGGGGATGGCCGCCATGATGACGAAGGGCGTCAGGAAGCTCTCGAACCACGCCACTACGAGGATGTAGATGAGCACCAGCACCATGGCGAAGGCGAGGCCCAGGTCCCGGAACACCTCGTAGGTGATATGCCACTCGCCGTCCCACTTCACGGCCGTCTCGGCGGCGCTGGCCGGCTGGCGGGTGAAATACTGCTTTATGCCGCCGCCGCGCGCCTTGGAGAGCGCGTCTATCTTCTTCTTGAGGTCCAACACGGCGTAGACGGGGCTCTCGGTGCCGCCGGCTATGTCCGCCGTGACATAGGCCACCCGCTGCAGGTTCTTGCGGTAGATGGGGCGGTTCTCCAGGCCGTCTTCGGCCTTCACGAAGCTGGCCATGGGGATGGCCGTGCCGTTGGGGGAGAAGAACTTTATTTCCTTGAGCGTGGCGAGCTCGCGGCGCTTCTCCGGCGACAGGCGCAGCCTTATGTCCACCGCCTCGTGCTCCTCGGCCACATGGGCCGCGTCTATGTCCGCGCCGGCCAGCGACATCGCGGCGGTCTGCGCTATCTCGGCCGCGGCCACGCCGTTCAGGGTGGCCTTCTGCCGGTCCACCAGCAGGCGCGTCACCGGCTGTACGTCGGGGATATAGGAATCCACGTCCACTATGCCCTCGGTGCCTTTGAGCAGGTTCTTTATCTCCTCGGCCAGCTGGCGCTGGTTCTCGGGATTGGGGTCGAACACCTCGACGAGCAGGGTGGCCATGACCGGCGGGCCGGGGGGGACTTCCGCCACCTGCACGCGCGCCCCGTATTTATCCGCTATCTCCTTCAGCTTCGGGCGGGCGGCCAGGGCGATGTCGTGGCTCTGGCGCTTGCGGTCGCGCTTGTCCGACAAGTTCACCTGTATGTCGGCCTGCCAGGGTTCCTTCCTCATGAAGTAATGACGCACCATGCCGTTGAAGTTATACGGCGCGCTGGCCCCGGTGTAAACCTGCAGGTCGCGCACCTCGGGCACGGTGGCGAGATAAGCCGCCATCTCGCCCGCCGCGCGCTCAGTGCGGGCCAGCGAGGAGCTCTCCGGCATATTGATGATCACCTGGAACTCGTTCTTATTGTCGAAGGGCAGCGTCTTGAAGATCACCAGCCGACCGGCCACCATGGCGAGCGCCCCGGCCAGCAGCGCCGCCGTGAACCACAGGAACTTCTTGCCGTTGGCCGGCGCGTAGATGAGGCGCTTCATGAGGCTGCGGTAGTTGCGGTCCAGGAAACCCTCGTTCTTGTTCTCGCAATGCTTGAGCGGCCATTTCTCCACCACGCGGGCGTACAGCCACGGGGTGAAGGCGAAAGCCACGCCGAGCGAGAACAGCATGGCCACCGACGCGCCTATGGGGATGGGGCGCATATAGGGCCCCATCAGGCCGCTGACGAAGGCCATGGGCAGGATGGAGGCGATCACCGTCCAGGTGGCGAGTATCGTCGGGTTGCCCACCTCGTCCACGGCGTTGAGGATATTGCGGAACAGCGAGTTCTTCTTGTTCGCGGCGCAGTGGCGGTTGATGTTCTCCACCACCACTATGGCGTCGTCCACCAGGATGCCGATGGAGAAGATGAGCGCGAACAGGGTGATGCGGTTGAGGGTGTAACCGTAGAGATAATAGACCAGCATGGTCAGGGCGAGGGTGACCGGTATGGCCACCAGCACCACCGCGGCCTCGCGCAGGCCGAGCGTCAGGGCGATCAGCAGCGTGACGGAGAGCGTGGCCAGCAGCATATGCCAGATGAGCTCGTCCGATTTGGCCTTGGCGGTCTCGCCGTAATTGCGGGTCACGGTCACGTTGACGCCGTCGGGGATCTCGCGCCCCTTCATCTTCTCCACCTTGGCCAGGATGTCGCGGGACACCTCGGTGGCGTTGGCCCCCCGGCGCTTGGCCACGGAGAGCGTGACCGCCGGCGAGGCGGAGGCGGCCTTTACCGGGGAGGCCGGGCCCTGCAGCATGGTGACGGAGCGCTCCTCCTCGTCGGGCCCGTCCTTGACGGCGGCCACCTCGGAGAGCCGCACCGGGCGGCCGTCGTAGACGCCCACCACGATGTTCTTCAGGTCCTCGGCGCTGCGGATGAAGGCGTCGGTGGCGGCCAGCAGCACCGTGTCGCCCTTATTGTAATGGCCGGCGGGCAGGCTGGTATTGGACATTTTGATGATGCCGGCGAGCATCTGCGGCGTCAGGCGGTGGCGGGCCAGGGAGGCCGGGTCGAAATGGACGATGAACTGCCGCTTATGGCCGCCTATGACGCGGGTCTCGGAAACATTGGCGACGGAGTTGATCTCGGTCTGGATGCGGGCCGCGGCGCGGCGCAGGGCGTAGCCGTCCTTGCCCTCGCCCCAGAGGGTGAGGGCCAGCACGGGCACGTCGTCGATGGCGCGGAACTTGATGAGCGGTTCGCCGGCGCCCTTCGGGAAGAGGTCCCTGTTGTCGAAGGTCTTGCTGTAGATGCGGTTCGCGGCGGTGTCGGGCTCGGTGCCCACCTTGAAGCGCACCGTGAACATGGCGAAGTGGGGATAGGCGATGGAATAGATATATTCCACGCCCGGGATCTCCCAGAGCTTGCGCTCGCCCACCTCGACCAGGTGCTTCTCTATCACGCGCGGCTCGGCGCCGTAGAAGGGCACCATCACGTCGAACATGGGCACGTTGATCTGCGGCTCCTCCTCGCGCGGCAGCTTGAAGGTGGAGAAGACGCCCAGCAGGATGAAGGTGACGATCAGGATGGGGGTCAGGCGCGAGCCGATGAAGCCCTCGGCCAGCCGGCCGGCCATACCGTATTTGTGTTCGGGGTTCTGCATTGTAGGGTCCTTCCTTTATTTGGACAGCCTGGCGGACATTTCGCGCACCGCGGCTTCGTCGAGCTTTTCCGCCGCCAGCAGGGCCTGCGCGTGGAAGAGGTTCAGTTTATAGAGGGTTTCGTAATAGGCGGCCTCGGCCAG
>CAYSYJ010000002.1:0-39373 GCA_964435105.1 uncultured Elusimicrobiaceae bacterium
GAATGCTCGCCGTACTATTACAAGGCCCGCGCCCGCAACGGCTCCGGTATCTACAGCGCCTTCGGCGCCACCACGCTCTTCATCACCCAGGCCAGCACGCCTCTCGCGCCCGGCGGCCTGAACGCCGAGGCCCTGGACGGCGCCCGCATCAGGCTGGACTGGGAGCCCTCGCCCACGCCCTCGGTGTCCCGTTACAGCGTCTACTACGACAATGCCGGCGGGAGCGTGGACTATGCCGTGCCGCTGGCCGTGTTCTCCTCCACCGTCACCAGCTGGACCACGCCGGCCCTGACCCCCGGCGCCACCTATAAGTTCGCCGTGCGCGCCGGCGGCGGCTGCGGCGCCGAGGAGAAGAACGAATACGTGGCGGCATCGGCGCAGGCCGTGGGCCTGCTCAGCGGCGTGCGGGCGGCTATCAAGGTTCCCCAGGCAGGCAAGCACGTGAAAGGCAACAGCGTGACCATAGTGGCCGAACTCACCCTCGGCCTGCCCTCGCAGGTGTCGCAGGTGCGTTTCCAGTACAGCCCGGTCGGCGCCGGCGCCTGGACAGACGTGCCCGCCGCCAACCCCAACCACCCGAACCCCGACCTGGCCTGGCCCTACTTCGTACACCTCGACGCCGACGCCCTGGGGGCCGGGACCTACGACCTGCGCGCCGTGGCCACCGACATCTACTCGGTGTCCGACCCCGCGGCCCCCACGATCGCCTTCGTGGTGGACCCGGTCAATTTCGAGATCAGCGAGAGCGTCTCCGGCGGCGAGCAGCGCAAGGAGCAGCGGGTCGTCAACACCGTGACCAGCACCCTGCAGGCGGCCGACGATTCCACCGCCCTGGTCAGCAAGGTGGTCATCCCGGCCGGAGCCGTCACCGATTCCACCGCGGCGGTGACGCTGGTGACCAACCCGGCCACCGTCCCGGCCCCGCCATCCGGCGCCGAGGCCCTGAACCTGGCGGTGAAGGTGAACCTCTCCAACGGCCAGAGCCAGCTGGCCTCCGGCAAGACCGCCGCGCTCAGCTTCACCTACAGGGACGACGACAATAACGGCCTGGTGGACGGCACCCTCTCCCAGGTGGAGCGCCTGCGCGTCTATACCGCGCCCGACGGCGGCGGCAGCTGGACCCTGCTGGCCACCACGGTGGACCGCGCCAACAAGACCATCACCGCCGCGACGCCGCATTTCAGCTACTTCTCCGTTTTCGCCGCCCCGGCCGCCGGCCTCAATTCCGCGAGGGTCTACCCGGTGCCCTGGCAGCCGGGCAGCGGCGGGCGCTTCGACGCGGCCGGCGTGACCTTCTCGGGCCTGCCGCAGACGGCGCGCATCAGGATCTACACGCTGGTAGGCGAGCTGGTGCGCCAGCTCGAGGTGGTGGCCGCCGACGCCGGCCAGAAGGTCTGGGACGGCCGCAACTCCGAGGGCAGCAAGGCCGCCAGCGGCATCTACCTGGCGCTGATCAAGTCGGGTTCGGACGAGCGGACCCTTAAAGTGGCGGTGGAGAGATGAGAACGCTTTACGCCATCCTCGCTCTCTGCCTGGCCCTGGGCCAGGGCGCCTCCCTGCGCGCGGCCGACAACGGCACCACCTCCGGGACCTTCCTGCGCCTGCCCGCCAGCGCCGCCGGCACCGGCATGGCCGAGGCCGGCTCCGCCGTGGTGGCGGGCTCGCCGGCCATCTTCGCCAATCCCGCCGGCCTCTCCTCCGTGAAGGGCGGCTTCGCCTCCTTCTCGCACGCCGCCTGGGCGGACTCGCTCTCCTTCAACACCCTCAGCGCCGCCGCGCGCACCCCCTGGGGCGGCGTGGCCGGCCTGGGCCTGCGCTACCTCTCCTACGGCGACATAGCCTCGGTGGATAATACCGGCGCCGCGGCCGGGTCGCTCTCCCCGCGCGACATGGCGCTGGAGGCAGGCTGGGCCGACGACTTCGGCCATGGCCTGTCGGCCGGCTTCTCGGTGAAGCATATCAGCTCGCGCATCAAGCGCTCGGCCTCGGCCTACGCGGCCGACTTCGGCCTAACCCAGCGCGCCGGCCGCGTGGTGCTGGGCGCGGCCGTGCAGAACCTCGGCACCGGCCTCAAGTTCGGCGACACCGCCTACCCGCTGCCGCTCAATATCAAGGCCGGCCTGGGCGTGCCCGCCGGGCGCGACCTGCTCTACGTCTTCGACCTCAATATCACCCGCGGCGCCAGCCCCTGGCTGGCCCTGGGCGGCAAGTACACCTATTTCCTCCACGACGAGCTCGCGCTGGTGCTGCGCGGCGGCTACAATACCGCCTCGGTGGACACCGGCGGCATCAACGGCTTCGCGCTGGGCTTCGGCGTGTCGCTGCCCGATTTCGCCTTCGACTACGCCCTGCGCACCATGGGCGAGCTCGGCCCCACCCACCACCTGGGCGTCAGCTTCAAATGGGACGTGGTCTACCGCGAGACGGTGGACAATTACGGCCCGCCTCCGGCCCGCCGCAACGCCGTGCGCTCCCCGCGGACCTACCGCCAGCCCCGCTACCGCTGAACCGCCGCCCCGGAATTTTGTTAAGATAGCGGGGATGGGTTCAGAATCCTTTTTATTGCCCGCCGCCGGCCTGTTCGGCGGCATAGTGATGCTACTGATCGGCCTGGCCAAGCGTTACAAGGCCAGCCGCCTGGCCGGCTACCGCCGCACCGCCACCGGCCAATTGCGCCCCGGCGAGAAGCAGCTGGTGAGCGGCCCCGCCGCCCGCCTGGCCGACCTGACGGCCCCGATCTCCAAGAAAAACTGCGTCTTCTACCGCGAGGACGTGGAGCGCCTGGTGGTAAGGACCGGCCGCAAGCACGCCTCCACGCAGTGGGTCAAGGAAGGCACCAACGCCGTGGGCGGCTTCCGCCTCGACGACGGCAGCGGCGGGGTGCTGGTCTTCCCCAGCCCCGGCTGCCTGGATTTTTCCCGCGAAGCCCTGACCGAGGACAGCGACATCGTGGCCACCGAGGGCTCCCTGCGCCGCACCGAACAGGCCCTGTTCGACGGCGACCAGGTGACCGTCATCGGCGTGCCGGTGACGCTGGCTAGGGTGATGGAGAGCGTGCGCGCCGGCGCGCAGCTGAACCTGCCCACCGACCTGCTGGGCGCCCTGGTAAAGCTCGAGAAGGAAGGCGGCGCCGACACGCCCTGCTTCTTCGGCCAGTCCATCGGCACGCTGGCCGACCTGGGCTACGGGGAATACTCCGCCGAGACCTCCTCTTCGGCCAAATTCTACCTGCAGGCCGGCGGGCTGCTGGCCGGCCTGGGCGCGGCGATGCTTATCTATCTGCTGGTTCAGTCGACGCCTTCTTCGGAGTTTTAAAAGGGGGAACTTATGAACGTTAAAGATACCATGGAAGCGCGGCGCTCCTACCGGGCCCTGGGCCCGGCGGAGATCTCCGACGAGACTATAAAGGAACTGGCGCGCGCGGCGCAGCTCGCGCCGTCCTGCTTCAACAACCAGCCGTGGCGCTTCGTTTTCGCTCGCTCGCCGCAGGCGCTGGCCAAGGTGCACGCCTGCCTGAGCAAGGGCAATGAGTGGGCGCGCAATGGCTCCTGCGTCGTGGCCGCTTTCGCCCGCAAGGACTACGACTGCGTCATCAAGGAGCGGGAATACTACCTCTTCGACCTGGGCCAGGCGGCCTTCGCCCTGCAGCTGCGCGCTACGGAGCTGGGCCTGGTGGCCCACCCCATCGCCGGCTTCGACAATGAGAAGGTGCGCCAGGAGCTGGGCATCCCCGAGGGCAATATGGTGCTGGCGCTTATCGTGCTGGGCAAGAAGAGCGCCGACAAGAGCGGCCTCAACGAGTACCAGGCCGCCGGCGAGGACGAGCGCCCCGAGCGCCTGTCCCTCGAAACCTTTTACGCCGTGGACGCTTACGACGCGCGCATGGCGGCCAAACCCAAGCGTTAGGAGGACAGATGTCAGACGAACCCGTGATCACCAAGTCGGGGCTGCAGTATCTCGATATAGAGGTCGGGCAGGGCGCCACGGCCGTGGCCGGCAAGGAAGTGACGGTGCATTATACCGGCACCCTGCGCGGCGGCAAGAAATTCGACAGCTCGGTGGACAGGGACGAGCCTTTCAGCTTCAAGCTGGGCGCGGGCTATGTCATAAAGGGCTGGGACGAGGGCGTGGCCGGCATGCGCATAGGCGGCAAGCGCCGGCTCATCATCCCGCCGGAGCTGGGCTACGGCTCGCGCGGCGCGGGCGAAGTAATACCTCCCGGCGCCACGCTGTTCTTCGAGGTGGAGCTGCTGGCGGTGGAGTAGGCCCGCCGCGGCGGCAAAAGAAAAACCCCGGGTGAGCCCGGGGTTTTTCATTTGGGGGGGATCTTTCAGTAGGGCTTGGCCAGCAGGTCCGGGCGCAGCACCGTGACTTTGCCGTTCTTCTGGTAGCGCACCACCGTCACGGGGATGTCCAGCGGGTCGCGCAGGCCGCCCTCCCTGTCTACCTGGTCGAAGGTCATCTCCATGCCCGCCGGCAGCGGGCCGCCGGCCTTCCACTTGCGGTACTCTTTCGCCAGCCACTCCGGCAGCTTGAGCGGGCAGGGGAACAAATAATTGCCCGGCGCCAGGTAGAGGGCGCCCATGCCCGGGTCCACGGTGAAATCCACGTAGTCGGTATCGGGCGTGAGGCCCATCCAGAGCTGGCCGGCCGGGAAATCCGGCGTGGTAAAGAAGACGCCGTGCAGGTCCTGGTAATAGTCGGCGCGATGCGATTCCGGCACGATGTAAGGGCGGGGGCCCGCTTTCAGTACGCCGCTCTGCACTATGAGGTCCACCACCGGCTTGCCGTCCGCCTGCGCGTTGGAGGTCCAGTGGCGCATTATGCCCGTCTCGGCCGGCCGCACCCGGCGCACCTGGGCCGGCGCGCCCTGGTAATAATATTTGTCCTGCCCGTCCATGCCGCCGTCGGTAAAACCGACCTGCGTGAGCTTGCCGGCCAGGGCGGCCAGCCGCGCGGCCTGCCGCGAGGTGTAGGCCACGGCCTCCGGCGCCGCCGCGGCGCGCGTCCCGGCGGACTTTATCTGCTGCAGCGGGGAACCGTCGAACTTGGCGGCCACGGCGTCCAGCGCTGCCTCGGCCAGCGCCGGGTCTTTGCCGTAAATTTTCAGCAGGCGGGCGGCGAGGTCGCGCGAATAGGCGTTGCGCGGCAGCCAGTACTCGCGCAGGATCTTGTCGGCGTTGCCCTGCGCGTGCGGCGAGGAGAGCAGCTCCGTCTCCACGCTCTGGTTGGCCTGGTCGCGCAGGCTCTCCAGGCGGTGATAGTAGGCCTTCAGCACCGGGTTGCCGCCGCGGCCCAGCGCGCCCCAGTCCGAGACCAGGTTCTCGAGCAGGCGCTCGGTGAAATAGCCCAGCTCCTTGGAGAAGGCCCAGCGCGGGGCCTGCTTCTCGATACTCTCCGTCAGGAAGATTATGGCCTCGACTTTGGCGGCTTCATCCGCGGAGGCCTGGCCGAACTCGTAGGAGGCGCCGGTGGGGCGCCAGGCTTCGGTGCGCTTCACCTCGTCGGAGTCGTTGAAAGGGCTGCCGGAATCGAAAGGCCCCGGCCGCCATTCGAAAGGCTCGGGATAATAGACCTTCTCCAGCCGGGCTATGCGGTAGCTGTGCTGCTTGAGATAGCTCTTCTTGTGGAAAACAAGACCGCCGCCCAGGTAATAGGCGCCGTGGTCGCCGTCGTTGAGCACCAGCACGTCGCCGGGCTTGAGGGCGCCCGCGGGGACTTTCTTGAAATACATGGCCAGCAGCTGGTCCGCCTCGTGATTGCCCACGTGGCGCAGGCGGGCCGGGTCCATGAGCCCGGCCGCGGTAAAGGCCGCGTTGAAACAGTTGGGCCCGCCGAAGTTGGGGTCGCGGTTGAAAAGCTCGCGCACATTGGCCGGCAGGAAGGCGTTGACCGAGAAGAGCCTGGCCCCGGGATTGGCGGCGGCGAATTCGACCTCGGCCCTGGCCGAGGGCTGCAGCGGCGCCGGGGCCGCGGAGGGCGGCGCGCCGAAGGCCGCCCGCAGGCGGCCGGTCAAAGTTTGAAAGTTGTCGCCGGGGCGCAGGGCCGCCAGCAGCTGCCTGCCGCAGCCGATATGGGGCACGGCCACCTCCACGCCGTCCACCGCGTAGACGGCGTAACAGGCGGCGGCTCTTTGCGCGGGCGGCAGGGCCGGCGCCGGCGGGGCGGCGGGCTCGGCCTGCAGCAGCGCGGGGGCGCGCAGGGCGGGCAGTTCGAAAGCGGGCAGGGCGTAAGGGACCAGCAGCAGCGCTGGCAGCAAGGCGGCCTTTAACATAGATATAGTATAGACCCGCGGCGCCGCGGGCATAAGGGCCATTGGTTCGCCGATCTTGCGGGCCCAAAGGCCCAGCGGCGGGCCGGTTCAAAACCGCCGCCTAATAGGGTAGAATCTAACGGATATGGGGAATGTCTGGTACGCCCTCGGGCTCACCCTGTTCGCCGGCATGGCCACCGGCGTGGGCAGCCTCATCGCCTTCGCGGCCAAAAAGACCAACCACCGCTTTCTCTCCGTCTCCACCGGCTTTTCGGCCGGCGTCATGCTGTACGTCTCTTTCGTGGAGATCTTCCATAAGGGCACGGCGGCGCTCACGGCCGCCTACGGCGAACCCTGGGGCCACTGGGCCAACGCGGCGGGTTTCTTCGGCGGCATGCTATTCATCGGCCTCATCGACAACCTGGTCCCTTCCTCCGAGAACCCGCACGAGACGCACAGCGAGGCCGAGGAGGCGCCCCTGCACGACCCGCGCGCCCATGTGCCGACGGCCGCCGAATGCCGCGCCGCCACCGCCGAGGGCGTGCCCGGCGCCCACGAGCATATCCGCAAAGGCAAGCTGCTGCGCATGGGGCTGTTCACGGCGCTCGCCATCACCATCCACAACCTGCCCGAGGGCCTGGCCACCTTCCTGGCCGCCTTGAGCGAGCCGGGCCTGGGCGTTGCCATAGCCGTGGCCGTGGCCCTGCACAATATCCCCGAGGGCGTGAGCGTGAGCGTGCCCATCTTCTACGCCACCGGCGACAGGCGCAAGGCCTTCCTCTACTCCTTCCTGAGCGGCCTGGCCGAGCCCGTCGGGGCCGGCCTGGCCTACCTGCTGATCCTCTTTTTCCTGCCGGCCGGTTCGCCGGTGCCGCCGCAGGTCACCGGCCTGATGTTCGCCGGCGTGGCCGGCGTCATGGTCTATATCAGCCTCGACGAGCTGCTGCCTACCAGCCGGGCCTATGGCCGCGGCCACGACAGCCTGCTGGGGCTGGCCGGCGGCATGCTGGTGATGTCGCTGAGCCTGCTGCTGATGAAATAGGAGCGTTTATGCCGATCATGGAACTGGACGCCGCCCAGGCCCGCGCGCTGGGCTCCCTCGCCGAGAAATCCATCACCACCCGGGAGCAGTACCCGCTCACCTTCAATTCCCTGCTCGCCGCCTGCAACCAGAAGAGCAGCCGCGAGCCGGTGATGACGCTGGACCAGGATTCGCTGGGCCGCGCCGTGCAGGGCCTGATCGAAAAAGGCCTGGTTGAGCGCCAGCAGGCCCCCGGCGAACGCGTGCCCAAGTTCCGCCACGATATAGGCAAGTTGCTGGGCTCCGACGATGCCCGCGTGATCGCGGTGGCCACCCTGCTGCTGCTGCGCGGACCGCAGACGCCCGGCGAGCTCAAGACCCGCTCCGAGCGGCTCTGCCAGTTCGCCTCCACCGCCGAGGTGGAAGGCCTGCTGCAGGAGCTTTGCGCGGCGCCCGAACCTTTCGTTGCCCGCCTGCCGCGCCAGCACGGCCAGAAAGAGACCCGCTATACCCACCTGTTCTCTCCTATCGAGGCGAAACCTCCTATTGAGGCTTCGCCTCGATATGAGGAGGCCGCGGCGCCGGCACAGGCCGCGCTCCCGGCCCCCGGCCCGGACCGTCTCGCCGCCCTCGAGGCCCGCGTGGCCGCGCTCGAGGCCGCCCTGAAAGCCCTGGGGGAAAAAGCCGCCTAGGAGGCGCGCGAGTAAGGCCGCTATGAAAAAACTCCTGCTGCTCCTTACCCTGCTGGCCGGCGCTTTTGGCGCCGCCGCCGCCGGGCGCGTGATAGAGCGCGAGACCGTCTGCCCCGTCTGCGGCAAGGCCTTTTACGCCGAGCTGGAGCTCAACGCCTCTTCCGACGGCGCCCTGCGCCTGGACCTGCGCCACGGCGAGGAACCGCCTGCCCGCCTGCCCGACTGCCCCGTCTGCGGCTTCATCGTTTACCAGGCAGGCTTCAGGCAGGCCGAGGCCGCCGCGGCCCGGGCCTTCGTGTACGGCCCCGACTACCGCAAGGCCCTCAAGCGCGGCAGCTACCACCGCGCCGGCCTGCTCTACGCCAGACTCGGCAAGCCGCCCTTCTCCACCGCCAGCCAGTTCCTTAAGGCCTCCTGGCAGGAAGAGGCCGACCCGGCCCTGGAGGCCGAGAACCAGGCGCTGGCCCTGCGCTGGTACACCGAGGCCATAGACAAGGATACCGAGCGGGACGAGGAATGGGAGAAGGCCAATTTGCTGCGCGGCGAGCTGCTGCGCCGCCTGGGCCGCTTCGACGAGGCCGCCGACCATTTCAGCGCCATCAAGCAGGACCCTGCCTTCCGCAATAAGCTGCTTTCGCAGATCATCGCCTACCAGCGGGGCCTCTGCGCCATCAAGGACGGCGACCCGCATTTCCTCTCCGAAATCGGCTCGCCGGTAAAGAAGCGCAACGCCTGGCTGCGCCGCCTGCGCGCCCGCCTCTCCGGCATGTTCGACAAATAAAAGGCCCGCCCCCGGCGGGGGCGGTAAGCCCGGGAACTAGAAGAGCAGCTTAAGCGAAGCCGTGAAGACCCTGCCCGGCGACAGACTGTCGTCGTCTTCGGTGTAGACCTCGTTGAAAATATTGTCGCAGGCCAGGGAGGCGTTGAGCCGCTCCGAGAACCGGCGCGACACGGAAGCCGAAGTGAGCGAGTAGCCCGGCAGCGACGTCGCGTTGGTGTCGCTGGTATACTGCCTGGATTTGTGCAGCCAGGTCAGCCCGGCCCTGGTCCTTTCCCAGCTATAAGAGGCTCCGGCCGAATAGATCTGCCCGGGCGCGAAGGTGAGCCGCTTGCCCTTTATGTCCGTGGCGTCCGAAACGCCTTCTTTTACCTCCGAGCGCGACAGCGCCCAGGAAGCGTTCAGGGTCAGGGCGCCGGCCGCGTATTTTACCGGCAGTTCGAAGCCGCGTATCTCCACCCTGGCCATGTTCCTGTACTTATAGAAAGGGCTGGCGGTCAGCGTGTAATAGATTAGGTCTTTCGCCCGGGTATAATAGACCGACGGGTCGGCGTAAAGGCCCGGCAGGGGGTTCCACTTCAGGCCGGTCTCGGCCGTGTCGGCCGTTTCCGGGTCCAGGTCCGGGTTGGCGATCTGGTACCTGGTGCCGCGCTTCAGGCTGAGGGTCATATTCTCCAGCGGCGGCGCGCGGAAGCCGCGGGACCACGAGGCGTACTGCGACAGCCCGTCGGAATACTTCCAGCCGGCGGCGAGCCTGGGCGAGAATTTCTCCCAGCGCTTGTCCGGCAGCGGCCCGTTGCTGGCGCTGAAGTTTGCGTGCGAGGTGTTCTGCGTGAACGCGTCGTAGAGGCTCACCCTGTCGTAGCGCAGGCCGGCCGCCAGCGTAAGCCTGTCTTCCAAAAACTTCCGCTCCAACTGCAGGTAAGGCGCCACTGCGCCGGTTTTGCCCCTGTCATAGGAGAAAGGCGCCGCCGACGGCGAGCCGCTGCTGTCGCGCCCGTCCAGAACGCCAAAGCGCAGGTCCACGCCGCCGCTGGCCAGCAGGCCGCCGGCGCCGCCGCGAGATACGGAAACCATGGCGCCCAGGTCCTTGCGGACTATGTCGGCGTAGGCGGCGGTGCCGCCCTTCTGCGAGACGTTCTCGTCGTCGGTCCTTAAGAAATAGGGCGCTATATGCCAGGACCAGTCGCCCCGCCCGGCCTTCCACGAGGCCTGCAGGCGGTTGGTGACCTTCTCCCGGTACTGGTCCACGGTCTCGTTGGAGCCCGCGCCGTTGCGGCCCTTGAAGTAGTCGTACTTCAGCTCCAGGGCGCCCATTTCCTTAAAGGCGTAAACCGCCTTGGCCCCGGCGGACTTCTCTCTTGCGTCGCTCTTGATCGTATAGGCGTTGCGCAGGCTCTTCGGCGCCGTTATGTAGCCGTCGCTGGAGAGCGTGCCGGCTTCGGCCGAAACTGACAGCCGTCCCAGGCCGCCGCCGGCGCGGACGCGGGTCTTGAGGGTATTGTAAGTGCCGTATCCGGTTTCCAGGTCCAGGCCTTTGCGGGGTTTCCGGGTGATGATATTGACGGCGCCGGCCATGGCGTTGGACCCGTACAGGGAGGAGCCGGGGCCTTTGAAGATCTCCACCCTTTCTATATCCAGGTCCTTCAGTGCGTTCCACTGCACGCCGCCGGTGGCGGCCGAATTCAGCGGCACGCCGTCCACCATTACCAGGGTCATGGCCTGCCCGGTCTCGCCGCCGGGCATGCCGCGCATGGCCAGGTTGGAACCGTGCGCGTAGAGGCCGGCGCCCCGGTTGCTGTTGAGGCCGGGCACCAGCGCCTGCAGCTTTTCGTCCAGCGTGACGCCGGCGGCCTGCTCCACCTGTCCCGGCAGCAGCGCTTCCACCGCGCCGGGGACCTCCCCAAGGCCGCGCGGGGAGCGGGAGGGGGTCTCCACCGTTATGCTGACTTCCGCCGCGCCGAGCGGCGCGGCCAGCAGCAGGGCGGCCAGGGCGGTCTTGAAGGTATCGTTCATGAGTATGTCCCGGGGGCGGTTTGTGTTCACACTATTCTATAAATAAGTATGAATACGAGCAAACCGCGCCATTTTTACGTCGGACGCGGAATTTGCAAGCGTTCATACTAACTTGTAGAATGTTGTGAATATGAAAATGGACCGCTTCACCCTCTGCCTGGAAAAAGGCCTGCTGGCCAGGCTCGACGAGATCGCCGCCGAGCGCGGCTACCCCAGCCGCTCGCAGGCCATGGCCGATTTTATCCGCCGCGCCATAATCAGGAAGGATTGGAAGGCCGGGCGCGACTGCGCCGGCACCGTTTCCGTGCATTATGACCCCGCCGACGGGCGCCCGGGCCGCGCCGTGGAGGCCGCGCTGGCCCGCCGGCGGAGCAATGTGGTCGCCGCCCAGCTGGCGCTGCTGCCCAACGGCCGCGTGCTGCTGACCGCCACCGTTACCGGCCGGCCCGCGGACCTGCAGCGCCTGGCCGACGAACTGCGCGCCGTGAAAGGCGTCACCCACGGCGCTTTCTCGCCGGTGGCGCCGCTGTGACGGGTTCCTTCACGGCCAAGGCCCTGCTCTGGCGCAAGGCGGCCGTGATAGGCAGCCTCTGGGCCGCCTCGGAGATAGTCCTCGGCAGCTTCCTCAAGAACGCCCATATCCCTTTCGCCGGCCTGCTGCTTACCGGCATAGGCGTCGCCGTGCTGGTGGCGGGGCACCGGCTCTGGCCGGAGCGCGGCCTGCTGTGGCGCGCCGGGCTCGTTTGCGCGGCCATGAAATCCATTTCCCCCAGCGCCGTGCTGCTGAGCCCCATGGTGGCCATTTTCGCCGAGGGCGTCTGCGCCGAACTCGGCGTGCTCCTGCTCGGCGGCAACCCGGCCGGCTACGCGCTGGCCGGCGGGCTGGCCATGAACTGGGGCCTGCTGCATAAAATAGGGAAACTGTACCTCGTCTACGGCCCGGAGTCGCTGGCCGTTTACGCCCGCGGGCTGGAGAAGCTGCGCGCCTGGCTGGGCAGCCCCGGCGGCGTGTGGGAGCCGCTGGCCGCCCTGCTGGCCCTCTATTTCCTGGCCGGCGTCCTGGCGGCTTTCATAGGCCTGCGCGCGGCCGCCCCCGGCGAGACCGTGCCGCTGAAAGACGCCCTCGGGCATGTTTTCAAGCCCAGGACCGGAGAACCCGCCGGTTATTATTCCGGCTTCTTCCTTCTGCTGCACCTCGCGGCGGTGACGGGCCTGATGGTATCCGGCAAGGCGCCGCTGGCCGCCGCGGCCGGGCTCTCCGCTCTTTACGGCCTGGCCTGCGCGGCTTTCTACGGGCGCCCGGCGGCCCTGCTCGGCAGGAAAGGGCTGTGGCTGGGCCTGGCCTTAGCCTCCGTGCTGGCCGGCTGGCTGCTGGGCGACTGGGCCTCCGGCCTGCGCATGGCGGCCCGGGCTTTCGCGCTCACTCTGGGCTTCGCCGCCATAGCGCAGGAATTGCTGAACCCCGCCGTGCGCCGCGCCCTGGAAAGGGCGCTCGGGCGGGCCTTTTTCGACACGCTGGAATACGCCTTCGCCTCGCTGCCGCTGGTGCTGGCCTCGCTGCCCGCCGGGCGCGACATGCTGCTGCGGCCCGCGGCCTCGCTGCGCACGGTGATAGCGCGCGCGCCATGCCTGCTGGAGCATCCCCGCCGCAGGGCCGGCGTGATCACCGGCGGGCGCGGGGCGGGCAAGAGCACGCTGGCCGCGGCCATGGCCGCCGCGCTGGAGCGGCGCGGCCTGAAGCCGGCCGGCATAGTGGCCTTGGGGCTGTGGGATAAGGACGAGCGCGCCGGTTTCGACCTGGCTGACCTCTTTAGCGGCTCGCGGACTCCGCTGGCGCGGCGCGGCCCGGGCGGCGCGGTGCGGGCCGGCCCTTTCCGCTTCGAGGCGGCGGGGCTCGCCGCCGGCGCGGCCGCTTTCGCGCCGGAAAAGGTCTCCGCCGCCGGAGCCGTTTTTATAGACGAGCTGGGCCCGCTGGAACTGGAAGGCGGCGGCTGGGCCGCGCAGCTGGGCGGCCTGCTGGGCACCGACGGCCCGCCGCTGGTGCTGGTGGTGAGGGAAGAACTGCTGGAGAAGGTGCTGGCCCGCTGGCGGCTGAAACCTTCCGCCGTCTGGCGCGTGCCCGGCGCCGATCCTGAAAAAGCCCTGGACGACCTGCTCTCCGCGGCCTAACCGCGCGGCGGCTCCCAGACTATAAGCGCCTTGCGGGCGCGCGTGACCTGCTTTATCACGCCGCCGCGGGCCGAGCGCGTGAGCAGAGGCCCCAGCCACTTATAGTCCGGGCGCACACTGTTGGCCTTCATCGCAATCTCTATTTCCTTCATCGTCTCCGCTGGCGTCATGGCCTTGGTCCAGCCGTCGCGGATATACTTGAGCCGGAACTTGCGCTTCAGCGCCCGGAGCACGGGCAGCACCAGGTCGGCGCCGTGCGGCGCCTTATAGGCCAGGCCGTGATGCCTGTAGACTTTCTCCAGTAAGGCGTTGCGCCTCACGCCGGCCCAGCCGATATACACGCATTGGGCGGCGGCTCTTTCCATTTTCAGGACTTCGGCCTTATTGTGCACGGCCATGGTCATGCTGGCCAGGGCTGTGTCGAACTTGCCGGCGGTGGCCCGCCCCGGCAGCCGATGCCACTTGGAATGAACGGCGCGCGCGTTCTTTATGCCGCGCGCCCGCGCCTGGGCCCTGAAAACCTTCAGCATCTCGGCCGAGCCGTCCACGCCGGTCACGGCGCGGCAGCGGGCCGCCAGCGGCAGGGCGTAGTTGCCGGTGCCGCAGCCTATGTCCAGCAGCCGCCGCCCCGCGAACACGGCGCCCAGGCCCTCGGCGAGCTTTATGATGCGCCGGGACTTGGTGATCATCTCGCGCTCGAAAGGCTGCGGGTAATTGGCGGCGCGGGCGTTCCAGTAGAATTTTTCGTTGGCGGGGGTGGCCTTCATATATAAGGATTATATTAAAAGCGCCGGGTTGACTTGCCCCTCCCTATCTGACAGAATGAGGGCAGGGGGAGAAAGATAAAAAAAGAGCGGCGCCATAAGCGGTATCCGCCTTTGCCGCGCCCCACCTCTTGACATTGTCTAAATTTAGATGTAGTATAAATGTATGGACAAGAACGCGCAGCTGCTTAAGAACGGGGGCATCCGCCCCACCCTGCCGCGCCTCGCGGTGGCGGCCAAGTTCTTCGGCAATTTCAACCATCCATCGGCCGAGGAAGTCTGGGCCCTGGTGAAGGCCGCCTACCCCGGCGTGTCGCGCGCCACCGTTTACAATACGCTCGAGCTGTTCGCCGCCAAAGGCCTGGCCCGGCGCCGCGCGCTCAAGGGCGGCCGCGCCGTGTACGACCCGGTGACCGAGCGGCACCACCATTTCGTGGACGGCCGCACCGGGCGCATCTACGACATCCCGTGGGAGGCCGTGCGCCTGCCCGCGCATATCGCTTTGCCGGATTTCGAGGTGGAAGACTACCACCTGGTGATCCTCGGCAGGAAAAAGGGAAAGTAATTTAAAGTTACAGGAGGAGATCAACATGATACCTAACAAGAAAATGGAAGCCCTGCTCAACAAGCAGATGAACGCGGAGTTCTACAACTCGCACCTTTACCAGGCCATGGCCGGCTGGTTCGAAGGGCAGAACCTGCCCGGTTTCGCCAGTTGGATGGAGATCCAGGCGGGCGAGGAGCGCGGCCACGCCATGAAGTTCTATAACCACCTCAAGGAGCGCCGCGGCAATATCGTCGTCGGCCCCGTGCCCGCCGCCCCCACCAAGTACAAGGGCGCCACGGACGCCATCCAGGCCGCCTTCGACCACGAGGTCCACGTGAGCGAGGAGATCAACAAGATGATGGAGACCGCCCTGGCCGAGAAGGACTACGCGGCCGTGGAAATGCTGCGCTGGTTCGTCACCGAGCAGGTGGAAGAGGAAGCCAGCGTGGACGCCATCCTGCAGCAGCTCAAGATGGTGGGCGAGTCTAAGGGCTCGCTGATGTACATCGACCGCCACGTGGGCAAGCGCAAGGCCGACTAAAAGCCGCCGGGCAGGCCGCCCCGGTTTGACCGGGGCGGCCCATTTTGCTAGCATGTAGTTATTGGCATATGCCAATAACCGCATGCCCAGACCCTGTAAAAAAAGAAATATCACGGCGCGGCCGCGGGCTTATTACTTCAAGCCCCGGGCCGTGCCGCTTTGCGAGCTGGAGGAAGTAGTCCTCCGGCTCGACGAACTGCAGGCGCTCGAGCACGCCGACCTGGCCCGCAGGGACCAGCGCGCGGCCGCGGCCGCCATGAAGGTCTCCCGGCAGACCTTCGGCAATATACTCGCTTCCGCCCGGCGGAAGCTGGCCGACGCCGTCGTCCGCGGCAAGGCCCTTAAAATAGAGGGCGGCCCGGAAGAACTGCGCCGCCCGCATTGCGGAGGAGCCCACAAATGAACATCTGCGTACCCGTGGAGAACAGCGACGGCCTGAAGTCCAAGGTTTACGGCCATTTCGGCAGCGCCCCTTTCTTCGCCATCTGCGGCGTTGAGAGCGGTAAAGTGGAACTGATCGACAACGCCAACCAGCATCACGAGCACGGCCAGTGCAACCCGCTGGGCGCCATAGCCGGCAAGGCCGTGAGCGCCATCCTGGTGGGCGGCATAGGCGCACGCGCCCTGCAGCGCCTCAACGAGGGCGGCATCAAGGCCTACCGCGCGCCCCAGGGGCCGCTGTCGCAGGCGCTGGACATGTTCAAGAAGAAGGAGCTGCCAGAGATCCTGCCCACCGACGCCTGCGGCGGGCATGGCTGTCATTAAGCATAAGCGCCACGGCGCCTGCGTGGCCTGCGGGGAAAATAACCCCGCGGGCCTGCGCCTGCGCCTGCGCTTTGCGCGCCGGCCCGACGGCTCCGTGCGCGCCGCCACTTACTGCCGCGGCGAGCTGACCGGTTACGACGGCCTGCTGCACGGCGGGGTGGCGGCCCTGATGCTCGACAGCGCCATGGTCAACTGCCTGTTCGGGCACGGGGTGACCGCCTATACGGCCGAACTCAAGGTAAAATATAAGGCGCCGGTGAAGATAGGCCGCGCGGCCGAACTGCGCGCCCGGCTCGACAAGGACCATGACCCGCTTTACCTGACCAGCGGCGAGCTGGTACAGGACGGCGAGATTAAAGTCTCGACCGAGGCCAAGTTCATGAGGGAGTAATGGAAGACAGGAAAATGCAGCTGGAAGAAGCCGCGAAGAAGTACCAGGGGCGCCTTAACGATCCCGACGCCTCGGCCTCTGTCACCGGGCCTTGCGGCGATACCATGGAGTTCTACCTGAATTTCTCCGACGGCAAGGTGAGCGAGGTGCGCTTTCACGCCGACGGCTGCGGCTATACCTCCGCCTGCGGGGCCGTGGCCGCTTTCTACGCCGACGGGCGCCCGCTGGAGGAGGCCCTGTTCGTTTCGCCCGGGCTCATCCTGCGCACGCTCAAGAACGTGCCGGAAGACCACCGCCACTGCGCCATCCTCGCCGCCACCACTCTGTACAAGGCCATAGCCGACCATCTTTTGAAAGACTAGTTTTGTAAAATGCTCTTATGAAGTTCCGGGCCATAAAAACATTGCTGTGCCTGGCCTTCGCGGCGACCGCCGCGGGGGCCTGGGACCTGCATATGCTCGGCCCCGCCCACGAGGCGGGGGAGAACTGCCAGGTCTGCGCGGTAGCTTCCGCTCCGGAACTCAATGCCGACTGCGGCAGCGCGCTGCTGTCGCGCCCCGATAATTTCGTAGTGACCGAGGCCGCCCTCCCCGGGCTGCCTGTAGAAACCGAGTTCGCAGCGGCCTTCCTCGGCCGCGCCCCTCCCCGCTAAAAGGTAGCTGCTACCTGTTATTAACAACCGTTCCCTCAAAAGGTACCTGGTACCTTTTGGGGCGTATAGCGTATGTATTAGGGAGATTTATGGGGAAAATAATAGCTTTAGCTTTGCTTCTGGGCGCTTGCGGGCTGGCCGCGGCGCAGGAGGCGCCGCAGACTGCCGGCACGCTGCCGCAGGGCATGCGGGGCACGCCGGCCAACCTGCCGGATATCAGCGTGATAGGCGTGATAGAAGGGCATACCAGTTCGAACAAGGCCGATGACGGCCGCGATAAACTGGAGTTCAGTGAGGTGGAGACGGCCTTCCAGGGTTATATCTACCCGGAGATGAAGGCCGACGTGTTCCTGGCCCTGCACAAGCATGGCGACGAGTATGAAAGCGAGATATGCGAGGCCAAGGTGTCCTTTCTGCGGCTGGCCGACGGGCTCTCCGCGGAAGTAGGCAAGGTGAACGCCGAGTTCGGGAAAATGAACAAAGCGCATACCCATACCCGGCTGATGATAGACCAGCCGGCCGTGCTCAATAACTTCCTCGGGACGCACGCCTTCAACCCGCAGGGCGCGGCGCTCAAGTACCTGCTGCCGCTGCCTTTCTACGCCCAGGCCCAGGTGGGCGCCTGGAACATGGCCGGTCACGAGCATCATGTGGAGGCGGACAATACCGGCGACGTGCTGGATGTGGACGGGAGCACCGTTACGGTGGTGCTGGCCCCGGAGGAGACCGAAGAGTTCTCTCCAGCGGGCAAGGTGTACACTGCGCGGCTGAACATGTCTTTCCCGCTGACCGCGGGTTCCGAGCTGGAGCTCGGCGTGAGCGGCCTCAAGGGCAAGGGCAGCCACTGGGAACATCACGAGGACAATATAAAGATGTCCGGCGCGGACTTTACGCTCAAGCTCTGGCCCGACGCCTACCGCCGCTTCACCCTGCAGGGCGAATATATGCGCCTGGTGCGCGAAGTGCCGGTGGGGACGCTGCGGCGCGACGGCCTGTACCTGTTCGCCAATTACCGGGCTTCCAAGTACTGGAATTTCGGGGCGAGGTTCGACTATGCCGAGAACGCCTTCCCGACCATCACCTACGAGCGCGATTATTCGCTCATCGCCACGCGCAGCCTGACCGAGACCACCACCCTGCGGGCCCAGTACAAGCATGTAAACCTCTCCGGCGAGAAGGCGGACGAGGGCTGGCTGCAGCTGACCTTCGGCCTCGGCCCGCACAGCCACGAACTGGAATAAGGAGGAAAGATGAGAAAAATATTATTGAGCGCCGCCGCGCTGGCCTTAACCGCCGGCGCCGTGCGGGCAGAGATAAAAGTAGTCACGGCTTCCACCGACCTTAAGTATATCTGCGAGAGGCTTGGCGGCCCCGAGGTGAAAGTGGAGAGCCTCGCCTCCGGCGACCAGGACCTGCATATGGTGGAGCCGCGGCCGAGCATGGTCTTCAAACTCAAAAAGGCAGACATGGTGGTGCGCGTTGGCCTGGACCTGGACATGTGGTTCGACAGCCTGATAAACGCCGCTAAGAACAGGCGCCTGTTCTACGGCGCGCCTGGCTATGTGGACGCCTCGGCGGGCGTGCCCCTGCTGGAGAAGCCCGAAGGCAAGGTGGACGCCTCCATGGGCGACATACACATCTACGGCAATCCGCATTACTGGCTGGATCCGGCCAACGCGAAGATAATGGCCGCCAACATACTGGTCGGCCTCAAGCGGGTGGCGCCTGACAAGGCCGCCGTGTTCGAGGCCAACCACGCCGCGTTCATAAAGGAGCTGGACGCCCGCCTGGAGGGCTGGCGCCGCCGCGCGGCGGCCGTTAAAGGCCTGAAGGTGGTCACCTATCACGGTTCCTGGCCATACTTCGGCCGGCGTTTCGGCCTGGAGGTAATAGGCCATGTGGAGCCCAAGCCCGGCATACCGCCGACAGCCGCCCACCTGGAGGCGCTGGTGCTCAAGATGAAGGCGGAAGGCGCGCGCGTGATACTCACCGAGAGCTATTACCCGCGCAAGGGGCCGGATTTCCTGGCCGGCAAGACCGGCGCGGCGATACTTACCGCCGCCGTGAGCGCCGGCGGCACGAAAGAGGTGAAGACCTACTTCGACGTGTTCGACAAGGTGCTGGAAGCGCTGGAGAAATACTCCGGCCCCGGTTTCTTCGACGCGCTCAAGACCGCCGGCGGCTGCGATAAAGCGGCCGAGGCCTGCGGTAAGTAAGTTGTAAAGACCCGGGGCGGGCGGGCCGCCCCGGGTTTCTTCCTGGAGGAACTATGCTGGAGATAATGCTGCCGGCGGCCGCCGCCGCCGTGATACTGGTGGGTATACACGCCTACCTCGGGATACATATACTCGCGCGCGGGGTGATCTTCGTGGACTTGGCCCTGGCGCAGATAGCGGCGCTCGGCGCCATCACCGGAGTGCTGTTCGGCCTGGAACTGCATACCGCCGGTTCTTATTTCGCTTCGCTGTTCGCCACCTTCATAGGCGCCGGCGTTTTCGCCTTCAGCCGGGGCCGCCATACTACCGGCGCCGTGCAGGAGGCCGCCATCGGCATAGTTTACGTGGTGTCGGCGGCCTTGGCCGTGATGGTGCTGGACCAGTTGCCCGGCGAGGCCGAGCATCTCAAAGGCATGCTGGTGGGCAATATCCTTTTCGTTACCTGGCCGCAGGTCCTTAAGACCGCCGCCCTTTATGCCGCCGTGGGTCTGGCGCATTATGTTTTCCGCGAAAGGTTCGGCGCCATCTCCTTCTGCCCTGCCTCGACCGCAGACTGCGGCTCCAATGCCCGGTTCTGGGATTTCCTGTTCTATGCCCTGTTCGGCTTCGTGGTTACAAGCTCGGTGGAACTGGCCGGCGTGCTGCTGGTATTCACCTTCCTCATAATACCGGCCGTGGCGGCGCGCTTCTTTGCCGCCACCCTGCGCGGCCGCCTGTGGCTGGGCTGGGGCCTGGGCGTGGTCACTAGCCTCGCCGGCATAGCCGCGTCGGCAGCTTATGACCTGCCCACCGGCCCGGCCATAGTCTGCGCTTTCGGCCTGCTGGCAGTAGGCGCCTTTGTTCTGGGCCGCGGGTGTAGCGCCGCCAAAGCGCAATAAAACAGGGGTTTTAGCGCGGCCGGAAAGTTCTAGCGCCAGCCGCCCTCCTTAAAAAACAGAAAGGCCGCGCCAAAAGCGCGGCCTTTCTTATTGTCGCTATGGCCTTTAGATGTCGCTGTTGGCCAGGCCGGCGTAGATCAGGGCGCCGCCGCGCAGGGCCGAGATAACTGCGGCGATCTGGCTGGCCGCCACGGCGGGGCAGCCATAGGAGCGTCCCTGTTTGACATTGGCCTCCTGCACGTAAGTGGCCTCATGTATGACTATGGCGCGGTCCATGGCGTTGGAATTGGTGGCGGAAAGCCCCTGCAGGCGCATGGAGCTGCCATGCTTGCCCCTGTAGGTGTCTCCGGTCAGATAGAACCCCAGCGAGGAGGCGTGGGAATCCGGCGTATTGCTGAAGATGGTGGCGTAGCCGTCATGGTCCCGGTCCGAACCCTGGCCATGCGCCACCCTGATGGCCCTGACCTCTTCGGAGCGCAGGTCTATGATGTAGAAACGGGCCTGGCTCGAGTGCTGGGAGAAGTCTATTATCGCCATATAGTTCTTGTTGGCGATCTGGCCGGAGTTGGCGTTGAAGTACTGGCGCGCCCTGCGCAGCAGGTCCTGGGGAACCTGGGACAGGGAAAGGGTGGCGCCGCGAGAGGGGGTTGTCCTGGAGGGGGCCGGCTCGGCCAGCTCTCCAAGCGGTTCATAGGTCTCCCCGGGAGAATAAGTCTCCGGCTGATCGTCGTCCTGGAGCTCGCCTTCCAGGCCCTGCACCGGCGGCCTGGGCGCGTCTATCTCTATGTCGCCGCCGCCCCTGAAGAGCAGCTTGAGGAGGCCTATCAGGCCGCCCTCCGCTCGGGTGGGGGTGATTTCGGCGGGGTCGCTGTTGCCGTCCGGCCGGACCGCCGCGACTCCAAAGCTTTCTCCCGCGGCGCGGTCGGATTCCGGGCCGGCAAAGGCCAGGGAAACCGCGGCGGTAAGGGCGAGGATGGTCAGTATGAGGGTTTTCATAGCTTCTCCCGTGCTTCCGCTGCTTAAATAGGATAATGTATGAGGCTTGACGTGTCAAGGGCCGATGTGCCCGGCCGCGGCTGTGACATTAGGCGCGGCCTCCTGTGGGCGGGCCGGGACCCGCCCGCCGGCCCTGGGGGCCTTCGCTTTAGCCGGGGTGTCGCGAAATTCGCAAAATGGTAAGATATGCGCGATATGACCGAAGCGGGGGATATGAAGCGCGGAGGTTTCACGCTTATCGAACTGATGGTGGTGGTGGCGATAGTGGGCATCCTGTCCGCCATCGCGCTGCCGCGTTTCGCCTCGCTGATAAAGCGCTCGCAGGAGGGCGCCACCAAGGGCAACCTGGCCATGCTGCGCTCGGCCCTCAAGCTCTACTACGCCGACAACGAGGGCATCTATCCAGGCGACAACCTGGCTTCCCTCACAGCCAACGGCAAGTATATCAATGAGATCCCCGAAGTTTACGTGCCCGGCAGCCATGATAAGAGCCGGGTGGTAGAGAACAACGATAACTGGGGTATGGGCTCCATGCTGGTGCTGGACCGCGGCACCTGGTTTTACTGGAACTGGGACACGCCGCTGCTGCCGCGCCGCCGCGGCGACCTCTGGATCTCCTGCGGCCACCAGGACCTCGCCCTGACCCCCTGGTCTTCTTACTAGCGCCTGCCGGCCGCGAAGGACAACATGCCCACGCCTTTCTCCGAGACCCTGGTAAAATTCCGCGAAGCCGCCGGCTTCGCCTCAGCCTATGCCTTCTTCCACGATAATGGCGGCCAGAAAGTGCTGGGCCTTACCTACCGCCGCTACCTGCTGATAGAGCAGGGCCGCAACCTGCCGCTGCTCGACAAGCTGCGCAAGCTTTTTTACGCCCTGCGCCTGGTGCCCCAGGGCCCCGGCGCCAATGAGCTGATGGTGGCCTGGCTGCGCAGCATGGCCGGCGAGACCGACTACCGCGACCTGGTGCAGCCGGTGGTGGCGCCCCGGGCCGAGACCAAGGGCGTTTCCCCGCTGCATAAAGCGGTGGAGCAGAGGATCGCGAGCGACAAGTACGTGATCAAACCCGACCAGTTCCAGGCGGTGTTATCCAGTTTCGAGGCCTATGTCTGCTTTCACGCCATGGTCAGCGAGACCGGACCCTGGAAGGTGGAGGACCTGGCCCGCGCCGTAGAGGCGGAACTGCCTAAAGTGAAAGAGGCCATGGCCAGGCTCGCCGCCGCCAAGCTGATGAAACAGGTGCGCCCCGGCGTCTATAAATGCCCGGTGGCCTCCGCAACCATAGAGACGCCGCAGATGAACCTGCTCGGCCGCGAAGCCATAGAGAAGATCCGTGACTATACCCGGCGGCTCGTGGGCAGCGGCCGCAGCGAATGGTACAGCACCTGCATGGTGCGCGCCGACGGACCGGCTTTCAAGGGTTATACCCCCGTGCTCAACCTGGCCGTGCATACGGCGGGCGCCTATGAAATAAAGCGCAAGACGCCCGGTTCCGCCATATTCCTGGTGGAAGGCCGCATCACCCGCCTGCGCGATTTCTGAAAAACCTTAGTGCTCCGTTGGGGCACTAAAAACCCGGTTTTGCCCGCCCACCCGGGGCTGGACCCTTTTCCTTTTTAAAACTTACCTTGCGCCTCAGGCGTCCGCGCCGCCCTTACCGTAAACTATGGGGGACGGTAAATCAGAGCAGGAGGCAAACATATGGTAAAGACGATATTCGCGGTACTGCTGGCGGCGGCCCCCGCCTGCGCGGCTGACTTCGGCCTTAACGCAATGACAACCGCGGAAGCGGCTTCGTTGCCGCCGGCCGCGCCAGCCGTTGCCGCGCCGGCCGAAGCGCCGGCGGCAAGGAGCGCCCAATGGCGCAAAGTGGCCCTCACCGTAACACTCGACCAGGATTCGCAGGCCTATCACGGCGCCGGCGAAGGCATGACTTTCTCCCTGGCGCGGGACCCCAAGAATAGCGGGGGCCTTGCTTTCCGATTCGACTTCGCCGGCGGCGGCGCCGAGTCCGGCATCATAAAGAACGGCGTGGTGAGCGACGCGGCAGGCAACCGTATAGACCTCTCGCGGGATCCCTTCGAATACCCGGCCCTGCTTGGCGGCAAGCCGCACACCCTGCTGGGCAACTGCACCTATGACCAGGGCTTTATAGACACGCTGCAGGAAGCGCCTTATGAAAACTCCGGCCTGGCCCTGAACAGGAAGGTAAAGGCGGACGCCACGGTGCGCATCACCGGCAGTTACGACGCCGCACGCTTTTCTCGCGCCGAGATCGCCCTTATACTCGCCGCCTATGTGGTGATGGAATGAGGAAAGGAGGCTCGATGAAAATTATTTCAGCACTTGCGGCGGCGCTGGCCCTGGCCGCGCCGGGCGCGGTTGACGGCCTGGAAGGCCTGCGGAGTATGAACGCGGCGGAACTGGGAAATTCCGGCCCGGCCGCGGCAGGAGGGCGGGTCGTCGGACGCGTGGAGCCGGAGGCGGCGGCCCCGCCGCTGGTGCTGGGCAGTTACGGGCGCTACGCTTCCTGGGAGCAGGCCGGGGCGGCCATGGATAAGGTAATAGCCGCGCTGCTTCCTTCCGGAGCGGTGATACTCAAAGCCTCTCTTGCCGCCGGGTACGGCGGCTACCGGTTCGAGATCACTTTCAAATCCGAATACGGGCTGGCAACCCACCAGAGCGGCGCTGTCTTTGCCAGCGAGGCCGAGGCCCGTGAAAGCATGCGCGGCATGAGCGCCCTGCTGGCTGACGGGCGGCGAACTATTGTGCTGGAGGAGCTTATAGACGAGGGTTTTGGCAACTTCAGTTACGCTATAGTTTCTTTGGAGGGCGTAGAGCCGCGGCCTGACTACCTTTAAAAAGAGAGTCGCCAGTTGAGGAGCCGGCCCGCGGGCCGGCTCTTCTTTTTTATATGCCCGCGGTTCTTTCCCGCCTTCTGCCTTTGAACTTGCAGCTAAGCCTGGTGCTCCGCAGGGGCACTAAAAACGCGCTTTTACCCGCCCACCCGGGGCTGGACCCTTTTCCTTTTTAAAACTTACCTTGCGCCTCAGGTGCCCTCGCCGCGTTTACCGTAAACTATATATGACGGTAGAACAGTACAGGAGGCAAACACATGGTAAAGACGATATTCGCGGTACTGCTGGCGGCGGCCCCCGCCTGCGCGGCGGACTTCAACCTGGAGCGGGCCGGGCTGGACGCCATTAATAAGGAAATGGCCGTGCCCGCAGTGGCCGCCCCGGAATTCGCCGGTAGCCGCCTGCAGGTCTCCGAAATAAATAACCGCTGGATAGCCGCGGTCTATGTGGCCGGGCAGCGGCTGGCCCGGCTGGCCGGCAATGCCAATGGCATAGCCCCTTCCGCGGCCCCGGCCGGCCTTGCCATAGAGCTGGGCACGCAGGCCCGCCGCACCCTGGAGGGTGCGGAGAAAATGCATTATGCCGCCATGGACGGGCGCTGGCATGTGGTGAAATTCGAGGCCGAAAAGCTGGACCGCGTAGTGGACAATGTAATGGACTGGGCCGCCGCCTGCCAGGCGCATCATAATGCCGCCGCACTCAAAGCCGGCGAGCTCGCCGCCGCCGGCCGCGACCTGGCCACCGCCCTGCAGTGGCTGCGGGCCGATTCCAGCGGGCTCAGGAACAAGGAAATACTGCCGGCGGTGATGCCGCTGTTCAAGTTCGGCCTCTCCTGCGCCTCGCCCGACAAGGCCGTGACGCTGGAAGGCATGATCACGCGCAAGGGCGGCGATATAAGGGTGACCTCCGCCGACCTTTATAAACAGCATGGCGGCGAGGGGGAAAACCTGCGCTTCTTCCCGGAAGCCGTCTATGTCCCGGGGCGCGCAGGCTTCCTCTCCTCCGACAGCGCCTTCTTCAACTATACCCTGGAAATGCCGTCTGCGGTCCTGGCCGAGCCCGGCGAGTTCGAGGCGGAACTGCTGGTTTCTTTCGGCGACGAGACCAGCCGCCGCATACCGCTGGACTGCTCGACCTCCATCATCCGCTGAAGAAAAACTTAAGGAGCGAGGCCGGCGGCCTGTTAGGCGCCGGCCTCCGCTTTTTCTACAATGTAGGGGTGAAACACTTCAATATTTTCGCCCTGCTTTTACTGCTCGCGGCGCCCGCGAGGGCGGCCGTGGTGGCCGTCTACCACACCAGCGACGCCCATGGCTGGTATTCCGCCCGCCCCGCCCTCTGGGACAAAGAAAATTCCACCCGCACCATAGGCGGCTTTCCCGCCATAGCGGCCATGCTCGCCAAAGAGACCACGCCCTACCTGTTGCTCGACGCGGGGGACACCTTCCAGGGCACGCCCGAGGGCATCTTTACCCGCGGCCAGGCCAGCGTGACCCTGATGAACCAGCTGGGCTATGCCGCAGGCGTCCCCGGCAACCACGACTATGATTACGGCGAGCCGGTGCTTAAGGCCATGATCTCCAGCGCGACATATGCCATGCTGGGCGCCAATATCTATTACAAGGACGGCCGCCACGTCGATTACCTCAAGCCCTATAAAATATTCGAGCGCAATGGCCGCCGCATCGCCGTGCTGGGCCTGGCCGGTACCCATACCGCCACTAATACCCTGCCCGCCTATGTGAACCACCTGGAGTTCCGCCCCGAGGCGGCCACGGCCGCGGCCCTGCTGCCGGAGATAAAAAAGGAAAACCCCGACGCCGTGATCGTGCTGGCGCATTTGGGCCTGGACGAGCGGCTCTCGCTCAAGCGCATAGACATTTCCTCCTGGACCTTCGCCGTGCCGCCGCCCGGCACGCTGGAGATCGCCCGTGCCGCCGCCGGCATAGACCTGCTGCTGGGCGGGCATAACCATACCGGCCTGCTCAAAGGCTGGCGCGACCCCGTGAGCGGCACCTGGTTCGGCGAGAGCAATTACGGCCTCTCCTATATCACCCGCGCGGAGCTCACTTTCGACGACGCCACCGGCAAGCTCACGGATATAAAGGTGCGCCTGGTCGAACCCTGGACCGACCAGGTCGGGGAAGCCCCGGCCGTGCTAAAGACCGTGGCCGGCTTCAACGCCGACGTGGAGCAGGCCATGGGCCGCACCGTGGGCGAGGCAAGAACCGATATCGGCTTCTCGGCCGAAGGTTCGGATTCGCCTATCGGCAATTTGCTCTGCGACCTCACCCTGCAGGCGGTAAATACCGACCTCGCCTTTCACAATACCAAGGGCATACGCGCCGAACTGCGCAAAGGGCCGGTGCAGCTGCGCCATATCTACCAGGCGGTGCCTTTCGACAATACCATAGTGACCATGCGCCTTAACGGCGCGCAGATACGCAAGCTGCTCGCCGACAATTTGCGCTCCGACTGGAGCTATATACAGCTCGCCGGGGTCGAAGTGGCCTACCGCCCAGGGCCCCAGGGCCCGACGAAGCTGAGCGTCAAGCGCCATGGCCGCGAGATAAAGGACAAGGAAGTCTTTACGGTGGCCACCAACAGCTATCTCGCCGGAGGCGGCAATAACGGCGACGTGTTCGGCGGTGGGCAGGACATCAAGGACACCATGCTCGCCGTGCGCGACCTCTTTATCCACGCTTTCGAGGCCGGCCCAGTGAGCGCGCCCGCCACCGGCCGCATCAAGCGCCTGAAATAAAGCGGCGAGCTATAACGCAGAACCCCGGCCGCGCGGCCGGGGTTCTTTTTTACACGACAGTACGGTGTCGGGAATGCCTGCTAGGCTATCTGTGGGGGCAGCGGGGAAAATAGCCCTTGACTGCTTGTATTCTATAGGATACACTATGGGGGCGGGGTATGGAACCGCATGAGCGCAGGCTGGTGCATTACCTGCATAATGGCAAGAACGTTTTTTCAGGGTGGCTTAACGGCCTGCCGGACATAGAGGCCAGGGCCGCGGTGCGCATAAGGCTCGACCGAGTCGCTGCCGGGAATTTCGGGGACTGCCGGCCGGTAGGTGAAGGGGTCTGGGAACTGCGCATTCATTACGGGCCTGGCTACCGGGTTTACTATGGGGAAGATGGCCCGGCCGTGGTCCTGCTGCTCTGCGGGGGAGATAAGCGCGGTCAGCGCAGGGATATAGCCCGGGCGCGGAGATTTTGGGCGGATTACCGGAGGCGGATATGAAACTTACGCGTTCCCACGACAGTTATATGAAAGAGGTCCTCGCCAACCGCGAGGAGGCGTCCGCCTACCTAAATGCCGCCGCGGACGCTGGCGAGCTTAAATATCTCCTGGTAGCAATACGCCGGATCGTGGGTGCCAATGGCGGCATGGGCGCCCTGGCCAAGGCCGTAGGCATGAGCCGCACTACCCTTTACAAAACCCTTTCACCCAAAGGCAATCCCGGCATAGAGACCCTGCGCGCCATCCTGGGCGTATACGGCCTGCGGCTGGGCTTCTTCCCGGAGCCGGAGACAGGCAGCCGCCACCGCCCTTCCGGGCGGCCCAGCGCACACTCCCGCCACACACACCACCCGCACCCATAAGGCCCAGCCTGAATATAGGGCCAAGGCCTCTTACGGGCTGATTCAAATACGACTAGAATAATAATATCGGCCCTTGTAATCCCCCGAACAGGCGGGGGAGCATCCACCGCCCGGCCTTAACCGGGTGTAACCAGGGGAAACGGAAGGTCTTCCGTTTCCCTGTTTTTATTTTTAGGGGAGAACAAATGATAAAGAAAATTCTGATGACTCTGGCGGCCAGTCTTTTGCTGGCCGCGGCCGGCCTGGGCGGATTCGCCTGGCATATCTATAAAAAAGACTTCGGGGTCGACTATAAAGGGTGTGCCAGACTTCACTATAACTGGAAATATTATTTCGCCGAGCTCCCTAAAGAGGACTATGTGTTTAAGGGAAGGTTGTTTTCTTATAAATATCCCAAATTCAGGATGGATAGCGAGATGGTTCCCGTGGAGGATGAGAATGGCGGGCTTATCGAGGATAGTGGGCACGTTTTAATGGTGCGGTGGAGCCGAAAAGATCCGGACTTCATTAAAACTGAATTAGTGGGGCAGTTGGAGGATAAAGAGCCAAAACCATTTTCCCGAAAATTTCTCGGGTGGTTGTCTCCTGAGGACTCATATGTCGAAAGCGCCAGCTCTCAAAATGACTACTCAAAGTCCTACGATGTTAAATCTGAAAAGATAAAGCTTAAGCACGGCGGAACGGCTTTGCTTATTTCTCTTCAGAGTAAAGTCCAGGATCGGCCCCATGTCCGATTCTTGGCCGGAGTTACTCCTGCTGGGCAGGTGTTTAGGGCAAAGATCAGGGTTCGTTTTAATGTTTCAGAGGGTGGCTACAGGGATCTTGTCCTGCGGCCAACTGGCACATATGGCTCAACTATCAATCCGGAGCGAGATGCCCAAAGCGCCTATTTTCTGAAAAAGTTCATAGAAACGCTGAGTTTTGAGAAATAAGGGAGAAATGTGAAAGAGCAAATATTGCTGATTTTTCTCCTGCAGTTCTTTTGTTCTATAGCCAAGGCTACATCTGGCGACTCGGCTTTTGAGTCTCTTGTCGCCGCAGCCGGTGGAACGGATTTGGCTGTAACGTTTGACGGATATACTCCTTCAGGGAGAGAGGGGCTGGTAGGCCGGCCTGTGGGCGCAGCCGGGATGATTCCTGTCGGGTCGGGGGTTCCTGTCAAAATTGCCGATAGGGAGCAAGTCGTTCCTTTGCCGGTTTTTGCCGGTACCGGGGACTCCGAACTCGGCTTGAAAGCAAATGAGAGGACAGTGCTGGACACGGCTACAGAGAGGCCTGCGGTAGATAGGGCGCTGAAAAAACTCGCTTCAATCAAGTCCGGGAAAGAACTTGTTGAATTCATGGACTCTGAAGGGGTGACTCTGAAATGGAAAATATTGGGGGCCATAGGATCTGAGCCAAATTACGCGGAAACTTGTCGACCGGATGCCTGTGGCGGGGAAAAAGTGATTTTTCTAAACAGTTTTCGCGGCGGGGGACGGGACTTCAAAGATTTGTTCCTGAACCCTAATCCTACATTTCTAGCCGTTACCATCGCACATGAGTTGACTCACCTGTCTGACTTTAAGGATATAAAGGGCGTGCCCTCTCCAGGCACACAGGCGCATTTGTTCCTGGAGCTTAATGGCTGGTCGGCAGGGGTTTATGTCTATCACCAACTATTGATATCCGGAGTGGCCCCCAAACCTAATTCGCCGGAGGAAAATCGGGACATCCAATTGATCCGCTTGGATTTGGCGATAAGGGATTATATGAACGGAGGGAAAAGACCGGTAGTCGCTGACTTTAATAAAGTGCTTCAGTTGGGGGGATTGGGGTTTGACGAGTATGTGGGCGCTGTTACCAGGCGACCGCGAAAAGGCAGCACATCTTTGGCTGGTGTTGTCTCTCATGTGTATGGATTAAATGACTCATTTGCGGACCTGCAGAAACCTCCATCATCCGCTTCTGACATTGAAAAGGCCTCTTATAAGCAGGCGAAAAAGATAAAAAAGTCTTTGGACCTGTCTACGGCGACCTATATTAAATGGCGGAAGGCCACAGTTGACGCCCCGCCCCCTCCTCCGCCGTCACAGCCCCATAATCCGTGGCATCATCAGCCCGGCGGAGACGACGATGGCGGCGGATCCGGTGGGGGCAGTGACGGAGCCACGGGCATAGATGTCGACGACTGGCACCCAACCCCGGGAACAGGCGACGCCACCTGGGATTGAGCCCCGCCACACACACCACCTGCACCCATAAGGCCCAGCCGGGCGGCCGCCAAAAGACGGCGGTTTTTTGGGCCCTTCGCCTCTATGGCGGGGGGCCCGGTCATTCGTATCATTATCTTATGATAAAGACCCTTTTTGTTATCGCCTTCGCGGCCGCCCCTGCCGCGGCCCAACTGCAGGACATCAACGATCTCCGCCTCAATTTCGGCATGGCCACGGTAAGCGCAGATGAGTATGCCCGCCTGGACGCGGCCCTGCCCAAGGCCAGCCCCGTTCAGACCCCGCTCGGCCCCGAATACAATAACCCCAAGAAGATCGCCGACGAGCTGGCCCAGCTCATGAACGACCACCCCAAGACCATGGAGCGGGTGGAGCACCGCGTGATACAGCTGCTCGCCCACGCCCACGCCAAGGGCATGCTGGTGCCCGCGCTAGAGATGATGCTGCGCAACCCGCTGGTGCAGAAGTTCCTGCCGCCGCTGCCGCCGGCCAAGCGCGAGGACTACATAAAGAAATTCCCCCGCATGATAGCCGCCCAGCTGGAGAACTCCGGCCAGGTGCCCGGCAAGCCCGGCTCCGAGGGCTGGACCGAGATGAGCGACCGCCACATCAAGATCATGAAGTCGTCGCGCTATAAGGCCGTGGCCAAGTCCGTATCCCTGCTGGAGAACCCCGGCTACCTGGCCGAAGTGGAAGCCATGTGCGGCACCAAGTTCCAGGGCGGCCACAGCGTGACCCCGCTGGTAGACGGCCCCGCCTCTTTCGGCATGCGCGAAAAGCTGATGCGCGAAGCCAAGAAGAGCATAATGCTCATGACCTGGGGTTATTACGACGACGTCACCGGCAAGGCCACCCGCGACCTGCTCATCGCCAAGCGCAAGGAAGGCCTGGACGTGAAGGTGATGGTGGACGGCAATATCTCCAATTTCCTCGGCATGGAATCGCTCAAACTGCTGGAGGCCAACGGCGTGCCTGTGGGCCGCTTCTGGGACGCCAACCGCCCCTATGACGGCATGCATTCCAAACTGCTGATAGTGGACGGCCAGTACGCCATCGCCGGCGGCATGAACATAGGCGACAAGTACTCGCATATGAACCCCTCCGCCCACAAATGGCGCGACACCGACGTGCTGTTCTCCGGGCCCGCCGCCACCGACGCTTACAATATCTTCGGCTATACCTGGAACCTCACAGCGCAGAGCCAGGGCCACCAGCTCATGTACGTGGGCGCCCCGGCCCAGAGCGCGGGCGGCGCGCAGGCGGCGCTGGTGTACCAGCGCGGCGGCCAGGAACCCGCCATCTACCTCTCCATCCTCAAGGCCATCTACGGCGCCACCTCGAGCATCAATATCGAGAACGCCTACTTCATCACCATCCCGTCGCTCAAGACCGCCCTCACCGAGGCCGTTCAGCGCGGCGTGCAGGTGACCATCCTCAGCAATTCCGCCCAGAGCAATAACGAGCCCATACTCACCGCGCCCATGATGGAAAGCCTGGCCGAAATGGCCGCCGCCGGCGCGCAGGTGTACGTGAAGACCGGCGAGACCCTGCACAGCAAGTTCATGACCGTGGACGGCGTCTTTACCACGGTGGGCTCCTACAACTTCCACCCCAAGAGCATCCGCCACGAGCGCGAAGTGAACCTGCACGTGCTGGACCGCCAGTTCACCCGCCAGATGGAGGCCGTCTTCCAGAACGACGTCCGCCAGGCCCAGCGCGTGTACAAGGCCGAGGACCTGGGCGTCACCGACAGCCCCCTCAACTTCCTCACCCGCCGCTACATGTTCGACCAGCTGTAAGCCCAATCGCGGCTCGTTCCGGGGCCCGGTTACGCGCTGACGCGGCCGGGCCCCTGCTTTTTACAGCACCTCCCAGTGACCGCCCTTATCCGGGCCTGCGCGGCGCAGAACGCCCTTAAGCTTTAGTTTTGTCAGGTTCTTTTCAACCGCCGTTGTGCTGATGCCTATCGCCGCCGCAAGTTCGCTTATGGTCGAATAGTTGTCTAAACTGATCAACCGGAGTATTTTAATTTCGTTTTTTCTCGGTTTTTCTCCCAACTTTTCTCCCAACTTTTCTCCCAACTTTTCTCCCAACTTTTCACCCAACTTTTCACCCAACCTTTCACCCAACCTTTCACCCAACCCCTCTCCCGCCAAAACTTCCCTGGTTTTAACTTCTTTAAGGGAAAACTCCGGGGCACGGTAAAAAATAGCCCTGAAAAAATTAGAGATCTCGAAAATGGGCTTTCGCAGGCCTGCTTCCTCCATCAAATTCCGCATTTTGCCTATGCCGGAGCCGATACGCTCCACATTGCCAACCCTGTGGAACAAATCGGCCAGGAGCAGGTTTCTGCGCACCGAGGCCCTGCCGAAATCTTTCGGCGCGAGCCCGGAGGGAAGGCCGCCAGGATTCTCGATTTCAACGCGGTCGTCGAATACATTAACGTACAGGCTGGTGCCGCGCAGGCTGTAATCGCGGTGCACCACGGCGTTCACCAGCGCCTCGCGCAGGGCGGGCAGTGGCAGTTCGTAAATATCTTTGCGGTCCAGTTCCAGGATTTCGCTGCGCACGTTCAGGTGTTTCTTTATAAAGGCCATGGCCTCCGCCAATTGTTCCGGCAGGGTGCCGCGCACGTCCTTGCGGTCGTATAAATGCAGTTTGTCTGCGCCTTTGAAGGCGCATAGTATGGTTTCGCAATGCGGTATGAACCGGGCCGGGGCGGCCGCGAACATGAGCGCCCCCGCATTGACCGCCCCACCGTCCCGCCAAACCCCGAGGCTGGCCAGGATCTTTTCCAGGTTGGCCCTGCCCGGCCTGAAGGAGGCGCCTGCGGCTTTCAGAAAATCTTTAACTTTCGCCAGCGGAATATCTTTCAATTCCAGGCCCCGGCAGGGCAGGCTTTCGAACAGCAGGTCCGTGGTTTCGCGGAAAATGGCCCGCACCTCCTGCTGCGACATTTTCTGGGTGACGGCGTCCAGGCGGCGGAAATAACCGGACGAGCAACTGTAGGGTTTTTGCGTGCCTTCGGGAATCTCCAGGGCCACCGCGCCGGCGCAGGCGGTGATGCCGGTTACCGGCACATGGGGTTCGCAATTACGCGCGAGCGACAGGATTTCCGCTTTAAGCTGGTTCGAGAGCGCCGCCCCCGTTATGCGCCCGCTATCGGCCACGCCGAGCAGTATCACCCCGCCCCGCGCATTGGCAAAGGCCACCATGTCGCGGTCTATCTTGGGAGAATACTTCTCCTTGAATTCCACGGTAAGGCCCTCGCCTTCCGCGATAAGCAGTTTGACTGTTTGCTCGTCCATAGCTCCCCCGCCCGGCCCATGACAATAGCATAGCAGGCGAACCCGACAGCGTAGTGTCGGGTGCGGTTCTCTATCGAGGCTTCGCCTCGATAGAAGGGGGGTCAGTCGGGGACGGCTTTGAGGAGGGCCGCGCAGCCGCGGTCCTCGTAGCGCTTAAGGACTTTCTTGTCCTGCTCCAGCTGCTTCTGCAGGTTCCACTCCGGGTCCAGCTCCTGCTCCATGGTCACGCGGTCGGCCGCGGCCACGCCCTGTATGGCCTTCAGCTCGTCGCGGATTTCGCGGCAGGTCTCCACGCGGCCGCGCAGGTCCTCGCAGCTGAACTTGAGCTTGTCGAACACCATGTCCGAGCTGAGCGCCTCGCCGGCCTTCTCCGCTTTCCAGATAGCCCCGCAGGCCTGCGCCCTGTCTTTGGGCACGGGCTGGGCGGCGGCGGGGGAAGCGGGGGCGGCCTGCCCGGGCGGCGTCACGGCGGGTGTCGCGGCCGGGGGCGTGGCCGAGACCGGCTTGGGCGCCGGGGGCGGCTGGGGAGTAGGCGACGGCTTTTGCGCGGCCGGCTTTGGCGCGGGTGCCGGCGCGGGCCGGGGCGCGGGCTTAGCCGGCGGCGGGGATGGCTTTTTTACAACCACCGGGCGGCCATTATAGGCGGCCAGCGCCGCTTTTGCTTCTTCCAAACCGGTCACCGCCTCGGCATATTTGGGATATTCGGCCACAACCGCGGCGTAGGCCTCTACCGCCTTGGCCGGCGACTTGGGCAGGAATTTTTTCGCCTCGGCCAGCCGCGCCTTCACCGCCTTGATCTGGTCCACGCGCTCCTGGGCGCGGGCGGCGTAGTCCGACGCGCGCACCACCGGGTTCTGGTACAGGTATTCGGCGTCGGCCAGGCGGCCGTCCTTGAGCTCCAGCTCCGCCACCTTGAAACGCGACGAGGCCAGCTTGGGGTCATTGTCCGGCGCGGCCACCATATAATCCTCGTAATGGTCTATGGCCGCCTGTATATCGCCCTGCAGCGCCTTGATATCGCCGATGGCATAATGGCTGTAGGCCGCCTCCAGCGAGCGCGGGTAAATAGTGATTATGCGCGAATAAGCGCTGATGGCCTCGGCATTGCGCGCCTGCTCCACCAGCCGGCCCGCGCGCGCGTAGCGCTGCGCGGCGCTGTTGAGGAAAAGCTGGTAGCCAGCGCCCGCCGCCGCGAGCCCGGCGAGGAACAGGAACAGAACCGTCTTGTTGATGACGAAAGGTTTGCGCGCCGGCTTGGGAGCCGGGGCGGTTTTGATCTCTGCCGCCGGCGCGGGGGCCGGTTCGGGCAGCGGCTCCGGCGGTGCCTCCAACTTGGCCTTTTGCACCGGCTCCGGACCGGGCTCGCGCAGAAAGACCGGCAAATCCTTCAGCTCCGGCAGGGCTGGCGGCGATATCAGCTTTGGCATCGGCGCCGGTTCAGGTTCAGCCGGCTGCGGTGCCGGCTCCGGGATTGGCACGGGGGCAGGGGCGGGCTCGGGGGCTGGCGCGGGCTCTGGCTCCGGGAGCGGGGCCGGCTCAGGCGCCGGCATGGGAATAGGTTGTGGCTCCGGCTGAGGCATAGGCGCCGGTTCAGGCGCAGGCAAGGGCTCGGGTTTAAATTCTGGAAGCGGCGGCAGCGGCTCAGGCGCGGGGGCGGCCTTAAAGGCCGGTATCTCTACAGGAGGCAGGGCGGGGGCAGGCCGCGGCGCGCTTAGCGACGCCGCCTCCGCCGCCGGCAATTGCGGCTCCGGGGCCTTAACCGGCTCCGGCTGCGGCGCGGGCTCAGGCTTTGGCTCGACCTTCGGCCCCGGGAAATTCTCTTTTATCGCCTCCCTGATGCGCGCGGGCGCGCCTGCGGGGGCGTTCTCCTTAAGCCAGTTCTCGTTCTTTACCCGGTCGTCGAGCCGCGCCAGGATCTCCTGCAGGTTGCGCAGCCCGTTCTCCAGGTCTTCGTCGTAAGCCACATACCGATTTTATCACTTTAACGGGCCAAAGGTTCCGCCCTCGCCCGAATCTTCGCCAATATAAATATAAATTGCCAGCCCGAACGCGAAGATATAGAATAAAAACAGGTTAGGCGGGAGCGCATACTAGTATAACAACATGTCCAACATCAAAACCTTAACAAGGGCCATTCTCCATTTCCGCGACGCCCGCGACTGGGCGCAATTCCACAACCCCAAAGACGTAGCCATCTCCCTCACCCTGGAAGCAGCCGAACTGCTGGAGCACTTCCAGTGGAAAACCCCGGCCGAAGTGAAGGCCCACATAAAAGCCCGCAAAGAAGACATCTCCGATGAACTGGCCGATGTGCTGTACTGGGTGCTGTTGCTGGGCCATGACCTTAAAATAGACATCCCCGCCGCTCTGGCCTCGAAACTCAGGAAGAACGCCCAGAAATACCCCGTTTCCAAAGCCAAAGGCCGCATCACCAAGTACACGGAGCTGCCTGCGTGATAGTCTACAGCGCCGACAAGGCCCGCTTCCGGCAGGATGTCATGTCCAATGACATCGGCGGCATTATCTTTGACACTTTCAAGGCTGTAACCGGCCACAGCACCCCGCGCAATCAAATCCTCGCCTGGGCCAACTCCCTGCAGTACATGGAGCGCGTCATAGCCGACCCCGCCATCCCCGAAGACGCCGGCGTGGCCATAGAGTACCACATCCCCCGCTCCAGCAAGCGCATAGACTTCATCCTCACCGGCGCCGACGCCGCCCAAACCGACACCGCCGTGCTCGTAGAGCTGAAGCAGTGGCAGCACGCCGACCTCACCACCAAAGACGCCGTGGTAACCACAGTCTTCAGCGGCGGCCCCCGGGAAACCGCCCACCCCAGCTACCAGGCCTGGAGCTACAAGCGCCTCATAGAGGACTACAACGAGACCGTCCGCCACGAGAAGATACAGCTCCTGCCCTGCGCCTATCTCCACAATTACGAGCCGGACAGCGTAATAAACAACCCTTTCTACGCCCAATACACCACAGAGGCCCCCGTCTTCCTCAAGCCCGACGCCCTCAAGCTGCAGGCTTTCATAAAGCGCCACATAAAATACGGCGACAGGAACAAGCTCCTCTACCGCATAGACCAGGGCAGGATAAAGCCGTCCAAGAGCCTGGCCGACAGCCTGGCCAGCATGATAAAGGGCAACCAGGAATTCGTAATGGTGGACGACCAGAAGATCGTCTACGAAACCGCCCTCGCCCTGGCCACCCAGGCCGGCACCGGCCAAAAGCACGTGCTTATAGTTGAAGGCGGCCCCGGCACCGGCAAAAGCGTAGTGGCCATAAACCTGCTCGTCGCCCTCACCAACAAGGAACTGGTCGCCCAATACGTCACGCGCAACTCCGCCCCGCGCCTGGTATACGAAGCCAAGCTCGCCGGCACCCTGCGCCGCACGCATATAAGCAATATGTTCAGCGGCTCCGGCGCCTACCACGACGCCGAGCCCAACACCTACGACTGCCTTATCGTGGACGAAGCCCACCGCCTTAACGCCAAGTCCGGCTGGCTATCGAGCAAAGGCGAGAACCAGGTAAAAGAGCTCATCAACGCCGCCAAGCTCGCCGTGTTCTTCATAGACGAAGACCAGAAGGTGACGCTTAAGGACATAGGCGAAAAGGAAGAGATCCGCCGCTGGGCCAAAAAGCACGTGGCCAAGGTAACCGAGCTAAAGCTGGAATCCCAGTTCCGCTGCAATGGCTCGGACGGCTACCTGGCCTGGCTCGACAACGCCCTGCAGATAGGCAAGACCGCCAACGACCTGCTGGACAACCGCGACTACGACTTCAGGATAATGCCCGACCCCGCCGCCCTGCACGCCCTTATCCGCCAGAAGAACGCCGGCAACAAGGCCCGCGTGGTGGCCGGCTACTGCTGGAAGTGGATCAGCCAGAACGATCCCTCGCGCAAAGACATAGTGATAGGGGATTACCAGGCGGCCTGGAACCTAAAGGACGACGGCCAGACCTGGATAATACAGCCCGACTCGGTAAGCGAGGTGGGCTGCATACACACCTGCCAGGGCCTGGAGCTGGACTACGTGGGCGTGATAGTGGGCCCGGACCTTATAGCCCGCGACGGCGAAATTATAACCTCGCCCGCCGCCCGCGCCAGCACCGACAAGAGCCTGCAAGGCTGGCGCGCCTTGTACGACAAGGACCCAGAAGCCGCCAAGCGCCGCCTGGACCTGCTGATAAAGAACACCTACCGCACGCTAATGACCCGCGGCCAGAAGGGCTGCTACGTGTATTTCACCGACGGGGAGACGGCCGAATATTTCAAGGGCCTGCTGCAGGCCGGCCCCGCCCCCGCGCCGGCCGAGGGCCTGGCCGCAAAGCTGAAGAGGCTCTTTAACGTAGAGTCCGCCGTGCCCGACGCGCTTAAATGGAAGGACTACCTGCCCGTCTACAGCCTTGAGGCCGCCTGCGGCGGCTTTGGCCGCGGCATGGCCGTGGAGCCGCAGGGCTGGGCCAAATGCCCGCCCGGCCTTAAGCCCGACCGAAACATGTTCGTGGCCAGGGTGTGCGGCCGCTCCATGGAGCCGCGCCTGCACGACGGCGATCATTGCGTTTTCCGCGCCAACGTGGCCGGCACCCGCCAGAACAAAATAGTGCTGGTGCAGCACAGCAGCATAGCCGACCCCGACACCGGCGGCAGCTACACCGTAAAGAAGTACACCAGCCGCAAGAAGTACGCCGCCGACGGCACCTGGCAGCACGAGGAAATAGTGCTGAAGCCGCTGAATGCCGAGTTTGAGGATATTGTTATCCCGAACGCGGAGGATGAAGAGTTCATGGTGGTGGCGGAAGTGGTTAATATACTTGATGATTAGTTCGTTTTCTGGAAGGAGCCGCCAGGGATATTAGCTTATAGATTTTTATACAAATATGCCAGCTTACGATTTCAAAACCCTGTCCCCATTGGATTTCGAATCACTAGTTCGAGATTTGCTTCAAGAGGAGTTAAAAATAACCCTTGAGTCTTTTAAGCCTGGAAGAGACTCTGGTATAGATTTTAGGTATGCGGCTTCGGTGCGCAACATGCTTGTGGTTCAAGCGAAACACTTCGTGGGAAGTGGCTTTGATAAATTGATTTCTCATTTGGTTAAAGATGAGTTGCCAAAAGTAAAGTTGCTAAATCCAGAGCGATATTTGATAGCAACTTCGGTTCCATTGAGCCCTTTGCAAAAAGAAAAGATTGTAGTGGCGATGGATAGCACGATTAAAAGTCCGACAGATATTTTTGGGTGCGATGATCTAAATAATCTGTTGGGGAAGTTTCCAAGGGTTGAGGAGCAGACTTTTAAATTGTGGTTTTCAAGTGTGGCAGTTCTGGAAAAACTATTGCATTCCAAGCTGAAGAATTTCTCTAGAGGTTCGCTGGAGGGCATACGAGAGAAGTCTAGGGTTTATGTTTCCAATAAGAGTTTCCAAGAAGCCATTGAATTGATTAAATCCCAACACTATTGTGTAATTGCGGGAGTCCCTGGAATTGGAAAGACAATTCTGGCAGAGATGTTGGGCCTATATTTTGCGAAGCAGGGCTTTGAGTTTATTCGAATTACAACAGCCAAGGAAGCCTTTGAGTTTGACTTTGAGCATAGTCCAAGATTTCTGTATTACGATGACTTTTTAGGGCAGACTTCTTCAGCTGATAAACTGGAGAAGAATGAAGACCAGGCATTGATTGAACTTATTGCGGAAATCCGCAGATCAAAAGTATCCATACTGGTGCTGACCACACGTGGATATATTTTAAATCAGGCACGTCAGGAGTATGCGAAGATTGATTATCTAGCGAGAACTGAACTTAAACCATATGTGGTCGATTTGGAGAAGTATACTCGAGAAATTAAAGCGAAGATATTGTATAACCACCTATTCTTCTCAACTATTGATAGAAAAGCTCTTCAATTAATTATCAAAACCTCAAATCTATGCAAGATTATCGACCACCCGAATTACAGTCCGCGTATAATTGAGCACATGACGCGCGCTGTCCCTTCGTGTGGCTTAACCGCAGAAGAGTATCTGCGCAGTTTCCTTGAAAGTCTTGATAATCCAACGGAAATTTGGAGATATGCTTTTGAACGGCATATCAATTCCGCCTCACGGAACCTTTTGCTGTCGCTTTTTTCCCTACCGAGTCCAAGTTCTGTGGAAAGTTTGTTCAGAGCGTTTCAATCCATGACGGAAGGGGATGCGAGATCCTTTCGGGAGTCTCTAAAAGAACTCGATGGAACGTTTGTAAAGATTCGAGTCGAGTTGGGAAGGACACTGGTAGAATTTCACAATCCATCAGTGCGTGACTTTCTAAATACGTACCTTGCCGCAAATGTGGATTTGCTGCGGCATGTCGCTGACTGTGCCGCGTTTTGGGAACAGTTAGATTGGCTCTGCAGAAATAGGAATAACGGCGAATTGGGTAAATCCATAAGAGAGCATGTAATTGGTGCAGATGTCGGGCAGTTTTTTGAAAGAATATCGAAGGCATTGAAATATCCGAGTGCATCAATGATGCGAATTCGCTACAACAAGTCTGACATTAAACTTAAAGATTGGAATGTTTCATTGTTGCGAAGAGTTGGAGTCTTGATAGACGTGGCAGTCTCCTACCGAATCGGCTCAGAACGATTCCTAAGTGATATAGTGTAAATCTTTTGCATCCCTTGGAGACTTCGCTTAAAACTTAATGGACACTTTTC
>CAYSYJ010000003.1:0-34467 GCA_964435105.1 uncultured Elusimicrobiaceae bacterium
ATAGCGGCCGCGAAGCTGCTCAAGAAGCCCCCGCTCAAGATAGCGGAGGAGCTGAAGGCCGCGCTCGCCGGCTCGGTGGAGGCGGAGACCGTGCCTCCCGGCTTCGTCAACGTGAGATTCACCAACGCCTTCCTGTTCGCCGCCCTGAAGGCCCTGGAGAAACCCGGCAGCCTGCACCGCCAGGAATTCTCAGGCGAGAAGATCAACCTTGAGTTCGTTTCCGCCAACCCGACCGGCCCCATGCACCTCGCCAGCGGCCGCGGCGCCACGCTGGGCGACAGCCTCGCCCGCGTCTGGAAGGAGCTCGGCGCCGAGGTGGCGACAGAATTCTATGTCAACAATGTCGGGCGACAGGTGGAGAAGCTCGGCCTGTCGCTGAAGGCGCGCTTCGAAGGCAATGAGCCGCCGGCGGACGGCTACCAGGGCGACTACCTTAAGGACATGGCCGCGGCCCTCCCGAAGGAAGCGGCCGGTTGGACCGACGCGCAATTCTCGGAATATGCCGTGACGGAGATGCTCAAGCTCCACAAGGCCGACATGCAGGCCTTCGGCGTGCATTTCGACCGCTGGTTCCTCGAGAGCGAGCTGCACGCGGCCGGCGGCCCGGCCAAGGCCCTGGCCACGCTCAAGGAGAAGGGCATGGCCTACGAGAAGGAGGGCGCGGTGTGGTTCGGCGCCGCCTCCGAGCTCGAGAGCGACGACAAGGACCGCGTTCTCGTGAAAGCCGACGGCCGCAACACCTATTTCCTCAACGACATCGCCTATCACCTTAACAAGTTCTCCCGCGGCTTCAGGCGCCTGATAGACATCTGGGGCGCCGATCACCACGGCTACGTGCCGCGCATGGAGGCCGCCGTGAAGGCCCTCGGTTCCGAGCTGGGCTCTTTCAAGGTCATCATCCACCAGCAGGTGTCGCTCCTGCGCGGCAAGGAAGTGGTGAAGATGTCCAAGCGCGCGGGCGACTTCATCTCGCTCAAGGAACTGATCGAAGACGTGGGCACGGACGCCTGCCGCTTTTTCTTCGCCTCGCGCGGCCCCAACACGCACCTCAACTTCGACGTGGAGCTCGCCAAGAAGAAGAGCAACGAGAACCCGGTGTACTACGTGCAGTACGTGCACGCCCGCATCTGTTCCATCTTCGACAACGCGGCCGCCAAGGGCGTGGACCCGGCGGCCTCTTTCGACGAAGCGAAGGCCGCGGTCAACCCCGAGGAGCGGGCGCTGATGCTGAAGCTGCTGTGGATGGAGAAGACGCTGGCCGACTGCGCGCGCGACAATTCCCCCCACCACCTGACCACCTACCTGATGGAACTGGCCGCCCTGTTCCATTCCTTCTACGACCAGCACAAGGTGCTGGACCCTGAGAACAGGGAAACAACCGCCTACCGGCTGTTCCTGCTCAGGGCCGTGAAGGCCATGATAGCCCGCGGCCTGGGCCTGCTGGGCGTCTCGGCGCCGGAACGCATGTAGGAGCCGCCCCGGCAAAAAAGAACCGCCCCCGAGGGGCGGTTTTTTTATGCCCTGACCGAGGTCAGCGCTTCTTGGAAAGTTTCACGGCGGCGAGGAAAAGGTAATCCGACAGGCGGTTGAGATAGACGGCCGGCTCTTTGGCTTTCAGTTCCCAGGCGAGTATCTCGCAGATGCGGGCCTTGGCCCGGGCTATATGGGCCAGCGCCTCGGTCTCGTTGGCGCCGGGCAGGACGAATTTTTTAGCCGGCTTCGCGGCCGCGGCCCTGGCCTCTATCAGCTTTCCCATGGCGGCGGTTTCGGCCTTGAGTCCGCCTTTCATGCCGGCCACGGCCCCCGCGGCCCTGACCAAGGCGGCCTGTACGGCGGTAAGTTCCGTCTTTTCCTCTCCGCGAACGGCGGTCTTCAGCAGGCCGAGCAGGGCGGACAGGTCGTCGAGAAGGGCGTTCAGCTTTACCTTGAGATGGGTCTTGGGCACGCGGCGGCCGCCGAACAGGTCGGTATAGCCCAGGTCCCCCGAGCCCAGCTGCGGTTTGAAGTTCTTCGGCATCGCCTAAATTCTACTACTTTCGCGGCATCAGAACTTTTTCTTGAGCGTGATGCGCTGCACGCTGCCCAGGCCCGTTTCCGGCGACATGGCGTAATCCAGCTGCGCGCCCAGCGCCATTATGCCCGCGCCCACGCTCAGGCCGCTCTTGCCGTCGTCGGCCGCCAGCCCCGTGAGCCCGTAGCCGCCGCGCAGCGCGAAGCCCAGATTATTGCCCGTCATCAGCGCGTACTCCGTGCCGGCCGATAACACCGTGCGTTTGTCGTAAACCTGTCTTTTCACGTCCAGCGACAGCCCCATGCCCGGCAGCACCGCGAAGGTCAGCCCCGCGTTGACGCTCAAGGGCAGCTCGTCGCGCTGCGACAGATATTTCAACCCTCGCCCCAGGTTCTGCACGCCCAAGCCCAGCGTTACCGGCAGCCGCGCCAGCGTACGCTTGGCGCCCAGGTCCACCGCGAAGGTGTCCGCCTTGACCCCCGCTATGCTGCTCTGTATGTATTTGACCGCGATGCCGAAGTTGCCAAGCCCGAAGCCCAGGCTCACCGCCTGGTCATAGGCGCTGTAGCCGCCGGAGGCGCTGCCGTCGTCGGCGCGCCCCTCCAGCTTGCCGTTTGACAGCCGGGTCAGGCCCAGCGCCAAACCGCCCCGCTTAAAGGGCAGGCCGAAGCCAATGAAGTCATGCATGGAGTCCATAAGCCACCGGCTGTGGCTGAAGGCAGCTTCCGGGGCGGTCACGGCCGCCAGGCCCGCCGGGTTATACCCCAGCGCGTTAACCCCCAGCGCCGACGCTACACCAGCCGAAGCCATGCCGCTCAGGCGCGCGTCCGTGTCTATCTTCAGGAACTGCGCGCCGGTCTCGGCCGCCCGGGCCGCGGTGGCCGCCAGCAACAGCAGGGAAAATATTTTGAGAATGTTCTTTTTCATATTTTCCTTATTACCTGACCACCGCGAACTTGCCGCGCGTCTTTAGTTTCTTGCCTGACCGTTCGGCCTCCACGGTGTAATAGTAGACGCCGCTCGCTATGCGCCCGGTCCATTGGTACTCGTAGGCATAACCGGTACCGACGGCCTGCGGATTCCCGGTGAGGGTCGCCTCGTGGGCAAGCTGGCCGGCCACGGTGTAAACCTTTATCTTCACCGTGTCCGCCGTGCCTACCTCTATATGGAAGACCGGTGCCTTGCCGCCCTTGGCAGGATCAGGGTACACATAAACCTCGCCCAGGCGGAATTCCTGGGCATTGCCTATGCGGAACATGGACGGCGTATACACCGGCACCACGAACTCCACGGGATCGGAGTCATAGTTGCCGCGCATGGCCACCACCGTATGCGTGCCGTAGCCTATGCCGCCAGGCACCGTGCCCCTTATCTGCGTGTCGGTCCACAGGCTGAGCGCGCATTGCGCCCCGCCCACGAACACCCGCGCTATCGAGGCGTCATAAGGCCCGAAGCCGGTGCCGTAGATATTGAACACCGTGCCCACGGCGCCGCTCACCGGCGTCATGCTGGAGATATACGGCTCCACCACGCTTATATAAGCCGTGGCGCTCTCGGACAGTCCCCCGTTCAGCTGCCGTTGCACCAGCACCGGGTATTCGCCGGCACCCAGCGCGGGCAGCTTGCCCTGTATCTTCAGGTCGGTCCACAGCGTAAGCTGCGTAGTGGCCCCGCCTATCAGTACGCGGGTATAGTTCGCCACATAGTTGCCGAAGTTGTAGCCCGTCAGCGTGAACGGCGCAAGTACCGCCGCCGTGCCGGGCGTTACCTGCGCCAGTTGGGGGCCGGCGGCCAGGAAGGACAGCGCCCCGCTGCGCGTAATACCGCCGTTAAGCGAGCGTTCCACATAAACCTCATGCTCGCCGTCAGCCAGCGCGCCGGGGATGGTGCCCTGTATCTTGCCGTCGGTCCACAGCGTAAGCGGGGCCGTGGCGCCGCCTATCAGCACGCGGGTGTAATTGGCCACGTAGTTGCCAAAGCCCTCGCCGGTTATGGTGAACGGCACGCCTATAGGACCGGAAGACGGCATTATGCCCGCCGCCTGCAGGCCCAGCACCGTGAAAGCGGCGCTGGAAGACCGCACCAGGCCGCTATTAAGCGCGCGCTCCACGTACACTTCAAGTTCCCCCGCCGCAAGCGCGCCGGGCACGGTACCCTTTATCTGGGTGTCCGTCCACAGCGTAAGCGGGGCCGTGGCGCCGCCTATCAGCACACGGGTATAGTTCGCCACATAGTTGCCGAAGTTGGCGCCATTGATGGTGAACGGCACCCCGATGGCCCCGGAAGACGGGACCAGCGCGGCGATCTCCGGCGCCAGCACCCTGAAGCCGATCGGCTGCGTGGTGATGATGCCGCCGTTGAGCTCGCGCGTCACCAGCAGTTCATAGTCGCCTGCCGCGAGCGCGCCGGGCACCGTGCCCTTTATCTGCGTGTCGCTCCACAGCGTCAGCGGGCAGGTGGTATCGCCTATCAGCACCTTGGTGTAGCCGGCCACAAAATTGCCGAAGCTGCTGCCGTTTATGGTGAACGGCACACCTATGGCGCCCGACGACGGGGCCACGGAGGCCGCTACCGGCGCCACCAGCGTGAACTGCACCGCCTCGCTGCGCGCCAGGCCGCCGTTGAGTTCGCGTTCCACCAGCACATCGTAAGTGCCGGAAACCAGCGAACCGGGCACCGTGCCCTTTATCTGGCCGTCCGTCCACAAGGTAAGCGGCGCGGTGGCGCCTCCTATCAGCACGCGGGTATAGTTGGCCACATAATTGCCGAAGTTGGCGCCCGTAAGCGTGAACCCCACGCCTATGGAACCCGAAGTGGGGATTATGGCGTACAGCTCAGGCGCCAGCACCTTGAAGGCCAGCGGCTGGGTGGCGGTAACGCCGCCGTTAATGGCGCGCTCCACCACAAGTTCATAGTCGCCGGCCGCGAGCGCGCCGGGCACGGTACCCTTTATCTGGGTATCGCTCCACAGCGTCAGCGGGGCCGTGGCGCCGCCTATCAGCACACGGGTATAGTTCGCCGCGTAATTGCCGAAGCCGCTGCCCGTTATGGTGAAAGGCACGCCTATCGCCCCGGACGACGGCAGCACGGCCTCCGCCTGCGGCGCCAGCACCTGGAAAGTGCCGGCGGCAGCCAGCGTGGAAGTACCGCGCGCAACCGTTACGGCATGCGGGCCAGCGGCCAGCGCGCCGGGCACGGTACCCTTTATCTGGGTATCGGTCCATAGCGTCAGCTGCGCCACAGCGCCGCCTATCAGCACCTTGTTTAGCGCCGCGGAATAAGTCCCGAAACCGGTACCGTCTATGGTGAACGGCACTCCGATAGGACCGGAAGAAGGCGACATTTGCGCCGTAGGCACTGGCGGCGTACCGGGGGTCCACCCTGCCGGCACGAACAGCTCGGCCGAAGTTTGATACCCGCCGCCGTAGCCGCCGGCTATCAGCACGCGGCCGTCCGCCAGCCTTACGCCGGTTATACCGCCGCGGGCAGCGCTCATATCAGGTAAGGGGCTGAACGTCCCCGCCGCTGCACCGTATATCTCCGCCGTGGCCAGGTCGGCGCCGTCAGCACCTCCAGCGACAAGAACATTGCCGCTCTGCAGTTTCACGGCCGTCCCGGTAAGCCTGGCGGAACTCATCGGGCTTGTGGCGCTGAAAGTCCCGGAGGCAGGGTCGTATAGTTCCGCTCCCGAAACAGGCCCTCCGACCACAAGCACTTTACCGTCGTTCAACAGCGTGGGTTTGACCCAGTAGCGTCCCTCCAGCATCGGCCCGGTAGGGGTGAACGAACCTGTTTCAGGGTCATACAATTCGGCGCTATTGAGGAAAGTGCCGCCTATGGCGCCACCCAGCACCAGCACCTTGCCGTTATCCAGCAGGACCGCGCCGGAGGCGGCGCGCTGCGTACCCATGGAACCGCTATTGCTGAACGTGCGGGTGACCGGGTCGTAGAGCTCCGAGGAGGAAATCTCCACGTTGCCGTGGGTGCGTCCGCCGGCCACCAGCACCGTGCCGTCGGGCAGGAGCGCCACCGCGGCGCCCATGCGGGCGACGTTCATGGTGCCGGCCGGGCTGAAAGTGCCGGCGGCGGGATCGTACAGCTCCGCCAGGTCAAGATACTCCCCGTCCCGGGCGCCGCCGATTATCAGGACCTTGCCGTCAGGCAAGGCTATGGCGCTGTGCCCTTCGCGCGCCATGCTCAGTGAGCCAGTTGCGCCGAACAGGCCGGTAACCGGATCATAGAGCTCCGCCGAGGCGATATTATTGAGCGGCGCGCCGGCCTGACCGCCGGCTATCAGGACCTTGCCGTTCGTCAGCAGCGTCGCGGAATAGCCGTAGCGGGCCACGTTCAGCGAACCTGTGGGGCTGAAAACTCCGGCCGGGCCGGCCGCCGCGGCCACCACCACCGTGACGCTGCTAATCGCGGCCTCGTTACCTACCCTGTCCTCGGCGGTGTAGTAGACCGTATGAGTTCCCGGCGCCAACGCAAAAGGCCCGGCGTAACCGGTATTCGCGCAGGTTCCTACTGGAGCGGCCGGGTCGTCGTCGTCAACGCCTTCGCATGAAGCCGTGCTCAAGTCGACCAGGTAATGTATCTCCACCCCTCCGGACATGACTCCATTCGACAGAATATCTTCCGCCGTTATGACCACGCTTGAGCCATAGGCCGAGTAGAGGACCCCGTTCAGTTCGGAATGCTCGCCCTGTATGCCCAACTCCACCTGCGGCGCCGTGCCATCCACGCGGACCGCGGAAGACATTGCAACAGACAGGTTGCCGGCAAGATCCTTGGCAGCGTACCATATCACGCTAATGCCCTCGTTCAGTCTAAAGTCCTGAGAGTAGACCAGAGGAGAGGTCGATGGGGCGACCCAGTAGTATCTCTCCAGAACTCCGGACGCCTCTCCTTCGCCAGGCATGTCCTCGGCGAGTACACCAATGAATGTCTCTGAACTGATATAGCCACCATACTCTTCCTCATCGTACTCGCGGAAAACCAAGGATGCCTGTGGGGCCAAATCATCCACCACGTCTCCGACAGCGACCCGGACACTCCGTGGCAGTTCCATATTCCCCACGGCGTCAACGGGGCGAAGATAAATGTTATGGTAACCCTCCGACAGACTGAACGGTTGGGTATACACAGGGTTATCACAGGTGCCGGGATTTGATACATACGTGGGACTAGACACGCAGGACGCAGGGTCAGTATCAATTAGCATCCCGATCGCCTTCAGACCGGCCGCGCTGCCTCCCACAATTGGGTCGACCGCCGACAAGGTGATGGAACTTCCAAGGGCCAAATTAAAAACATCAACGCTTATCACTGCGCTATCCACGTAAATCTCCATCTTCGGAGGAACTGTGTCCACAAAAACTTCCTGCGTGAGCTCATCTTCGAGGTTGCCGACATTGTCTTCAGCCCAGTAGTGCAGGGTATGTGCACCTTCAGGCGCCATCACCGGGGCGCTATAAACATAAGCGGCGCAGCCATCTAAAAGCTGGCACTCATTCCTGCCAGCGTCTATCCGCGCCTTTATACTGGAAACCCCGGAAGCGGCACCTCCATATACCACATCTTCAGACTGAAGGACTATGCCGGAAATTCCGCTGGTATAAAATACCCCATTGGACAGTAACTGGTTCTCGTTAGGCACTAAAACCGTTTCAGGGCTGGAATAGTCGGCTCCAATAACGACCCGCTTCGGCAGCTCCATGTTCCCAGCTTTGTCCAGGGCAAAATAAGTGACCGTGCTGGTCCCCTCTAGCAGATTAAAGGTGGACATGTACACGATGAAGTCGGAATAATCCCCGCCGGCCGCGGCAAGCAATGAACCTGAAGAAGCATCCGCGGCATAATACGTGTTCTTCAAGCCGCTAGGCTGCACGCCTTCCTGCGCGGAATCATACGAGTATAGCCCGATATTACCGGAAGGGCCCATGTAGATTTCGCCGTTCTGCCCGGCATAGACCATCCCGCCGTACTGGATCATGGATTCGGGCGGAACCATATCGGGAATAATGGGTTTTACCGTAGAAAATAGTCCGCAAGCATCCGGAATGGAGTTTACCGCAGCGGATATGCTGAACCCATCCGAAGTACTGCCATTTAACTGCCGCAGGGAACCGCCAAAAGCGCACATCACGCTAAGCGTTTTAGTGCTCACCCCTACGCGCGACAATTGACTGGGAGAATACCGCATTTTAAAGGCGCCAGGAGGCACCAGCTCGGCCCCGTTGCCGGCGAATACGAACACATTGGAGACCAGATATTGTCCGGAGGTTTCCGCGGAAGAAATATACCCAGATATGGGTGCCTGCTCCGTGGCGGCGGCGGCAAGCGTCACCGCGGGCAAGTATGACACTAGTTCAGCCTCGGCCGCGCCGCCGATCTGCGCAGAACTAGAGGCCGTATATGGCTGAGACGCCGGGTACGGGAAAACCAAGACCATTTTGGAAAGAGTGGGAGAAACTCCCTCCACCCAACCATCCCCCCTACTGCTGGTCATATTCACCCAGTTCGCGCCATCATAGGCGTAAAGCCGTGCGCCCTGCATCTGCGCCTGCGTGAAGGGGGTCTGCCGGTAATCTACCCTTATGGTAGCGTTCCCGGAGAACCCGGCCGTGGTCTTTAGGTCAAAAGCAAAGCCGTACGGAAAACCAAAATACGATTGAGTTATCTCCTGCGGCAAACTTACCGGGATGGAATTGGCCGAGGTCAGACCAGGGAAAGCCAGCGACTCATAGGAGATATGGAAGGCTAGTTTTTCGCCGCCCTCAAAATTGAGAAGTATCGGGCTGTCGGCATACGAGGAGAGCGGGTTCTGGTACTCTACGGTATGGTCGTATATACCGGTCCCGGAGTTAAAGTTAGTAGCCGAATGAATAGACACAGGCGACGCGGACAAGGAACCAATAGCATTCTTAGCATACACCCTATAGTCTCCGGGAGGAACATCCAGGAGCGTAAACGTAGCGGAAGATACTCCATTTCCGTTATATTCCCTGACAGCCAAAGCGGAATCAAAGGAGGCGGTGTCCAGCGGATCGGAAACGGTAAAAGCCGCCGGCAGCAGTTTCACCAGGCCAAGCCCCCAATGCGCCTTACCGATAAAAGTAATATCGTCAAGATAGTCGCCACTGCCCACTTCGCGGGTAGTATAGCTGGAAACCAATATGAGCGGAGTATAATCCACCTGAAGCCTGCCAGTGGCAGATGCCCCGGAGTTGTTTAGCGTTGTAACGTTGTATTCTCCCTCGGAGAAGTTCGCGCTATAGCCCACAGCCCCGGACTGGGCAAAATACTCGGCTGCCAGATTGGTGCCGCTGGAATCATATATCTGAAAATCCGCTATGCCAGACTCCGGGTCGGAAGCATAAAATGAGGCGGCTGGACCGCGGACTATCTTTGTGGCGCCATCTGTCGGAACAACGGTGGTTGAAGCGGCGTAGCCGAGCCACGCGGGCTGGATCAGGGATAGCTGGGGCGGCGTGCCGTCTATAACCACCTGCGCGCCCTGCGCCGGATACCAGACAGGCGGATATACGTTGGGGCTTGAAAAAACAACTTTAAAATTCAGGTCTGTTATCCCGGACGGGGCATTGGCCGCGATAGCGTAATCAATAAGGAATTCGCAGCTGGTATCCTGGGCCAGCGGATCATGGGAAAGCACCGAAAGCTGCCCCATACTGAACCACCACGGCTGATTCTCATAAACAACATGAGGAGTGGCCAAAAAATCCACGCTATCGGAAGAGTTGGCTACCGTAAAAACTAATTCCCCCCTGTCCCCAGGCTTTAAGTAGACGCTTGAATGTGCCAATCTCACTGCTTGCGAAATCAGCACCACACTCAATAATATGACAAATTTTAGCCTAGGCATAAGTCTCCCAAACAGGATTTAGCGCTTGTTCTGCACATTAGAAATACGTTTCTTAATTTTTTCCACAGAGCCTATTGCGGTATCCCGCACGAAATAAGATCGAGATGAAGAAGTCGCTATTGTTGTGTCGTAAAAACCAGAGTCATTTAATGCAATCTTTTCAAGCATAGGAATGAAGGTGTCATCGCCAATCTCTCCAAGTGCTCTAACCGCGGACATCCTCACTCTTGCGTTTTTATCCTCGCACGCTTTGGCCAGCAATTCGTGGACATCTTTTCTGCCCCCAGCAACACTTATCCCCATTTGTCCCAAAATATCCAGAATCGCCCTTTTGCCAATCGCTGTTCCCGCCATGGTTTTATCCCCAAATCTCTTTACCAACATCGAGATTGCGGGACGTCCGATTGCGACCAAAGCATCCTTGAAGTAGGCAGAAGCAACACCATCGACAAGAATGGGAACCATGAGTGGATCTTTTAATTCTGCTGAAATCTGCCCCAGCAACATCAGATGCCTGCGCCCCTCCTCGGACTCCACTCTACCGACAAGCCCCACTCCATGACGCAACTGCTTAAGAAACGCGGCCTTTATTCTTTCTTTCTGATTTTGCGAAACCATGGCCCACGCATCACTCCTAATCAATGATAAAAGGTCTTCCAGGGAAGCATTCTCATCCGGAGCGTATTCAAGCAACCCCATGTCTTGAATTAACTGCTCAACATTATTTTTTGCCTGGGAATATAGCAAAACAACAGAAGATTGAATGATTCCTGCCACACATATTGCAATGAACACCTTTTTGGTCATAATTTATCCTCGTACCGAATCATTCCCATGCGACATGCCCATGAGTGTAGTCAATATCACTGCCACCAGAACAATCTGGCGCACTCGTGGGATTATCAGCAGTATCGTATAGGAAGTTCTCAACTGGCCTTGGATTAAGCTTAGCGGCAGCTGCCCACACCGCACAATTTGACTCAGTATCTAAACCCTGATTGTAATCCAATGCCTTGCCCCGCATATGCCTAGAATTCCTTACCCCGTGCGCCAATCTATTCCCAACAGGGCATCTGTACCCTGCCGTTACATTTAAATCGCCTAAATACGCATCATCAAGTTTTATAGCATTAGGGTATAGGTCTTTAACAATCCACCACTCATGCTCAAATCCGATATCACCACTAGCAAAATCCAATAGACGCGGATATTTCGGAGGCCTGAACTGATCAAAGTCCCCTCTCTCCTTCATTGACGCTCCAAAATCTACATACTCCTGTCTCAAGACATCCAAATTGTCCTGGAATATACTTTTGTAGTTTTGGCTATAGTATCTGAAGATTTCACCATCATAGTCATACTCTAACCATGGGTATACCCAATATCCGATAGAGCCCCCACGAATATTCGGCCACGCATATGCCGGAATTGGCGGGATTCGTGTGTAAAACTGCGCAGGATTTCCACTCAATGTCGGGAATGGATTCCCACTGACACTATTCATACCTGGGATATCCCATTTGACGTATCTGGAAAGTTCTGGGGACAACCTATATGGAGAAATTTCTGCAGTTACTCCTATAGTATCTTCACCAGGATGAGTTATGAAGCTATAAGTATCTTCAGCCCGCGCAATATTCTTTACCTCCTTGACCAAAATCGCGTATCCAGCAAAATCTTTTTTGCCAAGATTTATTCGTTTTTTATATCCAACCGTTGCCTGAGCTTCACCGGTTCTGTCCACCACGTCCTTGGCCACGGCGACTATTTTGTAGTTTGTGCTCTTGAGGAACTCCTTCTTTAACCCTGCATATTCCCATTTACCATCACTTCCCAACTCCGCCAAACGATGAGTCAAAGCTGCCTGCCAATCACTCCCATTCCAGTATCGCCCACTAGTTTCATCATAGATTATCACCGCCACATACTTGAGCGTTCCATCGTCACTGGCCACACCTTTGATTACAGGATTTTGCGGGTCGGTCCAGCTATTGCCATACATTGGCGGCTCTGATATGGAGACCTGCGGCGGATAGCAGTCCGCGTTGAAAGAAATGGATTCCTCGGTAAGATGAAAAACGCTGTCGCGCACTTGAACAATTGCCGTCTGGGGATTCTTGCCGCATGTTACGACACCGGCTATAGGCACGGACCAATCGGCGTTCTTTAGTTTCTCGTTGTTATAATAAACATTGTCATGGAAGTCCTCAACCCCGGCCGCAGAAGGGAAGGAAAAAGCCCCGGTAGACCCGCAGCCCGGCTCCTTGCAGGCGACAGCCCCGGCGTTAAATAGCTGCATGTCGTCCTGCGCTTCGCCGGTAAGATTGTCTTCGCGGCGAACCCAAACGCCGCTCTGAGGGGATGTGACCGAGACGGTCGGCGGCTCAGCATCGATATATACGCTCCCGGTAGTCGTTGCCGGATCCGGATAAGTGCACCCTTCCGGGACAGGCCCGGGGATGTAGGTTAGCGTGGGCGTATAGTGCCCGCTCGAGGCGGAATTTATCGTGCACCCCCATTTATGCGTGGCGTCAACCGAGCATGTGCCGCCAGTTGCCGTAACGCTTCCGAAACCGCAACCGCCCGTTAGGCCGGCTATTCCTGCGGGTGGCGCCTGCAGGGAATTCACGTCCGTTGTCTGAGAAATCTCGCTTGTAAGATCGCATGGGGCGGAACATGTTTGAGCTGCAACCCTCCCGCCCGACATATACACCAAAACCGCAACAAAGCAAGCAAGGTTTTTCATAAAAGTGATTTGGCCAATAGCCAAGCGCATTTCAGATACGGCTTTTGTTTCGAGCCACAAATGTTGTAAGTCCCAAACTCCACTTGAAGTATAGACTACGATGTTAAGGCTGTCAACCACGCGAGCGTTATTGAGGGCGGCTTTTCCCCAATGAGAACGGCGTGGCGAATCGGGGCTAAAAAAACGCCTTTTTCGGGGTTCGATATGCGTGTTCGGAGGCAAAAACCGGATCAGGCGGTGCCGCGCGGACGCGGCTGCACGTAGGTCCAGCCCAGGGAACGGGAGTTCTTGATGCGGCGGGCGAGCCTGCGGCCCAGTTTCTGGCGCAGGCGGTAGATGGTCATGTTCAGGGCCTTGCAGGCGCAGGCGTCCGGCTCCAGGTCCAGTATACGGCGGCAAAGCTGCTCGTCGCTGACAAAGCTGGGCGAGGCTTCCATCAGCAGCGAGAGCAGCAGGAACTGGTCCCGGCTGAGCTCCACCGGCTCCCGGCCGGCCGGCAGCACCCGCAGCGCTTCACGGTCCAGCGCCAAGTCTGAGGCTGGCTGCGGCGGCGGAGGCGTTGCGGCGCGGCGCAGTTGGCGCTTTACGGCCGCGGCGATCTCCAGCAGTGGCGAGCATTTCTTTATGAAGAGGTCCACCTCGTGGGTGTTGTAACACTCCGACGCTTTCTCGTATTCGCCGCTGAGTATCAATATGGGGGCCCTCTGCAGGCGAGGGTGCGAGCGGATGAACCGGCAGACCGGCTCTATGGAACCCTCGGCGCCCATGTTGTAATCCAGCAGGAAACAGTCCGGCAAGTGCCGTGCCGCCAGGTCCAGGGCGTCGCGGCAATTATCCGCGGTATGCACCGTGAACCCCTGCTTGGAGAAGAGGCGCCCAAGTATCTTTAGGTATAATTTCTCGTCTTCAGCGATGAGTATCGTGTTGCCCATGGCCTAACCCGTGTTGCCCGACGAATATTCTAGAAAAGGGCATGCCGCGCCGGCAAGCCCCGGGTGGGCTGTGTTCTGGCGCCGCCCTTTCGCGCCGGGATCCGTGATTTTCTTGTCCGCGGCGCCCAAAAGGTCAAAAGTCAAGACCTGACCCCATTCTGGTATAATTTAATCAGAGGTATTAATATGAAAGACAAAGTGGCTAAAGTCATAGAGAAGATCAAGCCGATGCTCGCCGCCGACGGCGGTTCCGTGGAACTGCTCTCCGTGGACGAGAAGAAGGGCATAGTGACCGTGCGCCTGACAGGCGCCTGCGGCTGCTGCCCCCACGCCGCCATGACGCTCAAGAACGTCGTGGAGCGCATGATCCGGCAGGAAGTGCCCGAGGTCAAGGAGATCGCCGTAGGCTGAGCTCCCGCGGTTCGGTAGCAGCGCGGACCAGAGGGCCAGTCCCCCGGTCCGCGCTTTACTTGATGGCACTGATTAACCTGCACAACCATTCCACCTGGTCGGACGGCACCCTGGCCCCGGCGGCGCTCGCCCGCGAGGCCGCCCGCGCCGGGATCGGCTATTTCTCGCTCACCGACCACGACATGACCGGCGGCTGGGACGAGATGGAGCCGGCGCTCAAGGCCGAGGGCATCCGCTACTGCTACGGCGTGGAGATCAGCACCTGCCTGCACGAGAACCTGCACATACTCGGCTACGGCATAAACCCCCGTGACCCGGCGCTGGCCGCCCGCCTGGCCGAATACCGCGAACGCCGCATAATACGGGTAAAGAAGATACTGGAACTGCTCAAGGGCCTCGGCATCGAGATCGCTTTCGAGGAACTGCCCGACCGCGGCAACCGTACCATCGGCCGCCCGCACGTGGCCGACGTGATGCGCGCCCGCAAGCTGGTGCCCACGCGCAGCCAGGCCTTCAAGCGCTACCTGGCCCCCGGCGCTCCCGCCTATGTACAGCCCAACGGCCCCACCGTGCAGGAGGCCATAAAGGCGGTGAAGGACGCCGGCGGCCGGGCCGTGCTGGCCCATCCCGGCGTGGTGGCCAAGTACCTGGACCTGCCCGCCTGGAAGGACGCCGGCCTGGACGGGCTGGAGGCCTTCTACCCGGCGCATACCGGGGCGGCCATCCGCGAATTCACCGCCCTGGCCGCGCGCCACGGGCTGTTCGTCACGGCCGGGGTGGATTTCCACGGGCCCGGCTCGGAGCGCGACAAGATGAGCGGCTTCGAATATTCGGAAGAGACCTTCCACGGCATAAAGGACCTGTTCATATGAGACTAATCTCGCATCGCGGCGCCTCCGCCTACGCTCCCGAGAACACCCTCAAGGCTTTCGCCCTGGCGGTGGAGATGGGTTCGCACGATTTCGAGTTCGACGTGCACATGACGAAGGACGGCATCCTGGTGGTACACCACGATTTCGACCTCAAGCGCACCGCCGGCGCGGACGTGCGCATAGCCGACCTGACCTACGCCGAGCTCAAGAAATACAATGTCGCCGCCACTTTCCGCCGGGACAAGGGTTTCCAGTACGTGCCGCGGCTGGAAGAGGTGATGGACATCATCGAAGCGCCCGCCCGCTGGCTGAACTTCGAGGTGAAGAACGACCATAATGTCTACCCCGGCATAGAGGAGAAGCTCCTGGCCTTCCTGAAGAGCAAGCCGGGCCTGTTCGAGAAGACGATGGTCTCGAGCTTCGATCACGGCACCCTCAAGCGCTTCCGCGAACTGTCGCCGGAACTGAAGCTGGCCTACCTGGGGCATAACCTCAGCACCGTGCTGCTGCTGCCGGCCATCAAGAAGGCCAAGTCCGTGGGGGCCGTCAATTTCCACCTGGCCCTGCGCATCGCCTTCAAATTCAATATCTCGAAGATAAAGAAGGCCGGTTTCCGCGCCTGCGTCTATACCGTCAACGAAAAGAAGGACGCCCTGCGCATGAAGGAGATCGGCGTGGACGGCATCTTCACCAATCACCCCGACATCCTGGGCAAGTGGACCCTGAAAGGCTGATATGGACGCCGCCCTCGACGCCGAGATAAAGAGGCTGACCTCGCTGGGCCTGCACCGCCGCTGCGCGGAGGGAGACCTCACGCGCGTCGCCGCGCTGACGCTGGAGATCAACCGGCTCAAGAAGGGGCGCAACGCTGTGGTCTGCGCGCATGTCTATCAGACGCCGGACATCATCCTCGGCATCGGGGACCTGGTGGGCGACTCTTACAAACTCGCCGACGACTGCCGCAAGACCTCCGCGGACGAGATAATCTTCTGCGGCGTGCATTTCATGGCCGAGACGGCCAAGATCCTTAACCCGGCCAAGAAAGTTTATGTCCCGTCGAAAAACGCCGGCTGCTCCCTCTCCGAGGGGATCACGGCCGCCGACGTGCGGGCGCTGAAGGCGGAGCATCCCGGCCTGCCGGTGGTCACCTACATCAACACCTCGGCCGAAGTGAAGGCGGAGTCCGACTGCATAGTGACCAGCGCAAACGCCGAGAAGATCTTGAGGAAGATGTACGAGCGGCATAAGGCCGTGATCTTCGTGCCGGACCGTTTCATGGGCGCGAACCTGGCCAAGGCCCTCGGCAAGACCCCCGGCAAGGACATCTTCCTCTGGAAGAGCACCTGCGTGGTGCACGAGCATTTCAGGCCGGAACTGATAGAGGTTTACAGGAAGAGGTTCCCGGGCCTGGTGGCGCTCGCTCACGCGGAATGTCCGTCGGAGCTGATCAAGGCCGTGGATTTCATGGGCGGCACCGGCGACATGATGCGCTACGTGGAGAGCACCGACGCCGCGGCCTACCTGCTGGTGACGGAATGCGGTTTCGGCGAGCTGGCCAAGCTGCGCTTCCCGAAGAAGAATTTCATAGCCATGTGCCGGCTCTGCCCGTACATGAAGAGCATCACGCTCGACAGCGTGCTCGCGTTGCTCAAGGACCCGGCGCCGGAAGAGGTGACCGTGCCGGCCGACGTCGCCGCGAGGGCGAAACGCTCCATAGACATGATGTTCGAGCTGGCCGCCTGAGGGGTCGGGGTGAAAGCGCTCCTCCCTGAACCAGGACTGCAGGGAACCCTTGCGTGGTTCCCCCCGCCTTGGGAATTTATGGCGGCCCCCCCCTCCGCAACTGGTTCCGGGCGGAGCGCTTTCACCCCGTTATCGAAGCTTTGAATATGACTGAAGGACTCAGGGATCTTAGAGGGCTGACTAGGCCCGAGATAGAGGCCGCGCTGGCGGAGCTCGGAGAGAAACCGTCTCACGCCGCGGCCGTCTTCATGGCCGTGCACCGCAAGGGCGCGGCCGACCCGGCCGCCCTGCCAGGCCTGCCGCCCCGCGTGGGCGCGGCGCTGGCCCGCGCCTTCTTTATTTCCCCCCGCGCCGCCGCCGCGGAGCGGCAGGTTTCGCGCGACGGGACGCAGAAACTCCTGCTGCGCTTCCCCGACGGCGCCCCCGCGGAATGCGTGGTGCTGCCGGCCAAGGGCCGCCAGGCCGCCTGCCTCTCCTCGCAGTCCGGCTGCGCCTGCGGCTGCACCTTCTGCGCCACCGGGGCGCTGGGGCTGCGGCGGTCGCTGACCGCCCCGGAGATCGTCGACCAGTTCGAGGCCTGCCGCGAGGCCGCCGGCGGCACGCTCAACAGCCTGGTCTTCATGGGCATGGGCGAGCCCTTCCTGAACTGGGAGGCCGTCAAGCGCGCCGTGCTGATACTTTCCGACAGCCGCGGCCGGCATTTCCCGCAGGCCAAGATGACCGTGTCCACGGTGGGCGTGATCCCCGTGATCGAAGAGCTGGCCGCTTCCGATCTCAAGGTGCGCCTGGCCCTGTCCGTGGTGGCGGCAGACCCCGTCCAGCGGGAGGCCATGGTCCCGATGGAGCGGACCTATCCTATAGAGAAGGCCGTGGCCGCCGTGCGCGCCTACTGCCGGGCCAAACAGGCGTTGGTCATGTTCGAATACATACTTTTTCCCGGCGTGAACGACAGGCCGGAGGATTCTGCGCGGCTGGCCGCCCTCGTGGGGGATATACCCTGCCGCGTGAACCTTATACCCTACAACCCGCCGGGCGGGCCCGGGGGAGAGACGCCGCGGGTCAAGGCTTTCCAAAAGGAGCTCATAGCCGCCGGCGTGCGCACCTACCTGCGCCTGGAGCGCGGCGCGGACATAGCGGCGGCTTGCGGGCAGCTGGCGGCGGGCGCGGGAGGCGGCGATGGAAGGTAAACCGCGGGTGGTGGTGCTCGACGATAACGAGGTGTACGCCGCCCTGATGGCGGCCGCGCTGGAAGAGGATTTCGAGGTGGCCGTGGGGCACAACGGCTTGCAGGGGATAGCGCTTTGCCTGGAGTCCCGGCCGGCGGCGCTGGTGACGGATATCGGCATGCCCGAGTTCGACGCCATCCAGATGCTGGGCGAGTTCGCCAAGAACCCGGCGCTCAACACAATTCCCGTGGTGGTGGTCACAGCCACGCATTTCACGCGGCTCAGCCGGGACGCCGTGGCCCGCTACCCGCAGGTAACGGGCATCTTCAGCAAGACCGAAGACGTCTGCGCCATAGCCGACGAGGTCAGGCGGATAGTCAGGCGCTGAGCGTCCTGCGCGCCAGGCAGATGAGGCGCGGGCTGCGGGGCCCAAGGCGCGACCCGTCGAACCCGCCCCAGCAGCCGAGCGGGCGCAGGCCGGCCGAGCGCAGCGCGGCGCCCAGCGTCCGCCGGTCGTAAAGCCGGTTGAAGAAAGTTTCGGTGGCGGCCCTGCCGTCCTTTTTGTCCACCCGGGTCCAGGCGCAGCGCAGCCCGTCCCTCCAAAGTTCCCTCTCCTCCAGCAGGTAATGGTCACCGAGGTCGTGCCAGGCCCGCGGGGAGAAGCCGGCGCGAACGGCGGCCCCGTGCACCACGTCCATCAGGAAGAGGCCGCCGGGCTTGAGCGCGCGGGCGGCGCCGCGCAGCGTGCGCAGGTCGTCGGAATATTTCAGGAAATAACCGAAGCTGGTGAACAGGTTCACGGCGGCGTCGAATTCCCCGCGGAAGGGGAGCCGGCGCATGTCGCCCCGCAGCAGCCGCAGCCGCAAGCCGCGGCGGCGGGCGCGGGCGGCCGCCTCGGCCAGGTATTCGGCGCTGGCGTCGTAGCCGGTCACCTTCAGCCCCCGGGCGGCGAACTCCACCGCGTGCCGCCCGGGGCCGCAGCAGAGGTCGAGCAGGGCCGACCCCGTTTTCAGGCCCAGGAGCTTAAGCGCGAAAGCCGCCTCGGCGGGGGCGTGCGCCACGGCCGCCGGTGAGGCGGGGTTATAAAAGGAGTTGCGGAAGAACCTGCGGTGCCAGGCCTCGGAGGCCTTCATTCCCCCGACGGCTGCTGGCCCTGCGGCTGTTCTTCCTCGCCTATCGGTTTGGAAGGCTTGAGCTTGGCCGCGGGCTTGGAGGAAGAGGCCTTGCCCTTCGCGGCTTTCTTGGAGGTCTTTTTCTTGGTTTCCTTGACGATGGGGTTGGCCTTCCGGTCGAACTTGTAGGTCGGTACCGTCTCCACGGCGGAGAACTTGTACTCGGAGGGCGGCTCGGCCGGCTTCTTCTTCTTGGCTTTCTTCTTCGAGGCCTTTTTCGCGGGCTTCGCGGCCGGTTTCTCCTGCTCCTGCGCGGCCGGGACCTGCGCGTCGGCGGTCTCGTCCTGCGCGAGCGCGGGCAGGCAGAAAGCCGCCAGCAGCAGCGAGGCTAAAGTGAGCGTCAGTTTATTCTTCATGTAAGGATTATTCCTCCCTTCTTGGCGTCCGCGCGGCCTTTGGCGGCCGCCTCGGCGGCTTTCACGGCGGCCTCGATGAGGCAGGCCAGCGTCACCGGGCCCACGCCGCCGGGCACGGGGCTCGCGGCCGCGGCCGACTCCCTGATATCCTCGAAGTCGGCGTCGCCGCACATCTTCCCGTTCTCGTCGAAATTGGTGCCCACGTCTATCACCGTGGCTCCGCCCGGCAGCAGGTCGCTCTTAAGCCACTTAGCTTTGCCCACCGCCGTGACCACCAGGTCCGCAGCCTTGAACACGGAGGAGATGTCCTTCGTGCGGGTGTGGCAGACCGTCACGGTGGCGTCCATGGCCGTCAGCATGTGGGCCAGCGGCCGCCCCACCACCGCGGAGCGGCCGGCCACGGCGATGTTCATGCCTGCCGGCTCCAGGCCGTGGAATTTCATAAGGCGCACTACGGCCAGCGCCGTGCAGGGCACGAAGAAGCCGCCGGCCTCTATCTCGGAGAACTTCTTGGAAATGAACAGGCGCCCCATGTTCAGCGAGGAGAGACCGTCCACGTCCTTGGCGGCCGGGATGGAATCCCAGGTTTCCAGGGTCTCATAACCGTCCGGCAGCGGGCGCTCTATCATGATGGCGTCGTAGGCCGGGTCCGCGCCCAGCCGGGCCAGCAGGGCCTTGAAGCCCCCGTAACCTTCGGCCTGGTCCGGGGCGAAGAGTTTCACCTGCAGGCCCAGCTTCTCGCAGGCGGCGATCTTGCGTTTAACATAGACCGCGGAAGGGGAGTTCTCGAAGTAATTGATGATGGCCAGCGAGGGCGGGCGGCCCAGGGCGGCCTTTACCGCTTCCACCCGCGGAGGCAGGGCGCCGAGTATCTCCGCGGACAGGGTTTTGCCTTCAAGGAGCTTCATAGGTATATTTTAAAACAAAAAGAGCGGCTTTTGGCCGCTCTTTTCATTGAGACGGACGCGGTTTACTGCTCGTCCTCCACGTAGATGGAGCCGCTGAGATAGCCGCTGCCGCTCAGGCTGAAGAAGCTGCTGCTCGGCCAGCCGGACACGGAGATGCTCCCGTTCATGTTGGTCGAGCCCACGAGCTTGCCCTTGCGGTAGAAGGTCACATAGACGTTGGGCCAGACGGTCTGGAAGATATGCTGGTTGGGCCGCACCCACAGGGAGACCGAGGTGTGGATGGAGGTGTAGTTGCTGGTCACCTGGCCGCCGTCGCCGCTGAAAGTGGCGGAGCCGTTCAGGCTGACGCTGGTGAACCCGCCGTCGTTGCCGGGCACCCAGCCGTTGCCGTTCAGGGTCACGTAGCCGGACACCTGCACGTAGCGGCCGGAGCGGGCCCTGGCCACCTCGGCCTCGGGCACCTTCACGTCCACGGAAACTTCCTTGAGCTGCAGCAGCTGGTCGGCGAAACCCAGTTCGGCGGCCGGCAGGGGCGCGGCGCAGAAGAGCGTCAGCGCGAATATGATCTTTTTCATTTTACCCTCCATGATTGAGGATATTATACCAAGAAGACCGCCCCTACGGCGGCCGCCCCGGTTTTTTGTAGTATATTCCTGGCAGTCCGCTAACGGGGCCAGGCGCCCCGATGACGCCAAAGAGGACCCTATTTATGGAAAGAATAACCGAGCACCCGGTGCTGCAGCCCGAAGAGAGGAAGAGCGTCTCCTTCACTTTCGACGGCAAGGCCTGTTCCGCGCTGGAGGGAGAGGTCATCTCCACCGCCCTGTTCGCCAACGGCATCAAGATCTTCAGCCGGCACAAGAAGGACGACGGCCCGCAGGGCATCTTCTGCGCCAACGGCCAGTGCGCCCAGTGCTCGGTCATCGCCGACGGGCTTACCGTCAAGTCCTGCGTCACCCCCGTGCGCGAGGGTATGAAGGTGGAGACCCTGCGCGGCACCGCCCGCCTGCCCAAGGTCGCCTGCGTGCAGGAGTTCGGCCGGGTGGAGGAGCTGGACGCGGACGCGCTCATCATCGGCGGCGGCCCCTCGGGCCTCGCCGCCGCGGCGGAACTGGGCAAGCTCGGGGTGAACACGCTTATCATCGACGACAAGGAGAAGTTCGGCGGCAAGCTGGTGCTGCAGACCCATAAGTTCTTCGGCTCGGTGGAGGACTGCTATGCCGGCACCCGCGGCATAGACATCGCCGACAAATTGGAGGAACAGCTTAAGGAATATCCCTCGGTGAAGGTTTGGAACAACGCCACCTGCCTCGCCATTTTCTCCGATAAGAAGGTGGGGGTGCTGCGCGGCGACAAGTATTTCCTCATCCGCCCCAAGGCCGTGATCAGCGCCACCGGCGCGCGGGAGAAATCCCTGGCTTTCCCGGGCAATACCCTGCCGGGCGTCTACGGCGCCGGCGCCTTCCAGACCCTGGTCAACCGCGACCTGGTGCGGCCCGCCAAACGCCTCTTCATAGTCGGCGGCGGCAATGTGGGCCTGATAGCCGGCTACCACGCCCTGCAGGCCGGCATCTCCGTGGTGGGGCTCATCGAAGCCCTGCCGAAATGCGGCGGCTACAAGGTGCACGAGGACAAGATCCGGCGCCTCGGCGTGCCGGTCTATACGCGCCACACCATCCTGCGCGCCGACGGCAAGGAACAGCTCGAGACCGTCACGATAGCCGAGGTGGACGAGAAGTTCAGGCCGAAGCCGGGCACGGAAAAGACCTTCAAGGCCGACACGCTGCTGATAGCCGTGGGCCTCTCGTCGGTGGACGAGTTCCACGCGCAGGCGCGCGAGGCCGGCATGGAGTCCTTCGTCTGCGGCGACGCGGAAGAAATAGCCGAGGCCTCGGCCGCCATGTTCAGCGGCAAGATAACCGCGCACAAGGTGCTCAAAGCCCTGGGCGTGATGGCCGCCCCGGTGCCGGATTTCTGGTTCGAGCGGCTCGAGGTGCTCAAATCCCGGCCCGGCGCCACCAAGGAACCCGCCGCGAAGGACCACGACAAGCCCGTGTACCCGGTGCTGCACTGCCGGCAGGAGATCCCCTGCAATCCCTGCGTGACCGTCTGCCCCAAGAAATCCATCAAGCTCTCCGGCGAGAGCATCATGAACACGCCGAAGTTCACCGGCGACTGCATTGGCTGCTATAAATGCCTGCTGATCTGCCCCGGCCTCGCCATCACCATAGTGGACTACCGCAAGGATAAGGAGAACCCGACGGTGGCCATACCTTTCGAGATAGGCCGCGGCCTGGTGAAGAAAGGCGACCGGGTACGGCTTACCGGCTGGGAAGGCAAGGACCTCGGCGAGGCCGAGGTCGTGGACGTGAAGGACTTCAAGGCCGAGAACACGATGATAGTGATAGTGAAGGCCCGGCCGGAGATCGCGGACCTGGCCGCCTCGCTGAAGCTTTTTGAGCCGGAGCTCGGGGCCAAGAGCCCGGCCGACCTGGCCAAGGCCGACGATGAGACTATCATCTGCCGCTGCGAGCGCGTCTCGCTGGGCGAGATCCGCCGGCAGATCCGCGCCGGGCTGCGCGACCTCAACCAGCTCAAGGCCGTCACCCGGGCCGGCATGGGCGCCTGCGGCTCCAAGACCTGCTCGGTGATGCTGCTTAATATCTTCAGGAGCGAGGGCGTGGACCCGAAGGCCGTTACCGGCTTCACCCGGAGGCCGCTGTTCGTGGAGGCGCCGCTGGGCGTCTTCTCCGGGGTGAAATGCCGCACCGAGGCGGACGAGAAAGCCAGCTGGAGCGGCTTCTAACGAGGCTTTATGACCGAGAACAAATACGACGTTATCATCATAGGCGCCGGCAGCATAGGCGTGCCGCTGGCGATGGCGCTGGCCGAGCGCAAACTTAAAACGCTGGTAGTGGAGCGCGAGGCCTCCCCGGGCCAGGGCCAGAACAAATGCGCCATCGGCGGCCTGCGGGCCACCCATTCCGACGGCTCCAAGATCAAGGCCTGCCTCAGGAGCCTCAGGACCTTCGCCGGCTGGGAGAAGGCCCACGGCGACGATATCGGCTGGATCAAGGGCGGCTACCTGTTCCCGGTCTATACCGAGGGCGACGAGAAGGTGCTGCGGGAGCTGCTCAAGGTGCAGCGGGGCTTCGGCCTCAACATCGATTGGGTGGGCCCGGAAAAAGTGAAGGAGCTGGTGCCCGGCATAGCCGCCAAGGACCTGCGCGGCGGCACCTGGTCGCCGGACGACGGCTCGGCCTCGCCGCTGCTCTCCGTCAACGCTTTCTACCGCCGGGCGGTCAAGCTGGGCGCCGAATTCCATTTCAACGAGCCGGTCAAGGAGGTCATGGTCTCCGGCGGCGAGGTGAAGGGCGTGCTCACGACGCAGGCCCGCTACCACGCCCGGTGGGTGGTCAACGCGGCCGGCGCGCAGGCAGCGGCCGTCTCGGAGCTCGCCGGGGTAAAAGTGCCGGTCAAGCCCGACTGCCACGAGGCCGGCATCACAGAGCCGGCGGACCGCTTCTTCGAGCCGATGGTGGTGGATATCCGCCCCGGCGACAAGTCCAAGAACTACTACTTCTACCAGAACTGGGAAGGGCAGATCGTGTTCTGCCTCACCCCCCAGCCGCCCATCTGGGGCGACGACCGGCGCTCCACCTCGGAGTTCCTGCCGGAGATCTCCAAGCGCATGATCTCGCTGATGCCGGGGGTCGCCAACCTCAAGGTGCGGCGCACCTGGCGCGGCCTCTACCCCATGACCCCGGACGGCTTCCCGGTGGTGGATTTCCCCGCGAGCCCCAAGGGGTACGTGCTGAGCGTGGGCATGTGCGGCCAGGGCTTCATGCTGGGGCCGGGCCTGGGCGAGGCCGTGGCCGCCCACATAGCCGGCGCCCCCTCGGCCGAGGACAAGGAGATACTCGCCGGTTTCCGCCTGGACCGCGCCTTCTCCGGCCAGGAAAAGCTGAAGTAAGGGCCCTTCGCAGGCCTTCGGACGGCCCGCCGCCCTGGCGGGCCGTTTTTGTATAATTTACCGGCCGGTAAAAAAAGGCGCAATAAAACCGCCTGCCAGCGCGTTAGCATAGTGAAGGCGGCGCGGTACGGCAAAACTATGACCCTTAAAATATCCTTCCTTACGCTGGTCCTGGCCCTGGGGACGTCCCCGGCCGCGGCCCAGCGGGTCCTGACCTGGGATGAGGCCCGGCGGCTGGCGCTCGAGAATAACCCTTCCGTGAAGGCGGCGCGGGCCTCCATGGAGCAGGCCTCCCACAATTATTCCGCGGCGCTCAATTCCTACCTGCCGCAGGTGAACGCCTCTCATTCCGTCTCGCGCAGCGGCGGCGACGGCTCCTCCCCCTCCAACCGCTGGAGCGCCTCCCTGTCCGCGTCCCAGGAACTGCTGAACCTGCGCACTATCTCCTCCGTGAAGAGCTCCCGCCTGGCCAGGGAAAAAGCCGAGGCCGACTACCAGGCCGCCTCGGCCTCCGCGCGGCAGGCGCTGGCCGGCGCCTTCGCCGACCTGCTCTTCGCCCAGAAGCGGGCCGAGGTGCAGAAGAAGATACTCGATATACGCCGCGAGAACGCCAAACTTATCCGCCTCAAATACGAGAGCGGCATGGAATCCAAGGGCAACGCCCTCTATACCGAGGCGCTGGCCGAAAGCGCCGCCGTCTCGGTCAAGAAGGCCGGGCGCGACCTGCTCACCGCGCAGCGCGCTCTGCTGGAGGCCATAGGGCTGGAGGAGGCCGCCGGAGTGACGGCCTCCGGCGACCTGTCGGTGCCCGCCTTCTCGCTGGAGGAGGCCGCTATCGTCCAGGCCCTGGAAAGCTCCCCCCGCATGACGGCGGCGAAGAAAACCCTGGAGACCGCTAAAGAGCGGGTGAGTTCGGCGCGGTATTACGCCTACCCGTCCCTGAAGGCCAACGGCTCCTACGGCTGGAGCGGGGACAGCGAGTTCCCCAGGGACAAAAGCTGGAGCATGGGGCTGTCGCTGAGCCTGCCGCTGTTCTCCGGCGGGCCCACCTACCATTTCAGCAGCCTGTCGGCCTACAAGAAGGCGCTGGCTGGCGCCGAGCAGGACTACAGGGCGGCCCGCCTGGCGCTGGCCTCGGCCTTGCGCGGCGGTTACGATTCCTACCTGAGCGCCGCCGACACGGCGAAGGCCGCGGTGCTGCTGCTGGCGGCCAACGAGGAGCGGTATAAAGAGGCCCAGATCAGGTACATGGCCGGTAAGATCAGCTTCATCGACCTGATGAACGTGGAACAGAATTTCGTGGATTCGGACCTGAACGGTCTGGATTCCGCCCGCGCGGCCCACAGCCGCAAGCAGGCGCTGGAGCAGCTGCTGGGCGTGCCCATGGAGCGGCAGGACTGAGGAACTTATGAAAAAGATCATAGCCATAATAGTTATCGCGGCGCTGGCCGGCGGCGGCGCCTGGTACGCCTTCGGGCGCAAGGACGGGGGCAAGAAGGCCGGCTACGCCCGGGCCCAGGCCGAGCTGCGCGACCTCTCCGAGGCCGTGGACACCACCGGCGTGGTGGAGCCGGAGAACCGGGTGGAGATACAGCCCTCCTCCGGAGGCCGCATAGAGGAGGTGCTCGTCGAGGAAGGGGACAGGATCAAAGCCGGCCAGGTGCTGGCCCTCATGAGCTCCTCCGACCGGGTGGCCATACTCGACGCCGCGCGCGCCGCCGGGGACGGGCAGTACGAGAAATGGAAGGAGACCTACAAGCCCATCAAGGTCATCTCCCCCATCGACGGCACGCTGATCCTCAAGAACATCGTGGAAGGCCAGACCGTGGGCGCCAGCACCGTGCTCTTCGCCATCTCCGACAAGCTGATAGTTTCCGCCAGCATGGACGAATCCGACATCGGGCGCGTGCGCAAGGGGCAGCGCGCCTCCATAGTGCTGGACGCCTACCCGGACCGCCCGGTGCAGGGCACGGTCTTCAAGATCCTCGACGAGGGCACCACCAAGAACAACGTTGTGACCTATACCGTCAAGATCCGCCCCGACCGGGTGCCGCCCTTCTTCCGCTCGCAGATGACGGCCAACATCAAGGTGAAGATCTCGGAACGCAAGGACGTGCTGCTGATCCCCGCCGCGGCCGTGACCACGGACCCGAAAGGCGAGACGGCGGTGATCGTTTCCGTGAAAGACGGCAAGCCGGCCTATGCCCGCGTGGAGACCGGCCAGAACGAGGAGGACATGGTGGAGGTCGTTTCCGGCCTGTCGGAGGGCGACACCGTGCTCTATTCCGCGGCCGGCTATACGCCCCAGAAGGATTCCTCCGGCAAGAACCCGCTGATGCCCGGCCGCCCCGGCATGAACCGGCAGGCGCAGCGCGCGATGCGGGGCCGCTGAGCCGCCGGGACCGGGGCGCTTTATGATCGAGATAAAAGGCATCAGGAAAACCTACCAGATGGGCGGCGAGCCCCTGGAGGTGCTCAAGGGCGTGGACCTCACCGTCAAGGAAGGGGAGTTCGTGGCCATCATGGGCCCGTCGGGCTCCGGCAAGTCCACCCTGATGCATATCCTGGGCCTGCTCGACCGGCCTACCTCCGGTTCCTATAAACTTTTCGGCCGGGAAGTGTCCGATCTCGACGATATCGAGCTCTCCTACCTGCGGGCCAGGATACTCGGCTTCGTCTTCCAGCAGTTCAACCTGCTGCCGCGCATGAGCGCCGCGGCCAACGTGGCCCTGCCGCAGATCTACCTGGGCGAGAAGAGCCGCCCGCACGAGGCGAAGAAATACCTGGACCAGGTGGGGCTGGGTGACCGCTCCGGCCACAGGCCCAACCAGCTCTCCGGCGGCCAGCAGCAGCGGGTGGCCATAGCCCGTTCCCTGGTCAACGACCCCAAGCTCATCTTCGCCGACGAGCCCACCGGCAACCTGGCGAGCGACCAGTCCAACGAGATCATGCGCATCTTCCGCCGGCTCAACGACGAGCAGGGCATCACGGTGGTCATGGTCACGCACGAGCCGGACATCGCCGCCTGGGCCGACCGCGTCATCAAGCTCAAGGACGGCGTCATCATAGAGGACACCGTCCGGAAGGCCCCGAAGCCGGGCGGGGAGGAGAAGCACCTGCGCATCCCCAGGACCTCCTTCCTGAGCTGGAGGGAAGTGGCCGAGAACCTTTCCTCCTCCCTGACCTCGATAATCAGCAACAAGACCCGCTCCCTGCTTACCATGCTCGGCATCATCATAGGCGTCGGCTCCCTCATCGCCATGCTCGCGGTGGGCACCGGCGCCCAGCGTTCCATCCAGAAATCCATGTCCTCGCTGGGCACCAATTTGCTGGCCGTCATGCCCGGCATGTCGCGCGGCCCGGGCGGCGCCGGCCTGGGCGCCGGGGCCGTGAACCGCCTCACCATAGAGGACGCCAGGGCGCTGGGCGAGATCGACGGAGTGACCCGCTACGACGCCAACGTGGGCGGCAACGCCCAGGTGGCCTACGGCGCCAAGAACCAGCGCACTTCGGTAAACGGCGTGGGGGCCGTCTACGCCTCCATGCGCAATTCGCAGCCCTATTACGGCCGCTTCTTCTCCGACGCCGAGGGCCGCCGCCTGGCCCGCGTGGCCCTGGTCGGCAATACCGTGGTGAGGGAGCTCTTCGGCTACGAGAACCCGGTGGGCAAGACCATAAAGATCAACCGCAAGAACTTCACCGTCATCGGCGTGCTGCCTCTCAAGGGGGCGCAGGGCCCGCGCGACCAGGACGACGTGGTGGTGGTGCCGCTGCAGACGGCCATGAAAACGGTGCTGGGCAAGACCTACGTGGACTCGGTCTGGCTGGAAGTGGCCGACTTCTCGAAGATGGACCAGGTGCAGGAGGACGCCAAGGCGCTGATGCGCAAGCGCCACAACGTGCCGGCCCACAAGGAAGACAGCGTGATGCTGATGAACATGGCCGAGCTGCAGAGCATGCTGACCGGCACCATAAAGACCTTCAGCACTCTGCTGGGCATGATAGCCGGCATCTCGCTCATCGTCGGCGGCATCGGCATCATGAACATCATGCTCGTCAGCGTGAGCGAGCGCACCAAGGAAATAGGCCTGCGCAAGGCTATCGGCGCCACCAGCCGCGCGGTGCTGCTGCAGTTCCTCATCGAGGCGGTCATCGTCTCCGTGGTGGGCGGCGTCATCGGCATCCTGACCGGTGCCGCGGCCTCCCTCATCCTCTCCAAGCTCTCCGGCTGGGCCGTCTATATCTCGCCCTTCTCCGTGACGCTGGCTTTCGGCTTCTCGGCCGGGGTGGGCGTTATCTTCGGCTTCTGGCCGGCCCGCAAGGCGTCCCTGCTCTCCCCCATAGAGGCCCTGCGCTACGAGTAAGACGCGGTTCCGGATATAATTTAGTATCATAAACAGAACCCCGGGCGCACCGCGCCCTGGCGTACGATTCGGCCACAGGAGGCTAACATGGTCAGCGTTCAAGTTAAATGCCCGCATTGCGGCAAATCCCTGATGAACTCCTCGAAGAAACTGGACGGCGCCCCGTCCATAGAGGTCAACCTGACCTATGCCGGCAAGCACTCGCCGCTCTTCCTGAGCGCCCTCTACGGCAGCTACAAGGTGGAGACGGAAATGAACATGCCCGTCGGCAAGGTGGCCGGCTTCCGCTGCCCCTCCTGCAAGGCGGACCTCAAGAGCACCCGCAAATGCGACGCCTGCGGCTCCCAGATGATAGCTTTCGAGCTCAAGGCCGGCGGCCAGGTGCAGATCTGCTCGCGCCGCGGCTGCAAGAAGCACGTGCTGGAATTCCAGGACCCGGCCAGCGAACTGCAAGCCTTCTACAAGTCCTACCTGAAGTCCAAGTGACGGCGCGCCGGCCGGGGTCAGGTCTTTACTTTTGACCTGCCCCGGCCGCCGGCCGGCGGCTGTCCTTGAAAAGGTCAAAAGTAAAGACCTGACCCCATGGAAAATAAGAGCTTTTTCCGCACGCATAAGGCGCTGGCTTTCCTGCCGCTGCTGCTGATGGGCGCCGGGGTCTGGTATTACGTCAAGGGGCTGGTTTCGCATGACCGGCACGCGCCGCCTTCCGTCCCGGCCGCGGAAGAGCCGGCCGTTTTCTCGTCGCCGTCCAAGCCGCCTCCGGGAGCGCTGCCAGAACCCTATGACCCGAAGGCCGGCCTGGACATACAGGGCCCGCCGGAGTTCCAGAGCCAGGTCACGCACGCGCTCAAGCTGATCTGGATGGCCGACCGCGAGACCTTCCTTTTCATCCGCCGCAACCTGTCCGTCATCCGCAGCGAGAACCGCACCGGTTTTTATTACGAGCCGGGCAAGGTGGCCGCCTCCATTTCCACGGACCACGCTTTCAAGTCCCTTACCTGGTGCGCCGGCGTCATAGCCCACCAGGCCTGGCACGGCTGGTTCGAGCTCAACAGCCGCAGGAAAGCCCGCAAGGCCCCGCCGCCGCCGGGCGTTACGGATAATTCCCGGCCGGAGGCTAACCCGCTCAAGGTCGACTACAAAGGCCTGGACGCCATCCTCGATACCGAGGACAGGGCCTTCGCCCTGCAGCTGGAAGTGCTGCGCAAGGTGGGGGCGCCGGCTTCCGAGATCAACAGGGTGCTCAGGCGGGCCCCCCGCGACTTCACCGCGGGGCATGACGGCAGCTATTCCCTGAACCCGTGACCCAGAACCTGCTTCGCCCCCTCCAGGTGGGCGGCGTAAACCTCAGCAACAACCTCGCGCTGGCCCCGATGGCCGGCATCACCAACGCGGCCTTCCGCGTGCTCTGCGCCGAGGGCGGCGCCGGCCTGGTGGTGACGGAGATGATCTCCGCCGAAAGCCTCAAGTACGGGAATAAGCGCTCCTTCCAGATGCTCGAGCTGCTGCCTGGCGAGCGCCCGGCGGCCATACAGCTTTTCAGCGCGGACCCGGCCTGCATGGCGCTGGCGGCCCTGGAGGCCGAAAAGGCCGGGGCCGACATGGTGGACGTCAACGCCGGCTGCCCCGTGCGCAAGATCATGCGCTCCGGCGCCGGCGCGGCCCTGATGCGGAAGCCGCAGCTGCTGGCGCAGATAATCTCGGCGATGGCGAAGGCCGTTAAGATCCCGGTGACCGTGAAGTTCCGCGTCGGCTTGGAGCCGGGCGGGAACCTGGGGCCGCTGCTCGCCCGCGTCTGCGAGGAGGCGGGGGCCGCTGCCATCACCCTGCACGGCCGGCCGGCCTCCCAGCATCACAGCGGGCCCGTGGACCTGGCCGCCATGGCCGCCACGGCGGCGGCGGTCAAGATACCCATTTTCGGCAATGGCGGCGTGGAGAACGCCGCCCAGGCCCGGGCGATCCTCGGAACCGGCTGCGCCGGCGTGGGCGTGGGCCGGGCCGCCGTCTTCAACCCGGCGGTCTTCTCCGAGATCGCGGCCGGCCTCTCCGGCTCCGGCGTGGAGGCCGCCACGCAGGCCTTCCGCATAAAGCTTTTCCTGCGCTTCCTGGAGCTCAACGCCGGCATCTACGGCGAGGAGCACGGCCTGGCCAAGGCCCGCAAGCTGGTGGGCTACTGGCTCAAGGGCCTGCCCAACGCGGCCTCCACCCGGGGCGCCTTCATGGAGCTGAAAACCCTTAAAGAGGCCAGAGAGCTTTTGATACAATATACGAGGTAAAAGTCCCGCCGAGGCCCCTATTTATGACCCAACAGGTTGAAACCCCGGAAACGCCGCTGATGCAGCAGTACCAGGCATTGAAGAACTCCTATCCCCACGCGCTGCTTTTCTTCCGCCTCGGGGATTTCTACGAACTTTTCTTCGACGACGCCAGGGCCGCGAGCGCCGCGCTGGGCCTCACCCTCACCGCCCGCCAGGGCGTGCCCATGTGCGGGGTGCCGCACCATTCCTCCTCCGGCTATATCGCCAGGCTGCTGGCGGCGGGCCACAAGGTGGCCATCTGCGAGCAGACCGGCCCCGCCGACGGCGAGGCTAAAAAGACCAAGCTTTTCAAGCGCGAGGTGGTGCGCCTGATAACGCCCGGGACCGTGGTCGAGGACGAGCTGCTGCGCCCCAAAGCCTCGAGCTACCTGGTCGCCCTGCACCTGGACATCGTCGGCTGGGGCCTGGCCTCTTTCGACGCCTCCACCGGCGACTTCCAGGCCACCCAGAACCTCAACGACCCGGACCTCTACCAGCTGCTCGCGCTGGTCTCGCGCGTCGCCCCGGCGGAGATAATCGCCGACGGGCGCACCGTCAAGGAGATAGAGAAGCGCGGACTCAGCCTGGGCCCGGCCGTGATAACCGAGTACGCCCGGACCGAAGCCTCGCAGCCGGCCTGGGCCGCCCAGCCGGTGTGGCAGAACCATAAGCTCGCCATGAAGACCGCCCTCAAGGCCGTCTCCTACGTGCGCCAGACCCAGCCCGGGCTCAAGGAAGTTTTCTCCCCCTCCTATTACGAGCCCGCCAACCGCATGCAGCTCGACGAGTCCGCCATCAAGACGCTGGAGCTGGTCTCCTCGCCCGACGGCGACGACTCCAAGACCCTCTGGGGCGTCATGGACCTGACCCGCACGGCCATGGGGTCGCGCATGCTGCGCCGCTGGCTGCTGGAGCCGCTGGCCGACATCCGCGAGATCCTGGCGCGCCAGGCCTTCACCGCCTTCCTCGCCGAGAACAGGGAGAGCCGCGAGCAGCTGGGCGACATCCTGGCCCAGGTGCCGGACATAGAGCGCCTGCTCGGGCGCGTCATCAACCTTTCCGCCTCGCCGCGCGACCTGGCCGCGGTGCGCAAGGCGCTGGGCCAGTTGCCCCGCCTGAAGCTGCTCCTGAGCTCGGCCGGCTTCTTCGAGTGCGCGCCCGAACTGGCGGCCCGCATGGATTCCGTCTCGCACGCCCTCAACGGCCTGCGCGGCGAGCTGGAGAAGGCCCTGGCCGAGAACCCGCCCGCCCGGCTCTCCGACGGCGGCGTGATCTGCGAAGGCTACGACGGCGCCCTGGACGAGCTGCGGGTGGTCCGCCGCGACAGCCAGAAGCTGCTGGCCGACATCGAGCTGCGCGAGAAGGAGAAGACCCAGATCCCGACGCTGAAGGTCGGCTACAACAGCGTTTTCGGCTACTATATCGAGGTGTCCAAGGCCCAGTCGCAGAAAGTGCCCCATTATTTCGTGCGCAAGCAGACCCTGGTCAACGCCGAGCGCTACATCACCGAGGAGCTCAAGGCCCTCGAGAACAAGATACTCGGGGCCGAGGAGAAGATGTCCAAGCTCGAGGCCCACCTGTTCGGCGAGCTGCGCGAGAAGGTGCGCGCCGCGATAGGCGAGCTGAAGTCCTTCGCCACCGGCGCGGCCGAGCTGGACGTGTTCTGTTCGCTGGCCGAAGCCGCGGTGCGCTACGAGTTCGCCAAGCCCCATATCTGTTCCGGAGACCAGCTGAAGATAGAGGAGGGCCGCCACCCCGCCGTGGAGCGCTTCCTGCCGGCCGGGACTTTCGTGCCCAACGACCTGGCCCTCGGCGGCGAGGACGCCCGGGTCATCATCCTGACCGGCCCCAACATGAGCGGCAAGAGCGTGTACCTGCGCCAGGCCGCCGTCATCGTGATCCTCGCGCAGATCGGTTCCTTCGTGCCGGCCAAGGCGGCCGAGGTCGGCCTGGTGGACAGGGTGATGACGCGCATCGGCGCGCAGGACCGCATGGCCCGCGGCGAGTCCACCTTCATGGTGGAGATGCGCGAGACCTCCGCGATCATGCGCCTCGCCACCCCGCGCAGCCTCATCCTGCTCGACGAGGTGGGCCGCGGCACCAGCACTTTCGACGGCATCTCCATCGCCTGGGCGGTGGTGGAGCACCTCTATAAGCCCGAGGGCGGGCCCAAGGTGCTGTTCGCCACGCACTATTTCGAGCTGACGGAGCTGGCCGAGAAGTTCAGCGGCATCCGCAACTTCAACATCGCGGTCAAGGAATGGACCAACGCCCTCGGCAAGACCGAGGTGGTATTCCTGCACAAGATCAACCCGGGCCCCGCGGACAAGTCCTACGGCATCCACGTGGCCCAGCTGGCGGGCCTGCCGGACGCGGCCATACAGCGAGCCCGCGAGATCCTGCACACGCTCGAGACCAAGGGGAATATCCAGGTGGACTCCAAGGAGGCCGACCAGACGCCCCTGCTGCCCATCTTCTCCTCGCACCCGGTGCTGGACGAGATAAAGATGTGCGACACCGACAATATGACCCCGCTGGCGGCCCTGCAGGCCGTCACGGAGTGGAAGCGCCGCGCCGGCAATTAGCCCGTCCGGCCCAGCAAAAAGACGGCCCTTCGGCCCATGCGCCGGGGGCCGTCAGTTATTATAATAGAGAGGTACAGAGGGAGGACTATGTCCAAAAGTTCCGCAGCCATATTCGCGCTCCTGGCTTTTTCCGTTCCGGCCTTTTCGCAGCCTTTCACGCTCGACTCCGAAGGCGCCGCGGACTTGCCGCAGTTCCAGTTCCCCAAGCCCCCGCAGCCGTCCCCGGTCACTCCCCCCGGCGTGGCGATAGCCGCCTACTCCACCGACGAGACCTTCTCTTTCGAAAGCCAGGCGAAGCCGGCCATGGACGCCCGCATAGCGGCGCTTAAAGCCGCGGGCGTCACCACCCTGGGCGGCCGCGTGGTAGAGGCCGGCAACGACTATTCCTTCGTCATAGACTATATCCCCACCGTCAGGAACGGCGCGGCCCTGCCCCCTGCCGCGCTCGTGGGCGCCTACCGCAACGGGGCCGCCTACTGGCGGACGCAGGACGCGGAGGCCGCCATGAAGGCCTGCGCCGCCAATTTCCGCAACGCCAAGGTGCCGGTGCTGGGCGCCTATGTCTACGAGGAGGGTTCGGATAACGCCTTCGCCGTGGATTACCTGCAGAAGAACCTGCTGCGCCCCACCCAGGAGTACCTGGTGAAGTTCGAGAACTATACCGGCGGCAAGTTCACTTTCGAGAGCGAGGCCGAAAAAGGCGTGCCCGCCTACCTCAACCTGTTCAGGCAGGCCGGCGTGCCGGCCCTGCGCGGCAAGGCCGTGGAGCGCCCCGACGGGGATTACGCCGTGCAGGTGGAGTACGTGGTGAGGGCCAACTCCTACGGCCCCAGGCCGCAGTACTCGGTGGCCCGCTACGACGCCCGCGAGACCTTCCCCTTCGAGAAGAACGCCCTGGCCGCCGGCCAGGCCGCGCTGCCGCTGTTCGCCGCGGCCGGCGTGCCCCCTCTCTCCCCCGTGGTCCGGCCCGAGGACGGCGACTACTCCTACAGCGTGGATTTCCTCGTGACCAATATTTACCAGCCCGGCGGCGCGGTGCCCTCCGCCGC
>CAYSYJ010000004.1:0-34155 GCA_964435105.1 uncultured Elusimicrobiaceae bacterium
GAACAAATAAAAGGAGAACTAAAATCTGTTTCCTTACCCCCGGCCCTGGCCAATGGGCTCATCCTGATGGCAGAGAAGGAGCGAGCCGCATTGGCCCAGGCCGTGGAGAGTGCCGCGCAAAAGCTGCGAGATAACTTGGTTCTCCTTAATGACCAATTGGGCAAGTTGCTGGACCTGGCACTGAACGGGCACTTGACGCAGGACGAATACGCCCGGCGCAAGGCCCAATTGGTCAACGATAAAGTGGAAATTGAAAACAAACTCGCAGCTTTTGCCCGGCAGGGAGCAAATCGGTTCGAACCGGAGATAGAGCTATACCGCGAGGCTATTCACGTCGGAGAGTTGGCGGAGAGAGGAAAAGCGGAGGAAAACCGGGAAAAACTGAAAAAGATCGGTTCGAACTTCCGTATAGGCAGGCGGCGGCTTTCCGTCGAGTTCAAAAAGCCTTGGGAATTTATATTTAATTTTAATTCCGCGCGCGCAGAAAACAGCAATTTTTCTGCGGATTTTTTTAAAAGAAGAAATCTGCGGAAGGAGTGGGATTCGAACCCACGGTACGGATTAACCGTACACCGGTTTTCAAGACCGGCGCCTTAAACCGCTCGGCCATCCTTCCCTACTGGCCTTACAGCGCCAACCTAAATGATATAATATAAAATTATATAAGCGGCTTTCAAAGGCGGGAATCTTTCCACCATGGGAAAACTTTTCGGCACCGACGGCATACGCGGCATTACCTGGGACTACCCCTTTACCCCCGATTTCATCCGCAAGATAGGCTACGCGGCTTCGCTGGTGCTGCCCAAATATAAAAAGAAGGGCCACGCCGGCAAGCCGGTGGTGCTCATCGGAATGGATTCCAGGGCCTCCGGCAAGCTCATCAAGAAGTACCTGGTGGAGGGCCTCGGGGCCAGCAAGTTCAAGGTGGTGGACCTGGGCATCATCCCTACGCCCGCGGTCTCCTACCTCGTCAAGCGCGAGAACGCGGACTTCGGCATAGTCATCTCGGCCAGCCACAACCCGCCGGAATTCAACGGCATCAAGTTCTTCTCCAACGACGGGCTCAAGCTCAACGACGCCATCGAGAACAAGATCGAGCGCCTGCTGCTGGGCAAGGAGCCGCTGAAGTTCCGCCCGACGCATCCCGGCCTGCATAAAAAAGATTTTACCCGCGACTACGAGGAGTTCCTCAAAGGCACACTGCCGTCGGGCTTCACGCTGAAGGGTAAAAAGATACTGCTCGACTGCGCCAACGGCGCCGCCTACAAGATAGCCCCGCGCATCTTCCGTGACCTGGGCGCCAAGGTTAAGGTGATAGGCGACAAGCCTAACGGGAAAAATATAAACATGGGCTGCGGCGCCCTGCATACCGAAAAGATGGCCGCCGCCGCCGCGAAGTGGGGCGCTTTCTGCGGCATCAGCTTCGACGGCGACGCGGACCGCTGCATGTTCGCCGACGAGAAAGGCGCGCAGCTCGACGGCGACGACGTGATAGCCATGGCCGCCCCCTACCTGAAGTCCCGCGGCCGGCTGACCAACAGCGGCGTCTCGCTGACCTTCATGTCCAACTACGGCCTCATCAAGTACCTCGAGGGCCAGGGCATCGGCGTGGCGCAGGTGCCGGTGGGCGACAAGAACGTGACGGACGCGATGGAGAAGGGCGACCTGAAGCTGGGCGGCGAGACCAGCGGCCACATAATTTTCCGCGAATTCGCCCCCACGGGCGACGGCATCCTGACGGCGCTGCAGACGCTGGCCGCCGTGATGGACATGGGCAAGCCTTTCAGCTGGTTCCGCGGGCATTGGAAGCGCTACCCGCAGGTGCTGGAGAAGGTGAAGGTGGCGCATAAGCCCGCCTTCAAGGCCGTGCCCGGTTTCAGCGAGAAGCTCGAGAAGCTCGAGAACGGCCTCAAGGGCAACGGGCGCATCTTCATCCGCTATTCCGGCACCGAGCCGCTGCTGCGCCTGCTGGTGGAGGGCGAGTCCAGGGCGAAGATCAAGGCCATCGCCGACGAGCTGCTGGAGCACTACCGGAAGCATTCCGGGGCGCTGGCCGCGAAGTGATTTAAGGTTTTTACGTTTCAGGGAGGACAAATGAGACACGTCAAGCTGGGAGTCAATATCGATCATGTGGCCACGCTGCGCCAGGCCCGCCGGGAAAAGAACCCCGACACCGTGGAGGCCGCGCGCGTGGTGTACAGCTCGGGCGGCGACATGGTGGTGATGCACCTGCGCCAGGACCGCCGGCATATCCAGGATTCCGATATCGAGAGGGTGCGCAACGAGGTGAAGGGCCTCATCCACCTCGAGATGGCGGCCACCGCCGAGATGGAGAAGATAGCGCTCAAGATGCGCCCCGACTCCGTCTGCCTGGTCCCCGAGAGCTCCAAGGAAGTCACCACGCAGGGCGGCCTCAAGCTCGAAGGCAAGCAGGCCGAGCTCGCCCGCGTCATCAAGAGCCTGTCCGATTCCGGCATCTCGGTGAGCCTCTTTACCGACCCCGAGCCGGGCGCCATCCGCGCGGCTCACAACCTGGGCGCCGACAGCATAGAGCTCTGCACCAGCAAGTACTCCGAGGCCTGGGGCAAGAAGCTGCAGGCCAAGGAGCTGGAGAAGCTGCAGCTCGCGGGCTTCCTGGTCAAGGAGCTCAAGATGGAGCTGCACGCCGGCCACGGCCTGGACTATTACAACGTGGCGCCGGTGGCCCGCATCGAGGGCATGGACTGCCTCAACATCGGCTACGCCATCATTTCCCGCTCCCTGTTCGTGGGCCTCAAGTCGGCCGTCGCGGAGATGAAGCGGCTGATCCAGTAAACTTTCCCGTGGCGGCCGCGGGCGGCGCGGCGGCGGGCTTGCCCGCCGGCGGGCCGTCCGCCCCATGCTGAAGCGAGAGGGACTATGTGCGGAATAACCGGATATATCGGCGACACTAAGACCACCGAAGTGCTGATCGACGGCCTGAAACGGCTGGAATACCGCGGCTACGATTCCTGCGGCATCGCCGTGGTGGACGCCAAGAACCAGCTCTACCTGCGCCGCGTGAGCGGCCGCGTGGACGCGCTGGACGCGCTCGTGGCCGAGGAGCCGGCCAAGGGCGCCCGCTCCGGCGTGGGCCACACCCGCTGGGCCACCCACGGCGCCCCCTCCGAGGACAACGCCCACCCGCACACCGACTGCTCCGGCAGCGTGGTCGTGGTGCACAACGGCATCATAGAGAATTACCTGGAGCTCAAGGAAAAGCTGCTGGCCGCCGGTCACAAGTTCAAGTCGGAGACCGACACAGAGGTGATAGCCCACCTGCTGGAGGAGAAGCTCAAGGCCCTGCACGTGCGGGAGAAGGCCGTGCGGGCCGACATGCTCGAGCCGGTGTTCTTCGAGGCCTTCCGGCGCACCGTGGCGGACCTGAAGGGCTCCTTCGCCATCTCCACCGTCTGGGCCAGCTGCCCCGACATGCTGCTGGCCGCCCGCATGCACAGCCCGCTGGTGCTGGGCCTGGGCAAGGGGGAGAACTTCATCGCTTCCGACGTGTCCGCCTTCCTCAAGCACACCAAGAAAGTGGTGTTCCTCAACGACGGGGAAATGGCCGCCGTGCGCAAGGACGGGATCGATTACTACACCTTCGCCGGCAAGAAGACCCAGAAGGAGTTCGTGACCATACAGTGGGACTCCACCATGGCCGAGAAAGGCGGCTACAAGCATTTCATGCTCAAGGAGATCCACGAGCAGGCCGAGGCCGTGGAGAATACGCTGCGCGGCCGGCTGCTGCCGCTGGGCGGCGACGTGCTCAAGCAGGAGACCGGGCTTTCCGCGGCCGCGATGAAAGGTTTCTCCAATATCCAGTTCATCGCCTGCGGCACCGCCTACCACGCCGGGCTGGTGGGCCGGGTGCTGTTCGAGAATTTCGGCCTGCGGGCCTCGGCCGACATCGCCAGCGAGTTCACCGACCGGGCGAAGCTGATGGCCAAGGACACCCTGGTGATAGCCATCTCCCAGTCCGGCGAGACGGCGGATACCCTGTTCGCTGTGCGCGAGGCGCGGGCCGCCGGCGCCAAGGTGCTGGCCGTGACCAATACCGTCGGGTCCACTCTTACCCGCGAGGCCGACTATGTGCTGCAGACCCACTGCGGCCCGGAGATCGGCGTGGCCTCCACCAAGGCTTTCCTGGGCCAGCTGGCCGCCATCTACGTGCTGGCCGGCCATTTCGCCGCGGCCCGCGGCGCGCTCGCGGCCTCAGACGCCAGGCGCTACGCCGAGGACCTGCTCAAGGTCCCGCGCCTTATAGAGGAGACGCTCGCCCTGGAAGGCGAGATCGCCCGGGTGGCGGAGAGCTTCTCCCACAGCGAGCATTTCCTGTTCATCTCGCGGCACGTCAATTTCCCGATAGCCCTGGAGGGCGCGCTCAAGATCAAGGAGATCTCCTACGTGCACGCCGAGGGCTACGCCGCCGGCGAAATGAAGCACGGCCCGATCGCCATCATCTACAAAGGCATGCCGCTGCTGGCGGTGGCCCCGTCGGGCCGGGCGCTGGAGCTGACGGCCGGCAACGTGGAGGAGGCCAAGGCCCGCGGCGCCGACGTGGTGGCCATAGTGGACGCCGAGTCGCGCAAGACGGTGAAGGCTTCCCGCTACATAGTGCTGCCCAAGGCCCCCGAACTTTTCACGCCCATGCTGACGGTGATCCCGCTGCAGATCTTCGCCTACCACGTGGCGCTGGCCAAGAAGTGCGACATCGACAAGCCGCGCAACCTGGCCAAGAGCGTGACGGTGCGCTGACCATGCCGCGCAAGGCCGCCCTTTCGGTCGCCGGGCTGGGCGTGGACCTGGCGGAAGTAGCCAGGGTGCGCCGCCTGGCCGCCAACCCGCGGTTCCTGAAGAAGGTCTTTACCCCGGGCGAGCTCGCCTACGCGGCCCGCAGCCGCAACCGCCACGAGCGCCTGGCCGCCCGCTTCGCGGTCAAGGAGGCGGTCATCAAGGCCCTCGACGAAACCTCGCTGGCCCTCAACTCCATAGAAGTCGAGAACACGGACAGCGGCCGCCCGCAGGTGCGGGTAAAAGGCCGCCCGAAGGCGCGCCTGCTGGTCTCTATTTCCCATACCGCGGCCTACGCCTGCGCCGCCGTCATAGCTTTCGAATGAAAACCCTCACCCGCGCTTTCGTGAAGGGGCTGCTGCCGGCCCGCCGCCGCGACTCCCACAAGGGGGACTACGGGCGCGTGCTGGTGGCCGCCGGTTCGCGCGGCATGACCGGCGCCGCGGTGCTGGCCGCGCGGGCGGCGCTCAAGGCCGGCGCCGGCCTGGTTACCGTGGCCTGCCCGGAAAGCGAGCGGAAAATTATCGCCTGCGCCCTGCCCGAGGCCATGACCTTCGGCGCCTCCTGCGCGGGCGGCGCCTTCACCCCCGCGGCCGCCGCCGAGGTGGCGGCTTTCGCCGGGCGCAAAAAGATCGACGTGCTGCTCATAGGGCCGGGCCTGGGCGACAAGCCGGGCGCCAGGACCTTCGCGCTGAAACTGCTGGCCTCCCTGGAGATCCCCGTGGTCGCCGACGCCGACGCGCTGAACGCGCTGGCCGGCTGCCCGAGGCCCCCGCGGATAAAGTCCGCCTGCCCCGTCATAACCCCGCATCCCGGCGAGGCGGCCCGCCTGCTCGGTAAAAATTACGGAGACCGCGAGGCCGCGGCCCGCGCCCTCGCGCGGCTCTGCGGCGGGGCCGCGGTGCTCAAGGGGCCCGGCACCCTGGTCTGCTCGGGGAAAGAGATATACAGGAACACTACCGGCGGCCCGGAACTGGCCAAGGGCGGCACCGGCGACGTGCTGGCCGGGCTGATAGCCGGCTTCTGCGCGCAGAACGGCCTGGCCCGGGGGGTCACGCCGGACGCCGCGCTGCGCAGCGCGGCGCTGGCCGTCTGGCTGCACGGCCGCTGCGGCGAACTGGCCGCCAAAAAACTTACCGGCCGCTGCGTGCTGGCCGGCGAACTGCTGGATTTCCTGCCTGCCGCCATAAGGAGCCTCGAGCGATGACGCAGCGTAAGGGCGCCGAAGCCCGGCTCATTGAGCATATCGAAAAGACCTTCCGCTTTCCCGGCGACCGCCGGCTGCTGCTGGGCCCCGGGGACGACTGCGCCGTGCTCCGGCACGGCCGGGGCCGCGACCTGGTGATAACCACCGACGAGATGGTGGAGGGCACCCATTACCAGCCGCGCTTCGCCACTCCGGAGGACATAGCCCGCAAGCTTACCCGTATGAACCTCAGCGACCTCGCCAGCATGGGCGAGGTGACGCCGGTGAGCTGCGTGGTGGGCTCGGGCCTGCGCCGCACCACCCCGCCGGAGTTCTCGCTGCGCTTCATGCGCGAGCTCAGGCGCGAGGCGCTGCGCTTCGGCATCTCGGTGGCCGGCGGCAATTTGGCCGGCGCGAGGGAGAACCATTTCTACATGACGGTCTGGGGCGAGTCCGGCAATTCCCGCCTGGTCACGCGCTACGGCGCCCGGCCCGGAGACCTGCTGCTGAACGTCGGCCCGCTGGGCGAATCCGCCGCCGGCCTCGAGATACTGATGAACGAGCGGGCCGCGGACAAAAAGCGCTTTCCCGGGCTCATAAGAGCGTTCTGGCGCCCGGAGCCGCAGCTGGCCGCCGGGGCCCTGATAGGCCGCCGCGGCCTGGCCACGGCCATGCTGGACAATTCCGACGGGCTGGCCCGCAGCGCGGCCATACTCGCGGAGCTCTCCCGCTGCCGGGTGGTAGTGGCGCCCGGCGAGGACGCCTGCTCGCGGGCCCTGGGCCGCTACGCCGCCGGTACGGGGCGGCCCTGGCGCTACTACGCCATAGGCGGCGGCGAGGATTACGGCCTGGTCTTCACGGCCCGGCCCGCCCGGCTGGGGGAGATACGGAAACTGCTCCCCGGGGCGCGGGTGGTCGGCAGGGTGGAGAAGGGCGCGGGCGCGGTCATAGAGAATTTCGATGGCACGGTCAAAAACTTCGAACACTTTTAAATTCGCCAGCGCCTCCCCGGAGGAGACCGCCCGGCTGGCCCGCCTCTTCGCGGCGGTGCTGCCCGGCGGCCGCGCGCTGTTCCTGGAAGGTCCGATAGGGGCGGGCAAGACCTTTTTCGTGCGGGAGCTGGCCGCCGCGCTCGGCGCGAAAAAACTGCCGGTCAGCGCCAGCTTCAACCTGATGCGCGCCTATAAGGGCCGCCTTAACGTTTACCATTTCGACCTGTTCCGGGCCGGCGAGGCGGACATGGAGAATATAGGCCTCGACGAGTACCTGGGCCGGCCCGACGGCGTTGCCGCCGTGGAGTGGCCCGGCGAGGGCGGGGAGATCTTCGCCGCCGCCGACCCGCTGCGGCTGGAATTCCTCCTGGCCGGCGGCGACAGGCGCGGCATAAAGGCCGCCGCCCCGGGCTGGGCGGTGCCGCTCATGAAAAAGGTGGAGGCGCGATGGCTCAAAAAGTGACGCTGGGCGTCTGCACTTCCGGCACGCGGCTGAAACTGGCCGCGCTCGCCGGGGGACGGCTGAGCCAGGCCCAGAGAAAGGTTTTCAACCAGGAATTGGCCCTGTTCCCGCTGGCCCGCCGGGTGCTGGCCGGAGCGGACGCCGGCCTGCGTTCCGTGGGCACGGTCTGCGCCGTGCGCGGCCCGGGCCGCTTCACCGGCATCAGGATAGCGCTGACGCTGGCCGGGTCCCTGAAGGCGCTGGCCGGGGCCAGGGTGCTGACGGTGACGCTCTTCGAGACGCTGGCCTGCCAGGCCGCCTCCACCCCGCATTTCCGCCGCTGGGCCGCCGCCGCTCCCGGCGGCCGCCTGGCGGTGCTGCTGCACGCTTTCAAGGACGAGTTCTTCTGCCAGCTTTTCCGCCCCGACCTGCGCCCCGCCGGGGAACCGGCCTGGCTGAAGGAGCCGGAGTTGCGCGCCCTGCTCGCCGCGGAAAAGAACGTCTACGCGGTGGGCGACGCGGAGGAATACCCGGGGATCTATTCGCTGCTGCCGCCCGGCGCCCTGCGGGCCCCGGCAGCCGTTTCCAAGGTGCTGCCGGCCTGGATCATCAGAGCCTGCCAGGCCCGCGGTTCGGCCTCGCTGCGCCCGCTTTACCTGAAGCCGGCCAAGTACGAGCTGCAGAACAATATCAGCTACCGGGGGCGGGGCGGCCGTGCTGGTTAGAAGGGCCCGGCGGGAGGACTATCCCGCCTTCGCGGCCATAGAGGCCGAGCACCCGGGGTTCCCGGCCTGGGGAGTGCGCGGCTTCGAGGCCGAGGAGCGCAACCGGCACTCCGTCACGCTGGCCGCCGAGCACGAAGGCGCGGCGGTGGGGTTCGTGAATTTCTGGCTGCTGCGCCCGCAGGTGCAGCTTAATACCCTGGCCGTGGCCGGGGCCTTCGCCCGGCGCGGCGCCGCCAGGGCGCTGCTCGGCAAGCTGGCCGAGTACGCGGCCAAGAACCTGTGCCGGGAGATAGACCTGGAAGTGAACGAGCGCAACGCCCCGGCCATCGCGCTCTACGCCTCGCTCGGTTTCGAGACCGTGGGGCGCCGGCCGAAATTCTATAACGGCGCGGACGACGCGCTGCTGATGAGGAAGACGCTGCCCTCGCAAGGACTGTGAAGATGAAGACCATATCTCTGACGATGCTGTGCCTGTGCCTGCTGCCCGCCGCGGCCCCCGCCGCCGGCGACAAGGAAGCCTACCTGCGCTTCATGAACGGCATGGTGCTGGAACGCAAGGGGAGCTACGACTCCGCGCTGCAGGAGTACAAGCGCGCGCTGCTGCTGGACCCCGAGTCCGTTTTCGTGCGCAAGCAGGCGCTCAACCTGGCGCTGCGCGTGGGCAAGGTCGACGAGGCGGCGGGCTGGGCGGAGTACGTGGTAAAGGCCGACTCCGCCACCGCCGACAACTGGGTGCTTTACGGCAACGTGCGCTGGGCCGCCGGCGAGATGCAGGCCGCGGCCGACGCCTTCGAGAAGGCGGCGGCGCTGGACCCGGAGAACCACGAGGCGATCTACCAGCTGGCCAGCCTCTGGAGCGGCCGCGACCCGGACAAGTCCATCGGCTACCTGAACCGCTACCTGGCCCTGCGCCCCGAGGACGCCGCCGAGGTGAACTACCAGATCGCGGTGCTCCACAACGCCAAGGGCCGGTACGAGGAGATGCGCCGCAGCCTGCTCAGGTCCAAGGAGGCCGACGGCTACTATCCCCAGCCCCGCTACATGCTGGGCGAGTATTACGAGGTTAAGAACGACACCGCGGCGGCGCTCGCGGAATACGAGGAGCTGGCGCAGCTGGAGCCCAATAACAAGGGGCTTTTCAACCATATAGGCACCATCTATACCTCGCCGGCCGCCATGAACCTGGCCGCGGCGGAGAGGAATTTCCTGCGCGCTTACGCGCTCGACAAGACCGACCCGGTGGCCTCCTACTGGCTGTCGATCATCAGCGAACAGCGCCGGGATTTCCGCGCCGCGGCCGCCTACCTGGAGGGCTCGGCGGCCCTGAAGCAGGACCCCGACGCCTCGCTGCGCCTGGCCTACCACTATACACAGGACGGCCGCTACGACAAGGCCATAGCCATGCTGGAAGCGGCCGCCAAAAAGTGGCCGGACAACGGGGAGATCTCCTATTTCCTGGCGCTCGGCTACGACGACACCGGCAAGACCCCTAAAGCCAGGGAGCTGCTCAAGGCCCTTATCGCCAAGCAGCCGGGCAACTCCGAGGCGCGCATGCAGTACGCCGTCATCAGCGAAAGGGTGGGGGATATCGTCGCGGCCGAGGAGAATTTCCGCCGGCTGCTGGAGAAGAACCCGAACAACGCCAACGTGCTAAATTACCTGGGCTATTCCCTCGCGGACCGGGGCCTGAAGCTGGAGGAGGCCGAGGTGCTGATCTCCAGCGCCGTGGCGCTGGAGCCGGCGAACGGGGCCTTCATGGATTCGCTGGCCTGGGTCAAATTCAGGCGCGGTGACGCGCCCGCCGCCCTGGCGGCGATAAAAGAAGCCCTCAAGGTCCTGCGCGACGACGCCGTGATCTGGGGGCACGCCGGGGATATTTACGAGGCCTCAGGGGACAGTAAGGCCGCCTGGTTCGCCTGGCGCACGGCGAGGCTGCTGGAGAAGCCGGCCAGGAGGGCCGCCGCGGACGCCAGGCTTAAGGCGCTGCAGAAGAAGATCCCCGCGGAGCAGGCGGGGCCGCTGCGCCACGAATACCTGCGCCGCTTCCTGGCCTACGGTATGGATTTTTCCTCTTTCGCCAAGGTCGAGGCCAGGCTGCGCGGGCGCACGGTCAAGTTCGACGCCATGCTGCGCTTCTCCCAACCCGACGATTTCACCCTCACCGTGATGGGGCCGCTGATGGCCCCTCTCTGGAAGGCCCGTTTCAAAGACGGGGCTTTCGAGATGGACGCCGTGGAGCTCAAGGAGCTGGACCCGGCCGCCTTCTACTACTGGTCCTCGCTGGTGACGGCCGAGCTGCGGGACTGGTTCGCGGGCCGGGCGCTGGCCGCCGGTTTCAGCGGCGGCGACTGGGGCGACGACTGCTATGCCGGGGCCGGCCGCGAGGTCTGCCTCGACGGGGACGGCACCCCCGGGGCGCTCAAGCCGGCGGCGGAACCCAAGCTGGCCCTGAAGCCTTCCCGCTATTTCCTGCGCAACCTCTTCCTGATACCGCAGGTGCTGGAATTCAGCTTCCCGCACGTCTCGCTCAAGGTGACGCTGGACCCGGGCCAGATGAACTTCAAGGGCGTCAACTCGCCTGTTCTGCCGGAGTAAGGCATGATCGTAAAGGCTCCCGCCAAGATAAACCTGTTCCTGGAAGCGCCGCGCCGCCGGCCCGACGGTTACCACGACCTGGTCACGCTGTTCGCGCGCACCGGGCTCTGCGACACGCTGCGCCTGCGCCGGGCGGCCCCGGGCATAAAGCTGGCCGTGAAGGGCGGTCCCCGCGAGCTGGGCCGGCCGGAGGACAATATCGTCCACAAGGCGGCCGTGAAATTCTTCGAGGCTTTCCGCCTGGCGCCGGCCGTGGCCATAGAACTGGAGAAGCGCATCCCCGTGGGCGCGGGCCTGGGCGGGGGATCATCCGACGCGGCCGCCGCGCTGCTGGGCCTGGCCCGGCTATACAAGGTGGGCAAGGCCGCTCGCCCGCGGCTCATGAAAATAGCGGCCTCGGTGGGCTCCGACGTGCCTTTCTTCATGCTCGAAGCGCCGGCCGCCGTAGGCCGCGGCCGCGGCGAAAAGCTCAGGCCCCTGGCCATGAAGGGCCGCCTGCCGAGGCTGGTGCTGGTCTACCCGGGCGCGCCCGTCTACACTAAAGAGGTTTACGGCAATCTGAAGGTGGCCGCCGCCGGGGAGGTTAAAGGACGCCTGAAGGATTTCGGCCGGCTCTGCCTCCTGTTGAAAGCCGGGAAGTTCGGGCCGGAACACGCCGGCCTGCTCTCCAACCGCTTGGAGGACCCGGTGCTGCCGCGCCACAAGGCGGTACGGCAGGCCAAGGAAAAGCTGCTGCGGCTGGGGGCCGACGCGGTCATGATGTCCGGCTCGGGGGCCACGGTGTTCGCCCTCTGCTGGCGGCCTGCAGCGGCGGCCCGGCTGGCCCGGGCGGCCGCGCGTATCAGGGGTTACAGGGTATTTTTGACGAAATTTTGGTAGAATTTGGGATAGTTGCGATAGTAACGCTGCCTTGCAGGAGTAAGCGGTAGCAGTGATGTTCTGTAGGGGGGGCGGTAACAGGGGGGGAGTATGGAAATCACCGAAGTGAGGATACATCTCAGGAACGAGGCCAGGCTGAAGGCCTTCGCGACTGTGACCTTTGACAACGCGTTCGTGGTGCACAACATGAAGGTCGTGAACGGCAACAATGGCCTCATAGTCTGCATGCCGTCCCGCAAGATCAAGGACGGGACCTATAAGGACATAGCGCACCCGATCCACAACGAGTTCCGCAGCAAGCTGGAGCAGCTCATCCTCAAGGAATACGAGTCGGAGCTGGCCAAGGCGGGGCCGATGGCGGCGCCGACCCAAACCGAAGGCTTCTAAAGCCCCGAGACGGAAAGCTGGTACCCTTCCCGTGCTCGCGGGACGGGCCCTTGTGCCGTATAGATTTGTTCCCGGGTGGTGTAACGGTAGCACAACCGACTTTGACTCGGTTAGACATGGTTCAAATCCATGCCCGGGAGCCCAAAAATGTCCGAAAAAAAAGCCAGGTCCTGGACGGTATACATGGTTAAGTGCGCCAACGGCGCGCTGTATACCGGCATTACCAATGACCTGGCCGGCCGCCTGGCCGACCATAATGCCGGGCGGGGGGCCAAGTATACCGCCGCCTTCGGGCCGGTGGCCCTGGTCTGGAAGACCCGCCGCAAGGACCGCTCCGCGGCATCTAAACTGGAGGCCGCGATCAAGAAACTGGCGCGCGCCGAAAAAGACGAACTCGCCGCGGGCAGGATGAAGTTGTGACCGGCCCCGGGGCCGGGTCTGGCCGCGCTTCCGTAAACTCTCCGAAAACGCTCTCCGCCGCATAGGCAAATAGCCCCGGCGCCCGCCTATTTTGTAGAATTTAAGCGTAGTCCCTCCGTACCGTTTCTGCGGTTTCTTCTTAACTATGGCCAAAAACAAAGGTTTCGCGGCGGTGGTACTGGCGGCCGGCCTCGGCACCAGGATGAAGTCCGACCTGCCCAAGGTCCTGCATTACCTGGGCGACATGTCCCTGGCCGAGCGCGCCATCCGCAAGGCGGCGGCCCTCGGCCCCGACAAGATCATAGTCATCACCGGCCACAAGGCCGAACTGGTGGAGGCCGAGCTGAAAAAGAAGCTGGCCCACCTCGGCGACAAACTGGTTTTCGTGCGGCAGGAGCTGCTCAAGGGCAGCGGCCGCGCCGTGCAGGAGGCCATGCCGGAGATACGCCGCCACGCCCATGCCATGGTGCTCTGCGGCGACGCCCCGCTGATGCGCGTGGCCACCGCCAAGAAGATGAGGGACGTCTATTTCCGCTCGCTGCCCGGCTGCCTGGTGATGACCGCCGAGCTGGAGAACCCCGGCTCCTACGGCCGCATCCGCCGCGACCACGCGGGCAACGTGGCCGCCTGCGTGGAGGCCGCCGACGCCGACGAGTGGGAGCTCTCCATCAAGGAAGTCAATTCCGGCACCTATTTCTTCTCCGTGCCCGAGCTCGCCAGGGCCGTGAAGGACCTGAAGAAGAAGGGCTCCAAGGGCGAGTACTACCTGACCGACGCGCTGGAGAATATCATCGCCGCCGGCGGGCGCGTGGCCGCCTTCAAGCTGGCCGACCCCACCGAGATGAGCGGCATCAACTCCCGCGCCGACCTTGCCGCCGCCTACAAGATGCTCTGCCAGCGCAAGGCCCGCGAGCTGATGGCCGCCGGCGTGACCGTGACCGACCCGGACAATACCTATATCGAGGAGAGCGTTACCGTGGGGCAGGACACCGTGATCCACCCCGGGGTCTTCATCAAGGGCGAGACGCGCATCGGCCGCGGCTGCAAGATAGGCCCCGGCGGCGTCATCGAGGACTGCGTCATCGACGACGGCGCGGTGATAAAGTATTCCTGCGCGCTGGAGAAAAGCCGCGTGCGGCAGGGCGCCATCATAGGGCCCTTCGCCCGCCTGCGCCCGCTCTCCGACATCGGCCCGGCGGCCGAGATAGGCAATTTCGCGGAAGTGAAGAAGTCGCGCATCGGCCGCGGCTCCAAGATGCACCACCACAGCTACGTGGGCGACACCGAGATGGGCGAGAAGGTCAATATCGGCGCCGGCACCATCACCTGTAATTACGACGGGGTCAACAAGAACAAGACCGTTCTCGGGAACGGCGCGTTCATAGGCTCCAATACCAATCTGGTAGCCCCCGTGAACATCGGGCCGGGGGCCTATACGGCCGCGGGTTCCACGATAACCGAGGACGTCCCGGGCGGGACGCTGGCCATAGCGCGCGCCCGGCAGGTGGTCAAGCAGCTCAAGAAAAGGAAAAAATGACTCCCAATCTGCGCAAGAGGGATTCGTTCAAGATATTCACCGGCAGCGCCAACCCCGACCTGGCCCGCAAGATCTGCGACAAGCTGGGCGTGCCGCTCGCCGAGGCCAAGGTGGCCAAGTTCGCCGACGGGGAGACGGACGTGCATATCCTCGAGAGCGTGCGCGGCGAGGACTGCTACGTGGTGCAGCCCACCTGCCCGCCGGTCAACGACAGCCTGATGGAGCTGCTGATCATGATGGACGCGCTGCGGCGCGCCTCCGCCGGCCGCATCACGGCCGTGATCCCCTATTACGGCTACGCCCGGGCCGACCGCAAGCCGGCGCCCCGCGTGGCGATCACCGCCAAGCTCGTGGCCAACCTCATCACCTCGGCCGGGGCCAACCGCGTGATCACGCTGGACCTGCACGCGCCGCAGATCCAGGGCTTCTTCGACATCCCGCTGGACCACCTCTACGGCCGGCCGGCGGTGCTGGAATACATCAAGAACCGCAATTTCGAGAACACCGTGGTGGTCTCGCCCGACGTGGGCAGCGTGGAGCGCGCGCGCTCCTTCGCCAAGCGCCTGGAGATGGGCCTGGTCATCATCGACAAGCGCCGCCCGCGCCCCAACGAGGCGGTGGTCTACAATATCATCGGCGACGTGAAAGGCAAGACCTGCTTCATCTTCGACGACCTGGTGGACACCGCGGGCACGCTGTGCCAGGTGTCGCAGAGCATCAAAGAACACGGGGCGGCCAAGATCATAGCCGCCGCCAGCCACGGCGTATTGAGCCGGGACGCCATCGAAAGGATCGATAAGTCCCCCATAGAAGAGCTGATCCTGACGGATACCATTCCCGTAAACGCCTCAAAAAGTGCTAAAATAAAGGTAGTATCCGTGGCGCCGCTCCTTGCGGAAGCCATCAAACGCAATCACATGGGCGAGTCCATAAGCGAACTTTTCATGTGAGCTGCCCGGGATAGGAAGAAAACTTTACAGGGGACCGAGCGTTCCCGTGAAAGCACCCGGCCAAAAAGGCCGTCCGCCAAGAGCGGACCGCGCGGAAGCGCGGGTGGTGTGACAAGGAGGAAAAGTACCATGCAACAGACTAAACTCGGAGCCGAGATGCGGACCAACGCGGGCCAGCGCGGGACGCTGAGCGCCCACAGGGCCGCCGGCCGTATCCCCGCCGTTATCTACGGCCAGGACAAGAAGCCCGTGAGCGTGACGGTGGACGAGAAGACGATCGCCGCCATACTCAAGAAGGACGCCAACCCGATCATAACGATCGCCTACCAGGGCGGCGAGGACGTGGTCATCGTAAAGGCCGTCCAGCGCCACCCGCTGACCGACAGGTACACTCATTTCGACTTCCAGCGCATCTCGCTGACCGAGAAGATCAAGGTCAAGGTGCACGTGAAGCTCACCGGCGAGTGCTACGGCGCCAAGGTGCAGGCCGGCCTCGTCGAGCACACCATGCGCGAGGTCAACGTGAACTGTCTGCCCACCGAGATCCCGCACGAGGTCGTGGTGGATATCACCGACCTCCACATCAACCACTCGCTGCGCATCAAGGATATCAAGCCCGGCAAGTTCGACCTGCTCGACAACCCCGAGCAGATCGTCGTCAGCGTGACCGCTCCGAAGGAAGAGAAGGTCGAGACGCCCGTCGCGGGCGCCGAGGCCGCCGCTCCCGAGGTCGTGGGCGCGAAGGGCAAGAAGGACGAGGAAGGCGCGGCTCCTGCCGCGGGCGCCAAGCCCGCCGCCGGTGCCAAGCCCGCCGCCGGCGCGCCGGCCGCGGACAAGAAAGCGGAGCCCAAGAAGTAAAGGGGCCGCCTATACCGGGAGCAGGAGTTGGACTTTTAACGTTCGGCTCCTGCTCCCCGTTTTTTTACGGGGGAATTCTCGGTGAAAGACAAGGTAAGGCTCGCGGCCCTGCTGGGCAATCCCGGGCCGGAATACGAGAGGACGCGCCATAATATCGGCTTCATGACGGCCGACCTGGCCGCTTCGCGCCTGGCTCCCGGCGCGCGCTGGCGCGACTGGAAGGGCCTGGGCCTCTACCTGGAATTTTCCTCCGGCGGCGAGCGCTGTTTCCTGCTCAAGCCGCAGACCTACATGAACCTCTCCGGCCAGGCGGTGCAGAGCCTGGGCGGCTTCTACAAGGTGCCGCCGCAGGCCATCCTGGCGGTTTACGACGACCTGGCCCTGCCTTTCGGCCGGCTGCGCCTGCGCCTGGACGGCTCGGCCGGCTCCCACAACGGGATGGCCTCGGTCATCTCTGCCGTCGGCCCCGCCTGCCCCCGCCTGCGCCTGGGCATCGGCCCCCGGCCGGCCCATATCCAGGGCAAGGATTTCGTGCTGTCCAAGTTCAACAAGGAGGAGGCGGAGCGCCTGCCGGAGTTCCTGGGCCGGGCCTGCGACGCCCTGGAGTCGGCCTTTACCGAAGGCCTGGCCAGGGCCATGAACCGCCATAACGTCAATGACGGAGATTAATCCTTACCTCAAGATGTTCTTTGGCCTGCTGTTCATCCTGCTGGGCCTGGGCTATATCTACAAGCCCGACGCCATCGAGCGGGTCAATAAACTCATCCGGGAAACTTTCCTCAACGATTCCTACGTGGCGCTGCACCGCAAGAACTGGGGGTTCCTGCTGCTGCTTATCGGCGGGGTGCTGCTCTACATGGGGGCCGCCAGGGCCAGGGGCTGGTAGGTCCAAGGGCCCTTGGTTCCGGCCCGCCTTGGTGTATAATATTTGTGCAGCATAACAGGCCCGGGGGGGCCGCATAGGGGGTGGGGGTATGACCTGGGAAGAGATCGACAGGAAGTACGAGCAGAACGCCCGGCTGGCGAAAGATAAAAAAGAGCCGAAGCTGGAGAAGGATTGGGACCAGCTGGTAAGATCGACGGATAAACTTGTCTGGCTGTTCACCCTGTCCGGCAACGGCAGGCAGCAGCCGAAAAAAGCCTGAAGGCGCGAGCCGCGCGGGCAAAAAAAAGGGACAGGCTGCTTTTTCCCGGAGAAAAAGCAGCCTGTCCCCTTTTTTATTTTTCCAGGGTGTCGAGGGTTATGGAGGCGCCCTTGCTGATGATCGGTACGCCCGAGCTGAGCTGGCCTTTCAGGTCGCCGCGGCGGCTGTCGCCCAGCCGGCCGTGGGTGTTGAGGGCCGCCTCCAGGTAAAGGCGGCCGGTCAGCAGGTCCGGCATGATCAGGTTGGAGTGGCCCATTTCGAAGCGGGCCGGGAATGCCGGGTTGATGATCTTCTTTACCGCCACCGGCACGCCGCCGCTGTTGCGGGCCACCACGAACAGCATGGCGTTGGGGCCCGGCAGGGAGTTCAGCAGGTCGGGGCGCACGCTTACCGTGCCCGAGGCCCGGAAAAAGTAGCGCAGGGCGGCCTGGTAGCCGAACTTCCAGCCGGCGAAAAGGGCCCCCGCGAGCAGGGCCAGGTAGACGGTTTTCCTGAGCATCCGGCCTAAATTCTATAAAAATAGGGGCCCCCGGGCCACCGGAGGGCGGCGCAACATTCTGTTAATAATCATTTAACATTCCTTTTATTGCTTTGAACGGTCCCGTATATTAGACTTGATATAGCGAAACGGGCCGCAGGGAGGGAGAGTCCTTCCGGCGGCTTCAGCGGTCAGGAACGGGAAAACTATGGCTAACGAATACGGCGAACTCGAACAGCTTGTCAACGACGTGACCAGCCTGGACACGGCGCGCATGACCCTGCGCTGGGCCCTGGAGCGGCTGAACACGATCGAGAAGGAAAAGGCCGACCTCAAGAAGAACCTGACGCTGGCCGAAGAGGCCGCCAAGAAGCTCCAGCTCAAGGACTCCTCCCTGCAGGAGGCCTATAACTCCCGCTCCAAGACCCTGGAGGAGAAAGAGGATTTCTACACCAAGCTCGAGGCGACCATGTCGCTCCTGGGCGAGGGCAAGCTGGACATACAGCAGCTGCTCAAGAAAGAGGCCAAGCTGGATTCCCTGCGCCGCAACCTGGAGGAGGAGTACCAGTCCAAGCTGGAAGAGCTCGACCGCAGCCAGCGCGCCGTGATAGACCGCTGGAACGGCCGCCTGCTCGAGGTGGAAAGCCAGTACGCCGGCCAGCTGACCGAGGCCCAGAAGCGGTACGACGTCCTGCGTTCGGAGCTGGAGGGGGATTACCAGGGCAGGCTCGCCGCCCTGCAGTCCTCTTTCAAGGCCCGCGAAAAAGAGCTTTCCGCCCGCATCGAGGGCCTGGAAGGCAGCGTGAGGCGGTCCGAGGAGAAGATCGAGGCCCGCCGCCGCGAACTGGAGACCGAATATTTCAACAAGAAGCGCGAAGCCGAGGAGAATTACCGCAAGCTGAAGGCCATGCTGGAGGCCGGGCTGGAGGAGAAGCTCCGCGCCATGGACGGCGACCACGCCGCCCAGGTGCGCGCGCTGGAGACCTCCTGGCAGACCGAGCGCGCCCGCCTGCTGGAAGAGCAACGCGTGCGCGAGGACCAGTTCGCCTCCGCCCAGGCCCGCATTAAGGAGATAGAGAATACCCTGGCGGCCCAGCAGGAGGCCCATCACAACGACATCCTTAAGGTCATTACCGAAAAGGAGACCGCTTTCCGCGCCCAGATGTCCGCCCTGGAGGCGGAGAAGGCGCAGAAAGAGGCCATGGTGAGCGACCTGGCCGCCAAGCTGGAGCAGCGCTCCGCCGGCTGGGCGCAGGAGCGCGCCGCCCTGGAGGCGGAGTTCGGCCGCAGGATCTCCGAGGTGGAAACCTCCGCGCGCGAGCGCGTGGAGAAGCTGGAGCGCGAGCACGGCGAACGCCGGGCCGCGCTGGAGAAGGCGCTGGAAGAGAAACAGCGCGAGCTTTCCGAAGCCGCGGAGCGCCATGGCCGCGAACTGCTGGCGCGGGTCCAGGGCGGAGAGGCCGCTTTCCGGCAGAAACTGGAGGCCTTCGAGGCCGAAAAGCGGGCCTATAACGAGACCATCGCCCGCATGAGCGCGGCCATCGAGGAAGCCGCCAGGTCCGCGGAGGCCGAGAAAGAAAATTTCAGGAAGGAGCTGGCCCGCATCTCCGAGCAGGCCGACGCCATAGCGGAGGAGCGCAACGCCTCCGTGCGCGCCGATTACGAGGCGCGCAAGGCCGACCTGGAGAAGGATTTTGCCGGGCGCTACGCCGACCGGCTGAAGGCGGTCGAGGCCGAGAAGACCCGCCTCAACGAAGCCCTGGCCGAGCGCGAGAAGCAGCTGGAGGCCGCTTTCGCCGAGTCCAGGCGCATGGACGCCGCCCTGGCGGACCTGCGCATGAAGGCCGCCGAGGAGAAGGCCGCCCTGAGCCGAGACTACGAGGCCAAGATGACCGGCGCCCTCAGGGAAGCCGAGGCCGCCGCCCGGTCCCGCGAGGCGGAACTGGCCGTCGATATAGAGGCCCTGCGCCGCGAGATAACCGGCCGCGACCGGCTGCTGGCCCAGGAGAAGGCGCGGCTGGTGGACGAGCTTTCCCGGGCTTCCATCGAGGCCCACAACCGCGGCGAGGAGCGGGCCGAGTCGGCGAAGGCCGAGTACCAGGCCAAACTGGCTTCGCTGGAAGCCGCGGCCGAGGTCCGCGAGGAGGAACTAACCCAGGCCATAGCCGCCAAGCAGGCCCTTCTTGAAAAGGCGCTTTCGGACAGGGAAAATTCCGAAAAAACTCTGAAGGCGGCGTTCGACCTCGAGAAGTCCGCATGGGGCGAAGAGCGCGCCGCCCTGGAAGCGGAATTCAACAAGCGCTTGTCCGGCGCGGAGGCCGGTTTCGCCGAGCGCGCCGCTTCCATCCGCGCCGATTACGAGGCGCGCAAGGCCGACCTGGAAAAGGATTTCGCGGCCCGCTACGCCGACAGGCTCAAGGCCCTGGAAGCGGACAAGTCCCGCCTGAACGAGGCCCTGGCCGAGCGCGAGAAACAGCTGGACGCGGCTTTCTCCGAGTCGCGCCGGCTCGACGCCGACCTGGCCGGCCTGCGCATGAAGGCCGCGGAGGAGAAGGCCGCCCTGAGCCGCGAATACGAGGCCGAGATGAACGCGGCCCTGAAGGCCGCCGGGTCGGCCGGCAGGGCCCGCGAGGCGGAACTTGCGGCTTCCCTGGAGGTGCTGCGCGGCGAGCTGACCGAGCGCGACCGGCAGCTCGCGCAGGAGAAGGCGCGGCTGGTGGACGAACTTTCCAAAGCGTCGATAGAGGCGCATAACCGCGGCGAAGAGCGCGCTGCCGCCGTGAAGGCCGAATACGAGGCGAAGTTCTCCGCTCTCGAAGCCGCCGCCGAGGCGCGGGTCAATGAGCTCAGGGAAGCGATAGCCGGCAAGGCGGCGGAACTGGAGGCCTCCTATGCCGCGCGCGAAGCGGCGGAAAAGGCGCTCAGGGATTCTTTCGACGCCGAAAAGGCGGGGTGGATCTCCGAGCGGACGCGGCTGGAGAAGGAATTCGACAGGCGCGTGGAGGAGCTGGAGGCCGGGCTCTCCGAAAGGACCGCTTCCATCCGCGCCGATTACGAGGCGCGCAAGGCGGACCTGGAGAAGGACTTCGCGGCCCGCTACGCCGACAGGCTCAAGGCCCTGGAAGCGGACAAGTCCCGCCTGAACGAGGCCCTGGCCGAGCGCGAGAAACAGCTGGACGCGGCTTTCTCCGAGTCGCGCCGGCTCGACGCCGACCTGGCCGGCCTGCGCATGAAGGCCGCGGAGGAGAAGGCCGCCCTGAGCCGCGAATACGAGGCCGAGATGAACGCGGCCCTGAAGGCCGCCGGGTCGGCCGGCAGGGCCCGCGAGGCGGAACTTGCGGCTTCCCTGGAGGTGCTGCGCGGCGAGCTGACCGAGCGCGACCGGCAGCTCGCGCAGGAGAAGGCGCGGCTGGTGGACGAACTTTCCAAAGCGTCGATAGAGGCGCATAACCGCGGCGAAGAGCGCGCTGCCGCCGTGAAGGCCGAATACGAGGCGAAGTTCTCCGCTCTCGAAGCCGCCGCCGAGGCGCGGGTCAATGAGCTCAGGGAAGCGATAGCCGGCAAGGCGGCGGAACTGGAGGCCTCCTATGCCGCGCGCGAAGCGGCGGAAAAGGCGCTCAGGGATTCTTTCGACGCCGAAAAGGCGGGGTGGATCTCCGAGCGGACGCGGCTGGAGAAGGAATTCGACAGGCGCGTGGAGGAGCTGGAGGCCGGGCTCTCCGAAAGGACCGCTTCCATCCGCGCCGATTACGAGGCGCGCAAGGCGGACCTGGAGAAGGACTTCGCGGCGCGCTACGCCGACAGGCTGAAAGCCCTGGAGGCCGAAAAAGCGCGTCTGAACGAGGCACTGGCCGAGCGCGAGAAACAGCTGGAGGCCGCTTTCGCGGAGTCCAGGCGCATGGACGCCGCGATGGCGGACCTGCGCGCCAGGGCTTCCGAGGAAAAGGCCGCCCTCGTCAGCGAGCATGAGAAAGAATTTACCGCCTCGATGAACGGGATCATGGAAATTTCCAAGACCCGGGAGACGCAGTTGCGCGCCGAGTTGGCGGACCTGCGCATGAAGGCCGCCGAGGAGAAGGCCGCCCTGAGCCGCGACTACGAAGGCAAAATGAACGGCGCGCTGAAAGCTGTGGAAGAGGCGGCCAAGGCCCGCGAGGCCGAGCTGGCCGCGGACCTGGAGGTTTTGCGCGGCGAGCTGGCCGAGCGCGACCGGCAGCTCGCGCAGGAGAAGGCGCGGCTGGTGGAAGAACTTTCCAGGGCGTCGATAGAGGCGCATAACCGCGGCGAAGGCCGCTCCGCCGCCCTGAAGGCCGAATACGAGGCCAAGCTCGCCTCGCTGGAGGCCGCCGCCGGGAACAGGGAAGGGGAGCTCCGGCAGGCCATAGCCGCCAAGGAGGCGCTGCTCGAGAAGACCCTGCGGGAAAGGGCCGAGGCGGAAGCCCGCCTGAGGTCGGAGTTCGAACGCAAGCGCGCCGAACTGGAAGAGTCCATGGCCGCCCGCGCGGCGGAGATGGAAAAGGATTACGCAGCCCACAAGGAGCGGCTGGCCGCGGAGCTCGCCGGCAAAACGGAGGCCCTGCACGCCGAGGCCGCCGCCAAGGCCGAGGCCGAGCGCGGCAACTGGGCGGCCGAGCGCGCCCGCTTCGAGCGGACGCTGGAGGAGACCTCCTCCAATTTCCGGTCCGCCCAGAAAGAGATAGAGGAGCTTAACCGGAAGCTCCGCTCCGCCGAAGAGGCGAATTCTGCCCGCGAGTCCGCCATGAGCCGCGAGATCATGGAGACCAAGGCCAATTACGACAAGGAGCTGGCCTACCGCGTGAAGGACGCGGTGACCATACAGACCTCCCACCTGGTGGAAGCCCTGGAGGCCTCCAAGGCCAGGCAGGAGGAGCTGCAGAACAGCATCGAGGCCAAGGACGAGGCCATCCGCCGGCTCAGGTCCGAGGGCGAGGAAGCCCGCCGCGTCTACGAGAACAAGATCCTGGACGCCGGCTCCGGCGCGCTCAAGGAGCGCCGCGAGGAGCTGGAGCGCCATTACGCCGCGAAGTCGGCCGCCCTCGAGGAGGAGATGGCTTCCTTCAGGCGCATCATGGAGTCCGAGAACGAGAGCCTGCGCGCCGCCATGGAGCAGGCCCGCGAGGAAGTGCTGGCCGCCAACAAGCGCGCCGACGACACCTTCAACGACATGCTGAAGGCCTCCAAGGCCGTGCAGGAGGAGAAACAGGAGATCAACCGCCTGCGCACCGAGGAGTTCAACTCCGCCGTCGCCGAGGCCGTCAACAAGGCGGTGGAATCCACCGCGCAGAAGCTGCGCCACACGGAAGCCGAGCTGGTGCGCATACAGGGGCTCAACCGCGACGAGGTGAGGCTGCTGACCGAGGCCTTCAACAAGGAGAAGGACCGGATGCTCGAGGAGATCGTGCGCCGCGAGAATTACCTGGAGTCCGCCGACCTGAAGATCCAGGAGCTGGAGCAGCAGCTCAACGCGCTGCGCCAGGATTCCTCGGTCGAACTGATGCGCCACATAGGGGAGAACGAAAAGCGCTTCCGCGAGATGGTGGCCGGAGAGAAGGCCCGCTACGAGGCCCGGGTGAAGCAGCTGGAGGACCTGCTGGGCGCCAAGGAGCGCCTGCTGGCCGACAGCGAGAGGATCTACCGCCAGAAACAGCTGGAGCTGGACGCCATGCACGCCGAGCTGAACGCCAGCGTGGCCCGCTTCAACGACGAGCTGTTCGCCCAGAAACAGGCCCTCGGCGGCCGCGAGAAGGAGCTTAACGACTTCCGCCTGAAGCTGGAGAAGGAATACGCGTCCAAGGCCGGTGACCTGGAGAAAATGCGCACCGAACTGGCCCACGCCATAATGGAATACAAGAACAGGAAATAACTATGGAAAAAGAACGCGCCATACAATGCGTCCCGGTAGAGCTCCTGGAGAGGCTCAAGGCTTTCGGGGAACGGCTCTGGGCGGATAAGAACCCCGCCTCGGTGCAGCTCAACGCCATCCTGGAGGAGTTCGACTCCGACGTGAAGACCCTCGGGCATATCGTCAAGGAGTATGAGACGGATTTCGAGGGGCGCCTGGCCATAAAGTGCCGGGACCACGCCTCACGCGAGGAGGGCTTCAGGGAGGAGGCCGCGGCCGCGAACGCCCGCCTTTCCGCCCTGCAGGCCGACTACGCGGCGGCGCTGAAAAAAATCGAGGACCTGAAGTCCGCCATCGGCTCCAGGGACGCCGAGATGGCCGCCCTCAAGTCCAGGACCCTCGAGGACGCCAGCGAGCTGAACTCCCGCTACGTGGAGAAGATGCAGGAGCTTTACGACAAGGTCAACAAGAAGGAGCTGGAGATGCTCGCCCGCTGGGAGGAAAAGAACCGGGAACTGGAAAACAAGCTTAAGGCGGTGGATTCGGAACTGTCCGCCAGGGGCAAGCAGGCGTCCATGCGGGAGAAGGCCCTGGAGGCGGATTATAACGGGCGCAAAGCGGAACTTATACGCACCTTCGACAAGATCCGCGCGGACCTCGAGGCGCGCGAGCGGGCCCTGGCGGAGAAAGAGGAAAGGGCCAAAGCCGGGGGCAAGCCGCCCAAATATACAGAGGAAATATGAGCGGATCCGACGAACTTAAGAAGCTTCTGGACAGGCTCAAGGACGAGGTCGGGCCGCTGCCGGCGCCCCCGCAGCCCGCCGAAGCGGACCCTCGCCCGGCGCCGCGCCCCGTCCGTTACCCGGCGAGGCAGCCTTCCCCGGAGTGGGAAGTCCCGCGCCAGCGCCCGGAACAGGCCTTCCGGCCGCACCGCCCCGAGGCGCAGCGGGAGAAGGCCGAAGCCTCTCTGCCGGCCAGCCTCGCCTGGAGCGAGAATAAGGAGACCGTGCTTTTCGGCATGCTCGCCTCGCTGATCGCGGTTTTCGGCGGCATCCTGGCCGGGATGGATTACCTGGTCCTGATCGGGGGGGTGGTCTTCCTGCTGTTCTCCTGCGTGATGCTGCTCTTCCTGTTCGGTTACTACCTGAATTCCCGCATGCGCTCCCCCGAGAGCCGCGGGCTGGCGGAAAGGGTGGACGCCCTTTCCCGCAAGGTCGAGACCATCAGCGCCATGGCCGCCTCCTCCGGTTCCCGCGCCTACCAGGCGTCTACGCCTGAAAAGGAGCGCGAGCTGGAGCACAAGGTGGAGGAACTGCGCGTGCTGGTGAAGACGCTGGCGCGGGCGGTGGACCAGCAGGACCGGAACGGCCGCTAAACCGGCGTAAATATATATATAATTATGACTATGAAGACCCTGTCCCTTGCGCTGTCAATTCTAACCGCCTTCGGCTGGGCTCCCGTCTACGGGCTGGAGCTTACCCTGCCGGCGCCTGAGAAGGAATACTTCATAGAGTCAGGGGACATCATCAACGTGAACGTCTTTCCCGCCGAGGAATTTTCCAAGGAAGTTACGGTGCAGCCCGACGGCACGGTGGACATACCGCTTATCGGCGCGGTAAAGGCCCGCGGCCTGAAGGCCGAGGACCTGCAGAAGACGCTTACCGCGAGATTTTCCAAGTACGTGGCCAACCCGAGCGTCACCATCAACGTGCGCAAGTTCGCGGCCAACAAGGTGGCGGTGATCGGCCAGATCCGCAGCCCCGGCTACTACGAGTACCGCGAAGGCATGCGCCTGCTGGACCTGATCGCCCAGGCCTCCGGGCCAGAGGACTACGCCAGGACCGCCAAGGTGAGGATCTACCGGCGCTTGCCCGGCCCCGGGGGCAAGCTTACCGAGGAGGTCCTGAAGGCCGACCTCGCCGCCGTTTTCGACGGGAAGATGGACAAGAACCTGCAGCTGATGAACGGCGATATCATCTATATCCCCCGCAAGCGCTATTCGGCCGCGGCCAAATGGATAACGGACAACGTGGTGCCCTGGGCCACCCTGTTCCTGTTCACCATCACGGCCGGTATCGTGGTCAACCGCAACTGACGCCGCTATGAAGGCAGAAGAACTCACTCTTTACGATTACTGGCGCATCATCAACCGGCGCAAGTGGATAGCGCTGCTGGTCTTCGCCGTCACCATCTTCTCCACGGTGTTCTACACGCGGCTGCAGCCGACCGTGTACCGCAGCCAGGCCCTGATCAAGATAAAGCCCCCGGCCTCCTACACGAGGATCCCCGGCTCCGAGATCAACGATTTCGACCCGTGGAGCGCCGTAGCCACCGAACTGAAGGTGATGACCTCCTCCGAGATCGCCGAGAGGGCCGCGGCTAAGCTCGGCCTGCCCGCCGGCCCCAAGTCGCTGGCGCAGATAGCCGGCGCCTACAAGGTGGAGCGCCTGCAGGAATCCAACCTGATCTCCCTGGCCTCCTTCAGTTCCGACCCGGTGCGCGCGGCGGACATAGCCTCCGCCGTGATAGACGCCTACAAGGATTTCGACCTGGAGCAGAAGAGCCGCCAGGCCCGCAAGACGCTGGAGGACATCTCCGCCCGCAAGAGCGAGGTGGAGGACAACCTGCGCACGCTCGAGCGCCAGAAGCAGAATTTCATAGAGCGCAATCCCAAGACCGGGCTGGGCTCGGCGCTGGCCAACCAGCTGGCGGACCTGGAGATCAAGCGCAAGGAGCTGCTGGAGCGCTACACCCCCAATCACCCGGACGTGCTGACCATGCAGCAGCGCATCGAGGTGGTGCAGCAGAAGCTGGGCGAGATCCCCTCGCAGGAGATAGCCCTGGCCCGCATCAGCCGCGAAGTGCGCATGCAGGAAGAGCTCTACACCACCCTCAACAAGCAGTACGAGGAGGCGAAGCTGGGCGTCTCCTCCATGGTTTCCTTCGTCAGCGTGGTCAACCGGCCCATGCCGGAGACTTCGCCGGTGTCGCCCAACGCCCGCCTCAACATGATGGTCGGCGCGGTGCTGGGCTTCTTCCTCGCGGTGGTGGTGGTCTTCCTGCTGGAGAACCTCGACGTGTCCATCTCCACCATCGAGGATATCGAGAATTTCATCAAGCTGCCGGTGCTGGGCATCATCCCCAACATCCTCAGCGAGAAGCATCTGGATAACTGGCTGACCAACGTCTTCAAGAAAGAGCGCTACACGGTGGACGCGTTCCGCAGCGTGCTGATAGTCAACCGCAAGTACGCCTCAAGCGTGATAGAGTCCTACCACACCCTGCGCACCAATATCATGTCGCACCTCAGCAGCCGCGAGAGCGTGTCGCTGGTGATTAGCAGTGCCGGCGCCGCCGAGGGTAAGACGCTGACGGCGGTGAACTTCGCCCTGGCCAGCGCCCATTCCGGCCTGCGTACCCTGCTCATAGACGCCGACCTGCGGCGCCCCGCGATAAACCAGATCTTCGGCACCCGCAAGGAGCCGGGCCTCTCCGACGTGCTGGCCAACAAGGCCGACTGGCGCGAGGCGGTGCTGGAGAGCGCCGACTTCATCATGGGCGGCCTGAACTTCGACCACCTGATGCGCTTCCCCGGCATCGAGAACCTGAAGGTGCTCAACTGCGGCACCCAGCCCGGCAACGTGATAGACATCCTGAACACCGCCAACTGGAAGGACCTCATGGAGGAGCTCAAGCGCGAGTTCGACATGATCATCTTCGACGCGCCGCCCGTGCTGCTGTTCGTGGACGCTGTGATGATAGCCAAGCACGCCTCCGACGGGGTGGTGCTGGTCTACAAGGCCGGCAAGATAGCCCGCGGCGCGCTCAAGCGCGCCAAGGACCAGATAGGCGGCGCCAACGCGCGGATGCTGGGCGTGGTGCTCAACGGCGTGCGCGCCTCCGAGATGGGCCCGCAGTACGGCTACTACTACTACGACTACAAGAAGTACGCGCGGCGCTAGGCCGCGCCCCGGGGAGAGCCGGTGACGCTATAGAATGCCGATAATACTGATACTCGCGGCCCTCATAGCCGCGGTGGCGCTGGGTTCCATGGCCACCGCGGTTTCCCATAGTGTGGTCCTGGTGCTGGCCGGCAGCGCCGTGCTGGCCGTCTTCGCCTTCCTCTCGCCCAAGGCGAGCCTGCTCATCCTGATTTTCTCCATGCTGCTGTCGCCGGAGATAGGCTTCGGCGCGCTATCGGCCAACCGCGCCGTGGTGCTGCGCTACGACGATATCGTGCTGGTCGTCATCTTCCTGTCCTGGTTCGCCCGCACCGCCATCCTGAAGGGCAGGGCCTTCATAACCGAGACCCCGGTGCAGACCCCGGTGCTCATTTACACCTCGCTGTGCGTCATCTCCACCGCGCTGGGGATCATGCGCGGGGACGTGCGCTTCGACAAGGCCTTCTTCTACGTGCTCAAGTACGTGGAATATTTCCTGTTGTACTTCATGGCCGTGAATATCGCCGACTCCAAGGAGGAGGTGAAGAAATACCTGAAGTACGGTTTCTTTGTGGCCGTGGTGGTGACCATTTACGCCTACTACTACTACGGCAATGCCGGCGACGGCGCCCGCGCCAGCGCCCCGTTCGAGGCGCCGCTGGGCAGGCCGCAGGATTCCGAGCCGGCCTCGCTGGGCGGCTACTACATAATGGTGTTCGGTATACTCCTGGCCCTGCTGACCGAATACTCAGGCAAAGCCCTGGCCTGGATCACGGCCGCCCTGGCCTTCATCTTTCCCGCCTTCCTGCTCACTTTTTCCCGCGCCTCCTATATCGGTCTCGCCGCGCTTTGCGCGGCGCTGCTGCTGCTGGCGCGGCGGCGGAATTTCGGCATGGCCTTGCTTATGGCCGGCTTGTTCGCCGCCGGCGCCATGATGCCGGGAATTTCCGGGCAGGTAAAAGAGCGTGTATCAATGACCTACAAGGGCGTTTATGCGACCAACCCGGTAAACACCGGGTTCGGTACCGTAAAACTGGAGGAATCGGCCTGGATGCGCGTCGCTTCGCTGCGCACCGCGCTGTTCGAAAAATTCCCTAAACATCCCCTGCTGGGCTGGGGCGTCACCGGGGCCGGCTTCGGCGACACGCAATATACTCTATTGATAGGTGAACTGGGCATGGCCGGGTTCTTCGTGTTCTTCTGGATGCTCTACAGGATATTCTCCGCCGCCAGGGCCGTGTACCTGGGGCACCAGGAGCGCTGGGCCAAGGCGCTGGCGCTTGGCATGATGGTTTCCATACCCGGGCTGCTTTTCCAGGCCGTGGGCGTGAACACTTTTATCATAGTCCGCATCATGGAGCCTTTCTGGTTCCTGACGGCTATGGTTATGGTCCTCCACAGGGGAATGGGGCCCCTCGGGACCGGGAAGGCCAAGGATGGCGTTCCAGAACGGGCCGTCCCCTGACCAAGGGGCCCAGCCCCGGTTTAAAAGATTTTTCTGACTATACCCCTGAATAATTCCAGGTCTTCGCGACAGGGCAGCAGGAAGGACAGCGGCCCTATCCCGGTGTGCTTTTTGTAGATCAGGGATATGGTAAGGGCGGAAGCGCAATATGAAAAGGAAGTAGCCGCCGCGGCCCCGGCTATGCCGTAGGACGGGATGGACAGGACCCCGGCCGTGGCGGAGATTGTCATAGCGAGCGCGGAAGTTATGGCGGGGTATTCCGGTTTTCCCCTGGCGGCGAGGTCGTTGCCCAGCACTTTCGTCAACCCGAGCGCGATCACCCCCGGTACCAGGATGTGAAGCGGAGCCGCCGCGGCGGAAAATCTTTCTCCGAAGAGCAAGCGTATCAGCATGGGCGCCAGCGCCAGGAGCGCCGTCCCCGCGGCGAGCGTTATCGCAAGGCTTATACGGGATATCTGCGGCGTTATCCTGTCGGCAGTCGCCTTGTCGCTGGCCGAGATCTTGGGGAAAAGCACATAGCCCACCGCGTTAGGCACGTACCAGATCATCTCCGCCAGCATTACGGCCGCCGAATAGATGCCCACGTTGAGCGGGCTCAAAAAGAAGTTTATGAGGAACACGTCGAGGCGGTAGTTCAGCAGCTGTATCACGTTGCCGGCGAAACCTTTTAGGGAATACAACGCCACCTCTGAAAATATGGCGGGGCGGAAAACGGGCCGGAAAGTTTCTCCCAGCCGCCTGGCAGCCGCCCAGTTCGCGAACAGCCCGACCCAGAAAGAGGCGGCGGTGGCGGCAACGGCTCCTTTTACCCCGGCGCCAAGGAACAGCAGGGCCCCGGCGATGAGGGCCGCGGCCGCGGCCGCGCGCAGCAAGTCTATCAGCGCTGTCGCGCGTATCTCCTGGCGCCCGAGCAGCAGGGCGTTGAACGGTATCCCGAGCATGAACGCCGGATAGATGAAAAAGGAAACCAGGAGGAGGTCCGTGGAAACACCGCGGAAAGCCAGGAGGGATATCTTGTCCAGCAGCAGGAGATAAGCCGCGCCGAAAACCAGGGTCAGGCCCAGACAGGCGGAAAAGACCGTCCCGGCCACGTCCCTGGCAGGGAATTTGCCGTTGCCGATGTAGTAAGTCGCCCCCGCTCCAAGGTTCATGGCCGTGAAGGTGGCCAGCATCATGGGGGCGAGGATGGCCAGGGAATACAATCCTTTTCCCTCCGGCCCGATGCTCCTGGCGATTGCGACGTTATAGGCGACGGAGAAGAGTACGGCCGCCACCTGCGACCCCAAAGTGAATGTCACGTTCTGGGCGAAGCGGGGCAGGCGGAGGAAAGCCGCCTTGGCGGCCGAAACCGGCCTAGCCACGCCGGCTCCTGGAAAGTTTACCGGCCGCAGCGGAGAATAAACTTTTGGCCCGGCCTTTCAGTATCTGGTAGATGTTCTGCGCCGACTTCCGCATTGCCGCGTAATCCCCCGGAAAGACCATGGCGCCGGTGTCGGTGCAGATGACAGGCTTGCCGGAGAGTTCCGCAATCCTCAGGGCGTCGGCGTGGGCGCTTTCAAAGAACATCGCCGCTCCGGTTTCCCGGTAGGCGCGGGCCTTGAACGGGGCTCCGGCCCCGAGCCTTACCCTGGTGGCCTGGTCCGGAAGGTCCAGCATGAGAAGGTTTTCGTACGGTATGCGATTCTTGGTCAGCCAGGCTTCCGTGGCCCCGCGGTATTTTTCCAGCCGTGAAGTGACCAGCCATTTTACCTTGACCGAGGGGCGGATCTTCACCGGCGCGGAAGAGATGAATGCCGCATAGGCCGCTCCGTCGTCGTTCTCCGCCGGTTCCGGGTCCCGGCAGAGTATGCCGTCCACGTCCAGGCAGGAGTTTCCCAGCACGGGGTGGTGGAAAATTCCCCATTCGAAAAGCCTGGGAACCGGGAGTACCTGGTAATAGATGTCCACCAGGCCCATACTTTCCTGGGCCACGTAGGGGGAGGCGAAGATCAGTTGCTGGGCCGGTTTGGCGGCCGCGAGCTTGGCCTTGGCCTCTAGGATAGCCCTCCCGGTGAAAACGCTGTCGTCCACTACCAGTACCCTGTTGTGGACCAGTTTTTCCAGGTAGATGCCGCGCATCCCGGTCCCCATCACCCGGCCCTGGAGGAAACCGTCGAGGTCCGCCAGGGGTTTGTTCAGGTACATGGCTATCAGGTTAGCCGCGAGCAGCCCGCCGCGCGGGATACCTACCACGACGTCTATGTCTTTTGGGAGTTCGCTCATCCAGGCCAGGATGTCCCTGTTGAGATCAGAGACGCTTTTATAGTTCATGGTTTTACGCAGGTCACTCGGAGGCAGGGGGCGAGTTCGCTGTGGGGGTCCCTCGCGGGTTCCTCCCTAACGTCTGCGAAGCCGCAGGACTCCAGGGCCTGGCGCAGGCGTCGGACATTGTAGCCGAAGTAATGGAAGTCAGTGGCGTAACGCTGCAGCCCGAAAATATGGTCGAGGAAGGAATCGTCCCCGGCGAGGTAGCCCTTTACGTCGGCGTCGAAGTCGGGACACTCCATGACCAGCCTGCCGCCGGGCTTCAGTGTCCTGTGCCAGGAGCTGAGGGCCGGCAGAAGATCGTGGCGGCCCAGGTGCTCGATAACGTGGTAGTTCTCGATAAGTTCCGCGGAATTTTCCCTGAAAGGGAGCCTGCGGATATCGCAGACCATGTCCGTGGCGCCGGTTTTCCTGATGTCGATGTTCAGATAGCCTTCGAAGCGGCGGTCGCCGCAGCCCAGGTGGAGTTTGGCGGGCCATCTCCCAGGAGCGCAGGCGACGACCGCCCTCCAGAACAGGTCCCTGACGGCGTTGGTCGCCGCGGAATCCTTCCAGAAGTGATAAATGGCTTTAAGCAGTCGTATCATATCCGTCCCGGTGTCGAAAAAGGGGGGCTTGCGAGGAATTGTAACTCTTTTGGGGTAAGGCCGCAACGCGTGTGCTGGGCGCCGGCACTAATAACGCGCGTTGCTTTTATATATAATTAGCAGGTCCGGGAACGCTTGATGAAAAAGATCATATCGCCAGAGGCCGGCGCCTGTTCTCTCTGCGGCAGCGGGGAGGCGGCGCCGGTTTACGGAACCTCTCCTTACGGCGTAGTCAAGTGCCTTGGCTGCGGCCTGCTGCGCGTGGCGCCCATGCCGCGGGAAGCGGAGGGCAGGGCGATAAACGAGGCTACCTATTCGGCCGACGAATACCGCGACAGGTACTTCAAGGACCGGCATAATTTCGCGGCCTGGGCCCGGGCGAAACTGCGCCTGATAGAAGAGTACAAGCCGGCCAGGGGGCGTATCCTGGACGTGGGCTGCAGTTACGGCGTCTTCCTGGAGGAGGCGGCCCGGCGGGGCTGGGACGCTTACGGGTGCGAAATGAACCCCGTGACAGGCGCTTATTCCCGCGCCAGGCACGGCGATAAGGTCTACGCCGGCGAAGCCTCCGAGATGCCTTTCGCGGAGGGTTCATTCGACGTGGTGACCCTGTGGGACGTGCTGGAGCATCAGGCCGATCCGGTGGCCTTTCTCCGTATGCTCGGCCGTTATCTCAAAAGGGACGGGCTGGTGCTTGTTCAAACCCCTAATTTCGCCAGTTATATTTCCGAAATGAAAAAAGACGCCTGGGACTGGTTGACACCGGGAGACCATAAGTATTTTTTCACTCCCGGTTCGCTGGCCCGTACCGCGGCCACGGCCGGTTTCGAACAGGTCCGCTGCGAAACCTGGGAGCCGACCAGGTATTTCATCGACTCCATGATCGGCCTGGCGGAATGGCGCGGCGCGCTGGCCGAGGCCTACCGGGCCACCGTGGTGCGGTTCGTCAGGCTGCTGCTTTTCTTCCTGTTCCTGCCTCTCCAGAACCGCCTGGCCGCCGCCGGTCGCGGCGCCCTGCTGGTGGGGGTGCTGGCCAGGAAGGAAGGGGGCCGGGGTGCTTGACGCCGCCGGCGCGGCCCTGCGCTTTTTTTCCCCGCTACTGCGGCGCGATCTCTTGTCTTTTCCTCGTAAAGTACAGGTGGAGACCACGGCGGCCTGCAATGCCAATTGCCTTATGTGTCCGCACGCTTCCATAAAGAGAAGCAAGGGGGCCATGCCGTTGCCGCTGTTCCGGAAAATAGTGGACGAGTGCGCCATGCACGGCGGCCAAGTGCGGGAATTCTATCCTTTCCTGAACGGGGAACTTTTCCTTACCCCGGGCTGGGAAGACTACCTGGACTATGCGAGGCGCAAACTGCCGCGTGCGAGGCTGGCCGTATTCACCAACGGTTCTCTTTTGAACCGGGCCAACGCGGACGCGCTGCTTGAAATAGGCCCCGACGCGCTGAATATCAGTTTCGACGGCGTCAGCAAGGAGGTTTATGAATCCATACGCCTCGGCCTGAAGTTCGAGGAGGTGGAGGAGAACATCACGGCTTTCGCGGCCAGCCGGGCGGCGCGCGGCGCTAAGCGGCCGGAACTCTCCATTTCCGTCATCGAAATGCAAAGCACCGCCTCCGGGATACCGGCTTTCGTGGAAAAGTGGGGCGGCGTTGCCGATAAGGTTTCGGTCGAGCCTTACAATACCTGGGCAGGCGCGGTGGCCGACAGGGGGCCGGCAAGGGCGGAGCGCCGCCGCGTTCCCTGCCCCAGGCTATGGTACAACCTTACCGTCCTTAATTCCGGCAAGGTCGCCCTGTGCTGCCTTGATTATGAAGGGAAAGTGGAGCTTGGGGACCTTAACACTTCGTCCATAGAGGACATCTGGCGGGGGGCCGGGCTGGAGGAGTTCAGGCGCCTGCATGAAAGCGGGCTCTATGAACGCTCCGGCCTGTGCCGCGACTGCGATTACGGCAGGTACCAGGCCGAAACTCCTTTCTGGTGGCGCTGATATGAGGTATTTCATCTACTACTATCTGTACGATAGCCGCCTGAAGGAAGTCCAGGGCGGGCCCATGAAGGTCTTCGATCTGTGCGACAACCTGGTGCGGCTGGGGCATGACGTCGTCCTGTTCGCCCCGGACATAGGTTGCCCGGAAAAGCAGACCGCCGCCAGGGTGGTGAAAATCCCGGCTTTCGGAGTGCCGGGGCTTGGCATACTCTGGCACGAACTCTGTTCTTTCGCGGCCTCGCTGCGGGAACTTGCCGGGGGGCGCTGCGACGCGGTCTACGTGCGTATCACCACCTCCTTCGTGCCGTGGCTGGTCTCCCGCCTTTCCGGCGCTTCGCTTTTTACCGACGTGAACGACGACCCCTTTTACCGCTACGCCGCTACCAGGGGCGCGGGCCGGCTCAAACTTCCGCTGGTAAGGTTCGCCGACGCCTTCAACCTCAGGCGCAGCGACAGGGTCTTTACCATCAACGGGGAGCTGGCTAAGGCTTTGTCCGATAAGTTGGCGATCCCCGCCGGCAAGGTGGAAGTGATGATGAGCGGCACTAACACCGAATTGTTCCGGCCGCTGGATAGGGGGGGAGCGTGCGCGGAACTTTCCC
>CAYSYJ010000005.1:0-31936 GCA_964435105.1 uncultured Elusimicrobiaceae bacterium
CAGCCCTTTTTCCTGCGCGGAAACGGCCTGGGCATAGTCGGCAAGGGCTTCGGGATTGCCGCTCAGGGCGTAGGCCCTCGCGGCCGCTTCGGCCGCCGAGATATGGCCCGAAATTTTATCGGAGGTCTCCAGGAAGCTGTGGGTGTGGCCTATCGCGTTCTCCAGCGCGTGCCAGTCCGAGAAAGTGCGGTACAGCATGGCGCCCAGCGTCGCCATTACCAGCAGCGCCGCCGCGGCCGCCGCCGCCCCGATCTTGCCGTTGAAAAGGATCTTCATAATGTTAGAGGGCGGGAAAGGCCCGTCCTGATTCTTCTTCCCCCGCAAATAATATAATATTGCGGTATGGCGGAACTATGGCGTTTCCGGGACGAATGGGTCCTGCGGGGGCTGGCGGGGGACCCCGGCGCCTCGCCGCAGCTGATAGAGAAATTCCGCTCCGAGAAGAAAAAATTCCTGTCGCACGCCCTGGTGGACTCCGGGGCCCTGCCGCTGGAGCGGGTCCTGAAGGCGGCCGAGGCGGCTTCCAAGACCACCTACGCCCCGGTTTCGCCCGAACGCGTAGAAAAGTTCGCCCTGACCCTGCTGCCGGAGCGGATCTGCCGCAAGTACGAGCTGCTGCCGCTTAAGATAGGCGAAGGCGAGATGTCGCTGGCCATGATGGACCCCACCGACATGAACGCCCTCTCCGACGTGGAGGCCCTGACGGGGCGGCGCGTGCGGCCCCACTTCTCCCTGCCCCGCGAGCTGGAATCCTGCCTCGAGCAGCTTTTCAGCGCCGACACCGTGATCTTCGACCTGCTGAACAAGGTGGAGCCTCCCGACGAGATCCTGGTCATGGGCGAGGCTACCCGGGAGGACAACTCCGATTCTTCGGTCACTTCCCCCGTCATCAAGCTGGTGGACTCCATAATCTCCATGGCGTACCGCAAGCGCGCCTCCGACATCCACGTGGAACACGAGGAGAAATCCAGCCATGTCCGGTTCCGGGTGGACGGCGAGCTCAAGACCATGATGAAGCTGCCGCGGCATATCGCCACCGGCCCCGTGGTCTCCCGCATAAAGATCATGTCCGACCTGGACGTTTCCAACCATTTCGTCCCGCAGGACGGGCGCACCAAGCTGCGCATCGGCGCCGCCGAAGTGGGCCTGCGCGTCTCCACCCTGCCCACCTCTTACGGGGAGAAGGTCGTGCTGCGCATCCTGGACCAGAGGGCGGCCGAGGTGCCTTTCGAGAAGCTGGGCTTCGCCCCGGAGGTGGCCGCCGGGATCGACGCCTGCGTGACGGCCCCGCAGGGCATATTGCTGGTGACGGGCCCCACCGGGTCGGGCAAGACCACGACCCTGTATTCCGTGCTTAACAAGGTGAAGAACGAGACCCGCAACGTCGTTACCGTGGAAGACCCCATCGAGTACAAGCTGCCGGGGATCAACCAGGTGCAGGTCAACGAGAGGCAGGGCCTGTCCTTCGCCGCGGTACTGCGCTCCGTCCTGCGCCAGGACCCCGACATCATAATGCTCGGCGAGATCCGCGACAAGGAGACCGCCGACATCGCCTTCCAGGCCGCCATGACCGGCCACCTGGTCTTTTCCACGCTGCATACCAACGATACGGTCTCCACGCTGGCCCGCCTGACGGACATGGGGGTGGACCGGTTCAAGATCTCGCCCGGCCTGCTGGGCGTGACCGCGCAGCGCCTGGTCAGGCGCCTCTGTCCCAAGTGCAGGCAGCAGGTCACCGCCGCGGAGGCCGACAGGGAGATCCTGAAAGAGCTGGCCGGGCGCGGGCTCGGCGGCGCCTATTACCGGGCGGTGGGCTGCAGGGATTGCGAGATGAGCGGCTACTCCGGCCGCACTTCCGTGGTGGAACTGCTGCTGCTCAACTCCAGGGTCAAGGAACTGATAAACGGCGGGGCCACGGCCGAGGAGATATATCGCGAGGCGGTCGCCTCCGGCGCGCTGCGGACCATGACGCAGGACTGCCTCTGGCACCTGGCCGCGGGCCTGACGGACCTGAAAGAACTGGCCCCCTACCTCAAATTCGGCGCGGCTCCCGCCGCCAGGGCGCCGTCCGTCCCCGCTAATGCGCCTTCGGCCCCCGCGCCGGCCCGCTCCGGCAAGCCCAGGGTGATGGTGGCCGACGACGACCAGGTGATGCGGCTGCTGATGCGCCGGTTCATAGAGAACGCCGGCTACGAGGCGATCGAAGCGGCCGACGGCGAGGACGCCCTGACCCGGATCGCCGGCGGGGAGGTCCCCGACCTGCTGGTGTCCGACGTCAACATGCCCAAGCTCAACGGCTTCGACCTGGTCAAGGGCGTGCGCGAGACGCTGGGCCTGGTGGATATGCCGGTCATCATGCTTACCACCGAAAGTTCCGACAAGAGCCAGGAACTGGCCTTCCAGCTGGGCGCCGACGATTATGTGATAAAGCCCTTCAAAGGCCCGCTGGTCATGGCCAGGGTGACCGCCGCCCTGAAGCGTTCCGGCCGGCTCGCCTAGGGACCCGCGCCGTACCGCAAAAAAAGATACGCGCCCCCGCCGGGGCGCGTATCTTTTTGGGGCCGGGAGGTTCAGGCGGCCAGGAGTTTCTCTGCCGCGGCCAGGACTTCGCCGACACCGGCCGCTTTGCCCACTATCGCCACCGTGGGACCCTCCTGGATAAGCTTGTCTATCTCGGCCCTGTTCAGGGAGGAGTATATCAGGAAGGGGACCTGGAAGGTGCCGGCCATCATCTGCAGGCGCTCGTAGACCGAGACCCCGCCGCCGGCGGGCATCATCAGGTCCAGCACGATAAGGTCGGGTTTGACCTGGCGGGCCATCATGAGGCCCTGCATGGCGTCCAGCGCGGCAAAAACCTGGTAGCCGGCCTTTTCGAAGACCATTTTCAGCATGGTGTGGACGGTCTTGTCGTCGTCCACGATCAGAATTTTTTTCCTGGGTCCCGCCATCATGAAGATGATAACAAATTTCCGGCGGCCTTTTTATTTCCTATAAAATTTATAGATTCTGTATAATTGAATTGTGCACGGCCGCATAAAACGCCTTGAGGAGCTGGTGGCAGCCGCCTCCGAAACTCTCTCCCGCCTGAAAGAGGAGAACGAGGTGCTGCGCCGCCAGGTGGAGCTGCTTTCGGCGGCCCGCAGTAAGGCGTCCTCCAATACCGCGGCCGCCAGGGAACTGGCCGATTTCAAGGCCAGGGTGCGCAGGCGCCTGGAGCGCATCTGCGCCAGGATAGAGAAGGCCAACGACCCGCAGCCCGGCCTTTTCGAAGAGGACGGTGAATAGGCCATGGGCAACGATTTCGAAGCGAAAGTGAGGGGCCGGCTGATGAAGTTCCCGGCCGTGGACGGCATGACGGAACTGGAGCTCGGCAGCATCGTGGCCCAGGTAGAGGAGAAGATCGGCCGCATCGAGGAGAAGCTCGATATCGTGGACACCTCCAAGCTCGCCATCCTCGCCGCCTACGATTTCGCCGTGGAACTGCACAACCTCAGGCAGCGCGCCGAGACCAACCGCGAGGCCGATTCGCGCAAGATAGATGAAATGGTGGCCAGGCTGGAAAAAGCCGTGGAAGAGGGCAAATAATGTCCGATTCGCTGTTCGAGGAAAAGCGGGAGGCCGCCGAACCAGAGGGGGGGGCCGCCTTCCAGCCGCTGGCCGCCCGCCTGGCCCCGAAGGAGCTCGGGGAGTTCGCGGGACAGGAGGACGTGCTGGGCGAGGGCAAGCTGCTGCGCCGCGCCATAGAGGCCGGCACTCTGCAGTCGGCGGTCTTCTTCGGCCCGCCCGGCTGCGGCAAGACGGCCCTCGCGCGCTATATCGCCGGCCGCGCCAACGCCAAGACCTTCGAACTGAACGCCGTCATGGCCGGCGTGCCGGACCTGCGCAAGATCATAGAATATTCCCGCGGCTTGGGCGGCGGCCTGGCCGCCCGCCAGCGCGTGCTGCTGGTGCTCGACGAGATACACCATTTCAACCGCACCCAGCAGGACGTGCTGCTGCCCAGCGTGGAGCGCGGGGACATCATCCTCATCGGGATGACCACGGAAAACCCGTTTTTCTACATCAACCAGGCTCTGCTCAGCCGCTTTATCGTGGTGGAGTTCAAGCCGCTGGGCCCCGCGCAGCTTTCCGGCATCTTCGACCGGGCGCTGACGCATCCCGACGGCCTGCTGAACCTCAGGCCCGAGGTCACCCCGGGCGCCAGGAAATACCTGGTGGAGAACTGCTCCGGAGACGCCCGGCGCCTGCTGAACGCGCTGGAGCTCGCCGCCGTGACCACCAAGCCGGGCCCCGACGGCGCCCGCCGCATAGACGAGGCCGTGGCCCGCGAGAGCATACAGCGCAGGAGCCTGCGCTACGACCGCAGCTCCGACGAGCATTACGACCATATTTCCGCTTTCATAAAATCCATGCGCGGCTCGGATCCCGACGCCGCCGTGTACTGGCTCGCCAAGATGCTGGAGGCCGGGGAGGACCCGCGCTTCGTGGCGCGGCGCATCCTTATCTGCGCTTCCGAGGACGTGGGCAACGCCAACCCCATGGCGCTCGTCATGGCGCAGAGCGCCTTCAATTCCGCCGAGGTGCTGGGCATGCCGGAGGCGCGCATCGTGCTGGCGCAGGCGGCCATCTACGTGGCCTGCTCGCCCAAGTCCAACGCCTCCTATATGGCCGTGAACGCCGCGCAGCAGGAAGTGCTGAACGGCCCCGAGCGCGCCGTGCCCATGCACCTGCGCGACGGCAGCAAGGACGGCGAGGCCCTGGGCCACGGCAAGGGGTATAAGTACCCTCACGATTTCGACGGGCATTATGTGCGCCAGGAGTACATGCCGGAGCCCAGGACCTTCTACGAGCCGACGGACCAGGGTTTCGAGGCGGAGATAGCCAAGCGCCTGAAGCGCCTGCGCGGGGGCAAATGACGGAACCGAAGGTCTATACCGTCAGCGAGCTGAGCCAGGGCATCAAGTACCTGCTCGAGACCTCTTTCCGGGAGCTTTGGGTGGAGGGGGAGATCTCCGGCCTCAAGGTCTCGTCGCTGGGCCATACCTATTTCGACCTCAAGGACGCGACCTCCAATATTTCCGGCGTGATGTTCCGCGGCTTCGCGCAGGGCCTCAAGTTCGACCTGCAGAACGGCCTGCTGGTGCGGGTGCGCGGCAATATCACCACCTACGACAAGCAGAGCAAGTACCAGCTGCTGGCCAAGGCCATAGAGCCGGCCGGGGTCGGCCCGCTGCAGCTGGCTTTCGAGCAGTTGAAGAAGAAGCTAGCCGCCGAGGGGCTCTTTGACCCTTCGCGCAAGCGCCCCATACCGGCGCTGCCGCAGAAGATAGGCGTGGTCACTTCCCCGACGGGCGCGGCGATAAGGGACATCCTTTCCATCCTCAAGCGGCGCTACGCCAACATGCATATCATCATAGCGCCGGTGAAGGTGCAGGGCCCGGGCTCGGCCGAGGAGATAGCCAACGCGGTGATCGACCTCAACGAGAATTTCCCGGATATCGACGTGCTGCTGGTGGGGCGCGGCGGCGGGTCCATGGAGGACCTGTGGTCCTTCAACGAGGAGATAGTGGCCCGGGCCATAGCGAATTCAGGGATCCCGGTCATTTCCTGCGTCGGGCACGAGACCGATTTCACGATAGCCGACTTCGTGGCCGACCTGCGGGCGGCCACGCCGAGCGCCGCCGCGGAGCTGGTGGTCAAGAGCAAGGTGGAGCTGGCCTCGCAGATAGCCGGCCTGGAGAAACGCCTGCTGCAGGGCCTGCGGATATATTACGAGAACCTTTACGGCAAGTTCCGGCGGCTGGCCGCCAGCCGGATGCTCTCGAACCCCCTGGCCCTGCTGGAGCGGCCGGTGCGGCGCCTCGACGACGCGGTGGAGGGCCTCTTCGCCGCTTCCGGGGAGCGGACGCGGCGCGCCGGGGAACGGCTCAACCTGCAGGCGGCGAAGCTCAACGCCCTGAGCCCGCTGTTCCCGCTGAAGAAGGGTTACGCGATAGTGAAGGACGCCAAGGGGCTGGCGGTTAAGACGTCGGCCGCGCTCTCGCCCGGCGACAGGCTGAACCTGCAGTTCGCGGAGGGCAGGGCCGAGGCCGAGGTGGTGGGGGGAGGCGGGACGTCGGCCGATAAGCCGCGCGCCCGCAAAAAAGACGGGGCCGGCGGCCCCGAACAGGAGACTTTATGGTAAAGAAGAATACCGGCGGTTTCGAGGAAAAACTGGCGAAGCTCGAGGAGATAGTGGCCAAGCTCGAGGACGAGGGCACGCCGATAGAGGAGTCCCTGGCCCTCTTCGAGGAAGGCGTGGCCATCTCCAAGGAGCTTTCCGTCAAGCTCGAGGAAGTGAAGCGAAAGATCGAGGTGCTCAAAAAGGACGCCGAGGGCAAGCTCAAGCTCGAGGAGTTCGAGGACGAGGACAGGGAAAAATAAGTGAAGACCCGCCTGGACGTGGCCTGCGTTGAGCGGGGCCTTTTCGAAAGCCGCGAAAAGGCCCTGCGCGCCATCATGGCCGGGCTGGTCACGGTCAACGGCCGCCCCGCCGACAAGGCCGGCCAGCAGGTGAAGCCCGAAGACGAGATAGGGCTGGCCAAAAGCGATTGCCCCTACGTATCGCGCGGCGGGCTCAAGCTCAAGGGCGCGCTGGACGCCTTCGGCATCAGCGCCAGGGGCCGGATCTGCCTCGACGTGGGCGTGGCCACCGGCGGCTTCACCGACTGCTTCCTGCAGGAAGGCGCGGCGAAGGTCTACGCGGTGGACGTCGGCGAGGGGCAGATCCATGAGCGCATAAAGAACGACCCCCGGGTGGTCTTCATGCCTCAGACCAACGCCCGTTTCCTTAAACCGGAGATGTTCAAGGAGCCGCCGGGGCTCTGCGCCATAGACGTTTCTTTCATCTCCCTTAAGCTGATACTCGGCCCGGTGCTGGCCGCGCTGGCGCCCGGCGGCGAGATCGCGGCCCTGGTGAAGCCCCAGTTCGAACTGCAGCCCGGCGACCTGCGCCGCGGCATAGTAAAGGACGAGGAGACCCGCCTGAAGGCCATGGAGGGGATGCGGGCCTTCCTTAAAGAGGCCCTGCCCGGCGCGCGGGAGCTGGGCCTTGCCGATTCGCCCATCAAGGGCGCCAAGGGCAACCTGGAATTCCTGTGGCATCTGAAAAAGAACTGAAAGGGCGGCCGGGCCCGGCCTGCGTGGTCTGGGAACTCACCCTGGCCTGCAACCTGAAATGCCTGCACTGCGGTTCCACCGCCGGCGGCCGCCGCGCCGCCGAGCTGGGGCCGGAGGAGGCCCTGCGCCTCTGCGTGGACCTCGCCGCGGCCGGTACCCGCGGCGTGGCCCTGATGGGCGGCGAGCCGCTGCTGCGCCCCGACTTCCTGCCCATAGCCCGCCGGGTGCGGGAACTGGGGATGGAACTTTCCGTGATAACCAACGGCACGGTGGTCCCGGCCGGGATCTTCGCCGAGCTGGCCGCGCTGCGGCCGCGGGCAGTGGCCGTCAGCCTGGACGCGGCCTCGCCGGAACTGCACGACCGCATACGGGGCTCCGCGGGGGCTTTCGCCAAGACCCGGGATTTCATGGAGCGCTGCCTGGCCGCGGGCCTGCCGCTGAGCGTCATCACAACGGTGCATAAGCTGAACCTTAAGGAATTACCCGCCCTGCGGGAGCTGCTCAGGGGCAGGGGCATCGCCTGGCAGGTGCAGACCGCCGGCGCCGAGGGCGGGCGCTTCGCCGGGGAACTGCTGCTCTCGCCGGAGGAATTCTACTCCGTGGGGATGTTCGTGGAGGCCTGCCGCCGCGACTTGCGGCCGGAAGAGCTGGCGGTGATAGGGGCGCATGACCTGGGCTATCACTCCCTGCTGCTGCATAATGTCTCGCTTTACGATAAATGGGAGGGCTGCCAGGCCGGCACCGCCGTGGCCGGCCTGCGCAGCGACGGCACGGTGCTGGGCTGCCTGGCCATCAACGACGGGCGCTACGCCGAGGGCAATGTGCGGGAGCGGTCCTTCGCGGAGATCTGGAACAGCCCCGGGGCTTTCAAGTATACCCGCGGCTTTTCGCCGGCGGACCTCGGGCCGGGCTGCTCCGGCTGCGAGCATGGCCGCGCCTGCCGCGGCGGCTGCAGCGAGATGTCGCTCATGAAGACGGGGCGCCTGCACAACGACCCTTACTGCTTTTTCCGTATAGAGAAAGAACTTTTCCCCGGCGAACTGCCGGGGCCGGCGGCCCGCCTGCTGCGCCGCCTGGCCGGGCGCGGCCCGCTGGCCGCGCTGGCGAGGAGGTTCGGTGGACGATAAATTCAAGCTGAACCTGGGCTGCGGCTACAACAGGCTGGAGGGCTGGCTGAACCTGGACGTCTCCGCCGAGTCGGCGGCCGACAGGGTGATGCCCGCCCACGACCTGGACCTGCCGGACCGCTGCGCCCCGGCGGCGCGCGCGGCGCAGCTGGTAGAGCACCTCGGGTTTTTCCGGACGCGGTTCTTCCTTTCGGAATGCTGGCGGGTGCTGGAGCCCGGCGCGGAGCTGACGCTGGAAACCCCCGACGTGGAGAAAAGCTTCAGGACCTTCCTCGAGGGCGGCAGGCAGGCCCGCGAGGCGGCGCTGGGCTGGATCTTCGGCGCGGAAACTCCGGGGATGAACCATCTTTACTGCTTCCCGCGGGAACTGCTGGAAGAACTCCTGGCCGGGGCCGGGTTCTCCGGCCCCGTAGTGGAAGAATTCATGTTCCAGCCGCACCGCCCCGCCATGAGGCTTACCGCGAAAAAGCTGGCGGGGGAGGGACCCGCCCTGAACGCCGCTCTGAGGCGGCGGCTGCTGGACGAGGGCGTGCCGCTTTTCAGGGACGAGGAGGAGAGCGCCGGCCTGGAGAGCGCGATAACGGGGCTGCTGCGCTCCTCCGGCCCGGCTGAAAGGCTGGAACTGGCGCTGGTGAGCGCCCCCGCGGCGCTGGCTTGTTTCTCGGTGCTGGAGGAGAACGAGCGTCACCCTTCGGCCGAGGCCGCGGCCTGCGCGAAACTGGCGCAGTGGCTCCCGCAGGCCCGCCAGGCCGCCTCTTACCTGCGGGCCTTGTCCGCCGGCGCCGCGCACGAGGCCGCTTTCGCCGCCGGGATCGAGTGCGGGCGGGGCCTGCTGCGCCTGGCCCTGGCGGGCGGGGCGCCGGAGGGCCTGGCGCCCGCGGACGGCGCGCCCTCCGTTTATACGCCCGGAGCGCTGCTGTCCTGGGCTTTCAGGCACCGGGCCTGCGCCGGTTTGCGGGACCGGGGCTGAATATTGTAATCTGATAGTCAGGGATTAGGGGCGGACCGACGAGGGCCGCCTCTTCTTTTTTTAAGCTTTACCCGCCTGCGCCTAAGCCGGCGGGACATCATAGGAGAAACTACAATGAAAAAGACCGTGATATTCGCCCTGCCCCTGGTGGCGCTGCTGTTCGCCGCCGCCTGCAAGAAGCAGGAAGCCGCCGCCCCGGAGACGCCCGCCGCCGAGCAGATCGCCGGCACCGCCACCGAGGCCGCGCCCGCCGCCGCGCCCGCCGCCGCGCCCGCCGCCGCCCCGGCCGCCGCGCCCGCCCAGAAGACCAAGTAAGGCCCCCTGCCTTCACGCCGGCGCCGTTTAACGCGGCGCCGGCTTTTTTTTTTTCGCAAAATTGTTTAGACTATAACCAGGACCGGCGCCGGCCGCTGCCGGGCGGTCCCGAGGGGAGAATATGAAAAAACTTTATGAGATAGGCGAACTGGCCGGCCTGGAAAAGGCCGATGTCAACCGCATAACCAAGCTCGGCGTACTGGGCGTGCTGGCGCTGGCGCTGGCTTCTATCGCCGCCTGTTTCCGGCCTCATAAACCCCAGCCGCAGGAGCCGTCTTCCGGCGCGGGGACGCTGCGGGACCTGGCTAACTCGGAGAACAGCAGCACGGGAACGCCCCAGGGCCAGGACGACTGCGGCCCCTATCCCGGTTATCCCTGCGGAACCCGCTATTACACCGTCAGCGTTTCGGACGCCGGGAGGCTGGCATGAGCCGCGTCTTTAAGCTGGCCCTGCTGCCGCTGCTGCTGTCCGCCGCCGCCTACGCCGCCTGCCCCGAGGGCCGGGAGCAGGCCGAGGACTGCCCCTGGGCGGGCGCCGCCCGCGAACTTTCCGCCGCCGCCGCCGCCGGCCGGCCGCTGGAGCCGGTGCTGGCCGCCTCCGCGCCGGGCATACTGCGCCAGCTGGACGCGGACCGCGGTTCCCCGGCGCTGCAGCTCTGGGGCGAGAGCATCAATTTCGACGAGCTGGCCCGCGGCGTCATCGTGGACGAGAAGGTGCTGGCCTTTATCTCCTCCAGGGCCGGCGTGCAGCTGCCCAGGGGCCGGCTCGCCCACGCCGGCGTGGAACATACCTACGGCTATCTTTTCAGCGTGCTCCCCACCAAGTTCGGCTTCAAGCGCGCGCGCTGGGTGCGCCCCGACATCGAGGAAGGCCTGGGCCTGCCCCGCGGCAGCGCCGGGCCCTCGCCGGCCGAGGGCACCCTGCTGGCCAATATCACCTGCCTCGCCGGCGGCATAGCCCTCAAGGACGACCCCGCGGCCTGGCAGCAGCTGCAGCGGGTGCTGCCCGCCTGCGGCGCCGCCGTCAGGGCTTACTCCCAGCGCCCGCTGCGCCGCGGCCGCCTGACCGAGGAGGTCTCCCTGCCCGGCGGGCGCAAGGTCGTGCTGCGCACCGACTTCGCCCCTTTCAGGGCCGTCTCCGGCGGCAATACCCACCTGCTGGTCTATTCCGTTTACGATTCCGCCCTCGGCCGCGCCTACCTGGTGACGGCTTTCCCGGTGGCCAAAGGCTTCGTGGATAACGCCCTCGCCCCGGCGAACCTGGGCGAGAACAAGCCCGTGCAGACCCGCTATAACGCCCACGTGGAAGGGCTGACCGGGGCCGGCAAGTTCAAAGGCCGCCGCCGCGTGGACATCTTGGAGAGATGAGGAAACTCCTGCTGCTGCTGCTGCCGGCGCTGTCCGGCTGCGGCGGCTACTACGCCGTAAGGGTTCCTTATAACCTGCCCGACATGCCCGGGGCCGCCGCCGCCAAGGCCTCGCTTTCCTCCATATACCTGAGGGTCGAGGTCCCGAAGACAGCCGGCGGCGGGAGCGGGGGCGGTCTGTCCGACCTGCTGGGCTCCGGCTCCGGTCCCGAACTGCGCCCTTCCGAGCTGGCCGGCGCCGCCGCCAGGGCCCTTAATAAACCGGGGGCCAGGGTTTGCGCGTGGCGCGTGCACAAGGCCGGCGGCGAGGACGCTTTCCCGGCCGCGCTGGCGCCTTCCGGCCTGCTGGCCATAGAAGCCTTCCAGCCCGCCATGTCGGTCAAGAAAGAGGAACGCTCCTCGGTATACTACGACAAAAAGAAGAAGTCCCAGACGGTGAAGAGCAAGGTCTGGGCCTATTCCGCCTCCCTGTCCGCCCGCGTGAAACTTTATTCCTGGCCGGGCCGGGAGGAACTGGATTCCTGGGCCGACACCTTCACCCACGCCGAGGACAGGCTGGACGGCGGCAAGGACCAGGGCGAGTGGTACGCCGCGAACGAGGGCCGTCTTTACGCCGCCCTGGCAGGCAGGCTCGCCGCCCGTTACTCCGGGCGGCCGGTGGAGCGGGTAAGGCCCCTCTTCGCCGTCAAGAAGGACAAGGAGTCCGAAGAAGCCCTGAAGCTGGCCGGCTCCGGCAAGTGGGACCGCGCCTCCGCCATCTGGGAGCGCAGGGCCGCCGCCGGCGGCTGGCGCGACCAGCTGGGCCTGGCCGTGGCGGCCGAACTGCGCAAGGATTTCGCGCTGGCGGGGGACCTGTACCGCAAGGCGCAGGCCGCGGCCGCCGGCGACAAGGACGGCAAGCGGGTGCCCTGGGGCGAGATCTTCCGCGACCTGGAGCTCTTCTCCTCTTCCGCTTCCGCGCCGGCCGCCGGGCGCTGCGGCGGGGACTGGTTCGCCCGGCGCACCGCGCTGCTGCCTTTCAGCGACCAGACCACCAGCGTGGACGGCCCGCCGCTGGTGCGCAAGCTGGTGTTCGAGCAGCTCAAGGCGGCCGGCTACGACCTGGTGCCGCTGGAGCGCGCCGACGAGGTGCTGCGGCAGCGCGGGTTCTCCGAGGGCGGCCAGCTCGGCGCGGCCAAGCCGGCGGAGATCGCCAAGTGGCTGGGCGCGGAGCGGCTGATCTTCTGCGATATCAGCGATTTCGGCGAGGTCATGGCGGGCGTCTATAACCGGCGCATGGTGAAGGGCTCGGCCCGGGTCTGGGAATCCGGCACCGGCGCCGAAACCGTTTTCGAGGAGAGCGTGGTGAAGGTGAAGACGCCGAAGAGCTTCGCCGCCGGGATGTTCAGCCAGCTCGCCAAGGGCCTGGCCGAGCGCCTCAAGAACGCGCCGCTCGCCTACGAGAGCGGCCTCTTCGCCCGCCAGCTCGCCGACAACCTCCCCAACCTCGCGAAGTAAACTGTCCGCCCCGAGGGCAGGGGCTCCAAAACCGGAGTCGCGCACACCGTGCGCGCTCCTGTTTACCTCGGCCTCGGCGCTTACGCAAGCCTCGGCCTCCGGAAACTTTTTCCGCCCCTGTCCTCGGGGCGGACAGGCTATTCCCGCTCGAAGACGAGCAGGGTCTCGGCGTGGGGGGTGTTGGGGTAGAAGTCGAAGCCGGCCGACCGGACGATCTTGTACTTCTCCAGGAAGAACGCGGCGTCGCGGCCCTGCGTGATCGGATTGCAGGACAGGTAGATGATCCGCTTGGGCAGGATCTCCATGATGCGCTTGATCACCTTGTTGTGCAGGCCGGCCCGCGGCGGGTCCACCACCAGGATATCGGTGCCGTTGAAGAGGCCGTCCTTGGCCTTCTCCGACAGCGAGCAGACCATCTCGAAATTATCCGCCTTGTTGCGAAGCGCGTTGATGGCCGCGTACTTGGCGGAACTGTCCGAGGACTCCACCGCCACCACCTTGTCCGCCAGGTCGCGCAGCGTCAGCCCGATCACGCCCACGCCGGAGTAGAGGTCCACCAGCTTGCCGCACTTGAAGGCCGCCGCGCGCATTTCCTTGAGCGCCTCGGCGAAGAGCTCCACGTTGTTCTGGAAGAAACAGTCGAACCCGTAGGTGAACCTGCCGCCCAGGATCTCCTCGGTCACGGCGTCGTCGCCCCAGGTCTTCAGGATCTCGTCCACCTGGCTGACGGAGCTCACGGGGTCGGAATAGACGGCCAGGAAGCCGTTGAGCCCCTCGATGTTCATGTCCGGCAGTTCGATGTCCTTGCGCTTGAGGAAGAGGGCCGCCACGCGGGAGCCCGGGTTCTTGGCCTCGCGCACGATTAGGGTCTTCACGTCGGCCGTGGACAGTTTCAGCGAATTGATGACCGCCAGCACCTTCACGGCGGCCGCGTTGGCCTCCGGGCCGATCAGCGCGCAGCCCTGCGGCAGCAGGTACTTCTCGCGGTAGTTGCCGCGCTTGTGGAAGGCGAAAGAGAGCGCCCCCGGCTCGCCGGTGAAACTGTACTCTATCTTGGTGCGGTAGCCGAAGGTCCGCTGCGCCCCGTAGAACTTGTCCAGGCGGATGGTCTCCTTGGTGGTCTGGTAGAGCAGGTCCTCGATGAGCCCCTTCTTGGTCTCGCACTGGAAGCCGTATTCCATGACCTGCCACGGCGAGCAGCTGAGGTAGTGGTCCTCTTTCGCCGGCACGCGCTTGGGAGAGGGGGTAACGATCTCCAGCAGCTCCGCCTCGGCGAAGTTCTTCTTCTCGAAAGTGACGCGCACGCGGGCCGTCTCGTCCGGGAGTACGCCGTAGCAGAAGACCACCTTGCCTTCGCTGCGGCCCAGGGCCTTGCCCTCGCCCACGATCTTCTTGAATTCCAGTGTTATTTCGCGCATAAATCCTATGTCTCCCTCGCCGTTCATTTTATATACTACATTTAGAATGGCGCAACTGCAACAAATTCGTCCGCCTTTCGCCGGCCGGGACTTCGCCAGGTGGGCGGCCTACGCCATGGCCTGCGCGGCGCTTTTGCTGAACCTGGCCGCCAGCTGGAAGGTGTACGGGCAGGAGCCGCTTCGCGAGGCCGCCAGCAGGTCTCTTTTCGCCGCCAATTCCGGCTGGTTCTACGATTCGGGCCTGGCGGAGCCGCTGCCGGTTTTCGCCCTGAAGGCCGCCATGGCGCTGGGAGCGCCCCCGGAACCCGCCCTGCGCGCGCAGGGCCTGGCAGTTTTCGCGCTGCTTTTCGCCGTTACCTTCTTCTGCCTGCGCCGCCGCTGCGGCGATACCGCCGGCTCTATGGGAGCGCTGTTCGTCGCGGCCAATCCCTATTTCGGCTACTACGCCATGCAGGGCGGCAGCCACCTCTACGCCCTGCTCTTCCTGGCGCTCTTCTGGTATTGGCTGGATGTTCCGGAAGGCGGCCGCAGGCCCGCCCTGCTGGCCGGCCTGGCCGGCGGCCTGGCCTTGCTGAGCCGCCTGGACGCGGCCTGGGCGCTGCTGCTTATCTCGGGCCTGAGCCTGGCCCTTAAGCGGGACCGCGCCATGCTCGCAAGGGCGGGGCTGGCGCTGGGACTGGCGCTGCTGCTGGCCGCGCCCTACCTGGGCTGGCAGAAGGCAAAGTACGGCAACGCCCTTTACGCCCAGGAACTCGCCTTGCGGCGTTGGGCGAACGTCGACGCCTACGGCTATTCTAAAGGCGCGCCCTACCAGGCCGCCCCGGTCTCGCCGGCGGGCTTCCTGCTGCGCAACGGCGCCGCCGGGGCTCTGCAGTCGGCTTTCAGCGGCCTGGGCCGGGCCGCCGCCTACGAACTGCCGCGCGCCGTCTACTACAGGTTCCTCTTCGTCTTCGTCTTCCTCGGCGCTTACGCCGCCTTCGTTTTGAAAAGGTCCGGCCCGCTGGTCTTCCTGGCCGCGGCGCTGCTGCCGGTGCTGCCCCTGGCGGCCGTACGCCAGGTGCCGGCTACCGGCGGGATCGAGCTGAAGTACTATCTCTGGTCGCTGTGGGCCCTGTGCGCGCTCGGCGGGCTGGGCTTCCAGGAAACGCTGGCCTGGCTGGAGCGGGCGCTCAAGGACAAGGCGGCGAGACACGGAGCGGGGGAGAGGAAATGAACTCTAAAAACAAGCTCAAGTTCGTGGCGGCGGTGGCGGGGCTGTTCCTGGTGCCGTTCCTGATCCTGAGCAAGCACTTCGTCTACAACGAGGGCCAGCTGCAGCGCAAGGATATGCTGCGCTACCTGGAACTGCGTACCCTGACGGGCTCCAGGATAGTTTCCGACGTCCTGAACATGAACTACAGCCTTTCCCGCCTGGCCTCCGCGGGCGGGCCCGGCCAGTCCGGCGCCAGGGAGGAGCTGCAGCGAAGGGTCAAGGAGAGCCCCTTCATCTATTCTGAATTAGCCCTGCTTTCCGCCGGCGGCTCGCAACTGGCCCGGTTCTCGGCGGAGAAAAGCGTGAAGACGCGGCTGGACTACGCCAGGACGCAGGTCTTCGCCGAGGCCAAGGCCAGCCAGGCCCCCGCCGGGGCGGTGGAGTTCGGGGAATACACGCCCCCGGCCCTGCTCATCTGCGAGCCCCAGCCGGCCGGCCGCGGCAAGCCCGATTACTACCTGGCCGGGCGGCTCAGCCTCGCCTACCTGGGCGAGGTGGTGCGGACCATGGGCCGCAACTCCCAGGGCAACCTGGGCCTGGTGGACGCCGGCGGCCAGATCATCGCCGATTCCCTGAGCATGTCCATAGTGAAGCCCGGCCTCAAGGCCCCGCCGGAAGTGATAAAGATGCTGGCCGTCGCGCAGGAGCGCGAGGCCGACAATTTCGCCAACGAGGTGCATTTCCGGGGCAAGGTCTACCTGGCCTCCGTCTCCGCCGTGGGCGGCACCAAGTGGTGGATCTACGAGATCATGGATTCCGCCGACCTGCCGGCCCGCAAGGTCTCCGGCTGGGCCCTGCGCGTGGTGTTCACCGGCGTCCTGCTCATACTGATATTCGCCGCCGTCTCCCTGCTGCTGGCCGAGAGGCTGCTGAAGGAATAAACCGGCCTGGGCCTTTGGGGCAAAAACCCGGGGGCCCTTTCTCACTTGCGGGGCGGCTTCGCGGCTGGTATACCTGATATGATGGCGTTCTCCCGACTGTTGCTGACGCTGCTGCTGGCGCCGCTATTGGCGGCGCCGCCGGCCGCGCTCTGCGCCACGCCGGAGGCCGACAGGGCCGCCGCCGGCGCCCTTTTCGACGGGTCGCTGCCCGCGGCGCCGCTGCCGCCCGGCCCCGGGGCGAAAGCCGGCGCCGAGGCCGAGTTCCTGCGGCAGATGAAGGAAGTCCTTTCCTCCGGCGCCTGGGACGGCGCCACCCCCCAGCTGCGCCATTTCATGTTCCGCAACGCCGGGGAGGGCTGGACCGCCCAGGCCCAGAGCGTGGGCCTGGAAGGTTTCCTCTGGACCAAGAAGGAACTGGAGGGGAAATACGGCGCGGCGGCCTTCGCCGGCCAGACCGCGGACTATTTCAACTACCTGGACGCCCTGCTCAGGCCCGTGCCCTGGACCTCCGACCTGCGGAAATCCCTGGACGAGCTCGAGGCCTCCCCGCTTACCGACGCGCAGAAGAACGAGCGCCTCAACCTCATACTGGAGAACTACGTGGCCGGCCTGCAGGCCAATATGGCGCGCTACGATAACGCCGCCTGGGCCAAGCGGGCCCGCATCTACGAGCTTTTCCCGCGGGCCTATAACCTGGCCGGCAGCCGCGGCGGCAGGTTCTTCCGCGATTTTCGCGCCTCCGACTTCGACCGGATAAAAAAGATGGGCTTCGACGCGGTCTGGCCCATGGGCATCCTGCCGATAGGCGTGCGCGGCCAGACCGGCACCGGGGGCGGCTCGCCCTATTCCATCAGCGACCACTCTACGGTGAACCCGGACCTCGGCACCGAGGAGGAGTTCAGGAATTTCGTGAAGCTGGCGCACGGGGCCGGCCTGAAGGTCATAGTCGATTTCGTGGTCAACCACACCTCCATGGACGCCCGGCTGCTGGCCGAGAACCCCGACTATTTCGTCAGTTACCGTTACGACGGCGCCTGCGCGCGGGACTATTTCGACTCGTATTGGAACGGGAAGAAATACTGCGTGCACCACGGCGGCTTCGAGTACGGCGGCGGGGTGTCGAGCTGGATAGACACCGCCCAGATCAATTACTCCAACCGCGGCCTGCGCGACAGGATGACCGCCATAGTGAAGGGCTGGGTGACCAAGTTCGACGTGGACGGTTTCCGCGTGGACATGGCCTACCTGGCGCTCAACAATGTTTTCGCCCGCACCTGGCAGAAGAGCATGCCGCAGGGGGAGTTCTACCGCCAGCTGATCTGGACGGTCAAGGAGGCCAAGCCCTCCGCGGCCTTCATGGCCGAGGCCTACGCCTACCAGGAGGACCTCTCGGCCTGCGGCTTCGACACCATCTACAGCAAGCACGAGGAAGCCCGACCCGAGGGCCAGACCGGCTGGTACAACGCCTCCGAGACCGGCAATGCCCAGGCCATGCAGAGCTCCATCAACCGCAACGCCTTCCTGGCCTGGCAGTCCGGCGGAGCCGGCTCTGTGATGTTCACCGGCAATCACGACGAGCCCGCGCCCGAGAAGGTTTACGGGCGGCGCCTGCCGGCGGCCCTGGCTCTCACGATGCTTTACCCCGGCTCGGTCATGGTGTATTCCGGCGCGGAGATCGGCTACGACGCGGCCGTCCCTACGGAACATAAGCCCCTGCCTTTCAGCGCGCCCTGCGAGATAGACTGGAAGGGCGGCGACCCGCAGGTGCGGCGCACCTACGAGGAGATCTTCGCCCTGGCCGCGCGCGTGCGGGCCGAACTGGGCGATTACGATATCGAGCCGCTCTGGGCGGCCGGCGGCCAGAACTGGACCGGCTACCTGCTCAGGTCCAAGAGCAGGCCCGGGCTGGTCAAGGCCGTTATCGGCAATGTGACCTGGAACTCCACCCGGGCCGAACTGCCGGCGGCGGGCTTTTCCGGCACGCTGCAGCCCGGCGAATACCGCCTTTTAGACCTGCGCCGGGCCGATTTGCTATAATAAGGACGGGGTAGTAGCCGTAAAATTCGTAAAAATCTTTAAAACGCGACTTTCCAGAGAGGGGCCGTGCTTCGTTCTAACCCGCATTTGATAGAAATCAATACCAGGCTGTGGCTGAAACAGCTGCGGGTGAAGTATTCCCTGCCCGAAATGACCCTTTCCTCCGTGCCGGACGAGGAATGGCTGGAGCTCAGGCACCTGGGTTTCGACATAGTCTGGCTGCTGGGCGTGTGGGAGCCCAGCCCCGAGTCCGAGCGCATAGCCCGCCAGGACCGCGTGCTCCTGGAGGAACTGAAGGCCCTGCCGCCCGGCTTCGGGCCCGAGGCCGTCGGTCCCTCGCCTTATTCCGTGCACTGGTACCGCCTGAACGCGGCGCTCGGCTTCGAGTGGGAGCTGAAGGCCCTCAAGGAAAAGCTCAATTCCATGGGCATGAAGCTGATGGTGGACCTGGTCTCCAACCATACCGCCAAGGACAACCCCTATATCAAGGAATGCCCGGACTGCTTCGTGAACGGCAACGAAGAGGATTTCAGGGCCCATCCCGACTGGTTCTTCGAGCTGCAGGACGGGGAGAAGAAGCGCTATATAGCCTACGGCAGGGACCCGAACTTCCCGGCCTGGACGGACAGCGCGCAGCTCAACTATTTCAACCCGGCCACGCGCGAGCGCATGCTGAACGTGCTGATGCGCATCGCGGACATGGCCGACGGCGTGCGCTGCGACATGGTGATGCTGACCCTCAACGAGATCCACGAGGGCACCTGGGGCTGGCTGCTGGGCCGCAACGGCTACAAGCGGCCCGAGGCCGAGTTCTGGGAGGGCGCCATCCGCGCCGTGCGCGAGAAGCACCCCGAGTTCATTTTCCTCGCCGAGGTCTACTGGGGCCTGGAGTGGCGCGTACAGCAGATCGGTTTCGACTACACCTACGACAAGGGCACCTACGACCGCCTGCGCTTCCAGGGGCCGCAGGAGGTGCGCGGCCACCTGCGCGCCGAGAAGCTTTACCAGAAGCGCTCCGCGCGCTTCATCGACAACCACGACGAGCAGCCCTCGCTGACGGCTTTCGGGAAGCAGAAAGCGCTGGCCGCGGGCGTGGTGGTGTCCACCATCAAGGGACTGCGGTTCTACAACGACAACCAGATCGACGGGGTCAAGACCCGCGTGCCGCTGCAGCTCAACGAGCTCTACGAGCGCGCGTCCGACCTGGAGGTCAAGAAATTTTACGCGAAGCTCCTGAAGATCACCGACCACCCGGCCTTCCACGGCGGGGAGTGGGCGCTGCTGGACGTGCGGCAGTGCGACAAGGAGAACCGCAGCAACGCGAATATCCTGGCCTGGAGCTGGGCGCAGCGGCGCACGCTGAAGGTGGTGGTGGTTAACTACTCGGGCGAGGCCTCCTGCGGCGTGGTGAACGTTTCCATCAAGAGCGAGGGGGAGACCACGGCGATATTCGAGGAGCTCTCGGACCGCTTCTTCTCCTTCCGCGCCGAGGACCTGGCCGGCGGGCTGCGCCTGCAGCAGATGCCGCCCTACTCCGCCTACATCTTCGACGTCCAGTTCTAACTCGCCGCATCAGCGCGCAAAAGGGCCGGCTTCCCGCCGGCCCTTTTTCTGTCTGCCATCCGATAAAGGGCTGCAAAACCGGCGTCGCGCACACCGTGCGCGCGCCTGACTACCTCGGCCTCGGCGCTTACGCAAGCCTCGGCCTCCGGAGTCTTTTGCACGCCCTTCATCGGATGGCAGACTTCGAGGGGGGGTGACTATGTGCCTTCTGAGGGATGTCCCGGAGCCCCGCGCTTGCGTAAGCGCGCGGGGCGAGGGAAAAACGGCGGCAACGGTGTTGCCGACCGTGTGCCCGAGGAAGGCACATAGTCGCCCCCCTAGGGTTCGCGGGCGAGGGTGAAGGCGGCCACGGAGCGGGCGCCGGCGGCGAGCGCCGCCGCCGCGGCGGCCTCCAGCGTGGCCAGCGTAGTGGCCACGTCGTCCACCAGCAGCACGCGGCGGTCGCGCAGCAGCTCCGGCCGCGCCGCCTCGAAAGCGCCCTCCACGTTGGCCCGCCGCGCGTCCCGGCCCAGCGAAGTCTGGCTCGGGGTGTCGCGGCGGCGCCGCAGCGCCCCGTCGAGGAAGAAAAGTCCCGCCGCCGGCGCCAGCCGCCGGGCCAGCAGCTCGGCCTGGTTGAAGCCCCGCTCGCGCAGCCGCGCCGGGTGCAGCGGCACCGCCAGGCAGAAGGCGTAGGGCGCCAGCTCGGGCAGCCCCTTCAGCGCCGCCGCCATCTCGCCGCCCAGCCAGAGCGCCAGGTCGTCGCGGCCGCGGTACTTGCAGGCGTGCACCAGCGACCGCAGCTGCGGGTTGAAAACATAAGCCGCCCGCGCCAGCTCCAGCGCCCGCCGCCCGGCCCCGCGGCAGTCCGGGCACGAGGCCCCGCCGCCTTCCAGCGGCAGCCCGCAGCGCCCGCAGCAGGGCCCGGCCGGCCTTTCCAGGGCGCCGGCACAGGCCGGGCAGAGCGGCCCAGCCTCCAGGTAATGCAGATCCAGCCCGCAATGCGGGCAGGCGCGCGGCAGCACCGCGTTGAGCAGCCATTTTCCGGCCTTGAGAAAGCCCGGCTTCATAGGAACCCCCTGAACCCCCGAACTAGAACTGGAAAGTGAGCGTGCTGCCCGCCTGGTAGGAGAGGTACTCCTCCTGCTTGAGGTACTTGTGCCACAGGCGCTGCAGGCCGGCGTTGAAAGTGAGGCGCAGGTTCTTGGCGGCCTCGTAGTCCGCGCTGGAATTCAGCGAGAACAGCTTGTTGTTCTCCGCGATCGTGATGGGCGACGACTTGATGGCGTAGCTCAGCGTCGTCGTCCAGACTATGCGGTTCGTGAAGACGATGGTCTGCTTCATGAAGGGCAGCTTGAGCCCCTTGGGCAGCTGGAAGTCCGTCTTTATGAGCAGGCTGGGCGTGATGGTGCGGGTCTGCTGGGTGATCACGCCCAGCGTCCCCTTGGCCTTGTCGGAAACATAGTCGACCTTGGGCGTAAAGCGGAACTTGCCCTTGTCGAAGGTGCCCTGCAGCGTGGCGTCGTCGTGCCGGGTCCAGCCGGTGCGCTGGTCGACCCGGAGGTCGCGCTTGTCGGTCAGGCGCAGGTTGTAGCTGGTGGCGGTGTCCATCCAGTTCAGCAGCTTGAAGCGCAGGTCCATGCCGTAGGTGTCGGACTCGTCCAGGGAGATCTTTTTGTTCTCGTTGGAATTGCGCGAATACTTCAGGTTCACGGTCGCGCCCTGCGCCCAGCGGCGCGTGCCGGTCAGGACCTCCAGCTGCGAGAGCGACAGGATCATGTCCGGGAAGGTGCGGTTGACGCTCCTGGAAATGGTCCCCGTCACCTCGGAGCGCTGCACCGAGTTGGTGAAGTTGTTGGTGACCGAGAGGGTCTTGAGCGGGGCCGCGCGGCCCAGCAGGCCGTAGCCTTCGAAAGGCTGCCAGCGCTGGGTGGAGCTGACGGTGTCGCGCATGGTCAGCGAATTGCGCTGGGCCAGGCTGTTGGACGGCGCCAGCGAGTCCCTGATCCAGAGCTTGTTGCGGGTGTTGTAGCCCTTCTCGACGTTCTGCCAGATGTCGCCGTCCTGGATCTGGTAGTTGGAGGAGAGCACCAGGGAGCGGAGCAGCCGGTTCTTGGGCATCAGGTCGTTCATGGCCAGCGTCAGGCTGACGCCGCCCTGGGCCGTGCGGTTGACGTTCTTGATCTGGCCGGCCGTATAGACCTGGGAGCTGCGGGCCACCGTGACGGTGGTGGTGTTGAGGTTATGGCTCTCCATCGTGGTCACCGAGTAGTTCACCGACGGGTTGAGCCAGCGGGCCAGCAGGAAATTGGAATTGAAGTCCACGGTCTGCTGCGTGGACTTGGGATAGCGCTCCAGGGACTGCGGGGAGTCCAGCGGCGCGCGCTCCTCCCTCGCGGTCTGCAGGGAGTAGCCGGGGTTGAACGAGGAGCCGTTCCAGGGCACGAAGGTCAGCTTGGCGCCGTAGATGTCCGTGCGCTCGGTGGTCTCGTAGAGCCCGGCGAGGTTGACCAGGCGGCTGGAGTCGTACTTGACCCGGTTGAGGCCCAGCGAGTAGTTCAGGTTCAGCGAGCGCGGCAGCACCGGCACGGCGCCGGGCGGCGAGTAGGAGAGGTTGGCCGCGTAAAGGTCCTTGTCGTCCTTGCGGCTCAGCAGGTTGTAGTCCGTGATGCCCTTGGTGTAGTTGAGCCCCAGCTTGGGGAGGGGGCCGAGGCTGAGCGTGCCGGCGGCCGTGCCGTCGAACTTCTTGACCCGGCCCTGCTGCAGCGAATTGACCAGGTTGTTGCCGCCGGTGGCCAGGGCGTTGGGCGTCACCGTGATCTGCCGGGCCGCCGTGACGTTCACCGGGAAGAACCTCAGCCGGGTGATGTTGAGGTAGCCGCTCTGGGACTCGTTGTCCTGGTTGGAGATGGCGGTGACCGGGGTCTGGAAGTTGCGGTCCACGAAACGGTGCTTGCCGCCGAAGCTGAACCAGCCCGGCACCTCGAAGGAGCCCTCCACCTTGCGCGCGTTGCCGACGCGGGTCAGCGGCTCGGCCACGTGCAGCTCGTTGAAGTAGACGGTGCCGCTGTGGCACTGGCCGTCCATGGCCGCCACGCCCGCTATGAACTGCGGCACCTGCTGCAGGCTGGGCAGGCCGGTGGAGGCGATGGTGACGAAGGAGGAGCCGGAGCTCCAGACGTCGGGGATGCTGTCCCCGGTAAGGTCCACCTGGTCGATGGTGACCAGGCGCCAGCCCGTGAAGTCGAGCGGTACTTCGGCCCTGAAATAGTTGCCGCCGTCGCCGGCCTGCAGGTAGAAGCTGGCCCCCGAGACCAGCCCGCTCTCGCTCTTGAGCAGGAAGCGCAGCTGCCCGTGCTGGGAGAGGTCTATGGCCCGCGCGAACTTGCGGTAGACATAGGCCGTGGCGGTGGAGCAGATATTGTCGTAGGTGATGGCCAGGGTCTGCTCGGTCACGGTCTTGCTGTTGCTCTTCTCTTTCTGTTTCGAGACCGAACCGTAGAGGTCGTTGTAGACGATGGTCGCTTCGCCGCCGGCTTCGTAGATGGGCGTGTAGCCGGGGTTGTCGACGTTGTTGACCGCCGTGGCCTGCAGGGTGCCGGCCTCCGTGGCCGTGCCGGCGTTCACGGACCAGGTATTGCCCACGGCGGAGATGCGGGCGAACTTGATCACGCCGCTGGTGGCGCCGCCCGGCTTCTGCTTGAGCGAGATGCGCACCTGCTTTACCGCGTTCCACTTGTAGGTGTCGGTGGAGGCGATGGCCATGGGGACCATGAGGGTATGCCAGCCGGTGAAGTCGACGAAGTTCTTGTCGTCGCCGGAGTCGTTGTTGTCCGAGAACTGCGAGCCGTTGACGTAGCCGAAACTGCCGCCGGTGAAGTCCTGCGCGTCCAGGCGGCCGTTGCGGTTGAGGTCCTGGGTGTCCAGGCGGCCGTTGGCCGCGCCGTAGCGGCGGGTATTCACCGCGTTGGCGGGGGCGTAGAGCCAGCCTATGTCCTCGCCGCTGGCCACCTGCTCGTCGCAGTTGAGGTCCTCGCTCTTGGGCGAGTTGAAGAGCGCCAGCCCCGAGGCGCAGGTGAAGTTCTGGCCGCCGCGGCCGTCGGCGTCCTCGTTGACCTGCCCCAGGTGTATGTTTATCTGCGGCCCCTCCGTGCCGACCCCGGTGCCGTTCTGGCCGTAGACCACCAGTTCCAGCACGTTCTTCTGCGAGAAGTCGAGCCCGGTGGTCGAGAGCGGGTAGACTATGGAGACTTCGGACGAGACGTTGAAGTCGTAGTTGACGCTCAGCACCTGCTGGCTCGCGTCGGAATTGGAGGCCGGGTTGATGTCGCGCGACTTCACGTTCTCGGTGTTCCACTCGATCGCCGTCGGGTCCGCGGGCGAGAGGGTGGGGTTGGCCGCGATGAACCAGTAGTTCTTGTCCATCGAGGGCGTATCCTCCTGCTTGGCGCCCTCCATGTTGTCCACCAGCGCGAAATCGTTCAGGTTGGGGTTCAGCCTGCTCTGCGCGGCCTCGGCGCCCAGCGAGGTGCGCAGGCCCAGCAGGTTCAGGCCCTTCAGCTGGGCGTCGCCCTCGTAGACCAGCATGCTGTTGGTCAGGTCCGTGACATTGGGCACGGTATTGGCCTTGATGCCGCCCTGGTAGAGCAGCGTGGAACCCACCGAGAAGTGGTTGCCGAAATCGTAGGAGATGCGCCCGCCGACCATGGACTGGTTGCCCACCCCGCCGAAGGGGGAGACCTCGTAGGAGATGTCGATCTTGGAATCCTGGCCCACCCTTTCCGGGTAGTAGAAGGTGATGAAGCCGGAGTCGTAGTCGATGAAGTATTCCTCGTTGCGCCCGAGTTTCCTGCCGTCCACCCGCACCACTTCCGACTGCAGCACGATATTCGGCTCCAGCATGAAGGTCTTGAAGCGGTAGGAGTACTCCACGCGGAAAATGCGCTTGGAGACCGGCGCGGCCGAGTAGACCTGCCTGTCGGGCGTGCCCGGGGCGCCCTCCTCGCCGAAGGGCTCCTTCAGGTTGAAGATGCCCTGCTCGAAGTCCACCTCGATGTCGTCGGGGTAGACCTGCCGCGGGCTGAGCGAGGAACCCACGCTGTTGCGGTTGAGGTCCTGCACCTTCAGGGTGAAGTTGCCCGTGCCGTTGTCGCGCACGATATTGGTCTGGCCTATGGAGTAATAGGTCTTGAGCTCGCGGCGGTGCGCGACCTGCAGGTCGGAAAGCGCGGTGTAGGAGGAGAGCGCTATGTCGCTGGGCGTCTTGATGATGGCCGGCTGGTCCGGGAAGGCCGAGGTCGTGTTCAGCGTGCTGGTGGAGCTGTTCTGCGCCAGGCGGGTGCCGTCGGCGTTCTGGAAGTCGATGATCACCACGTCCTGCGGGTTAAGCGTGCGGCTGAAGGTCACGATGCCCTTCACGTAGTCCATCACGTAGTCGATGCCGGGGCTCATCAGCTGGAAGCGGCCGGTATAGGAGGAGGTCTGCACCGCCATGTCCTTGCCGGTCATCTGGAAAACGGTGACATTGTCCACCTGCGCCAGGGTCTGCTGGTCTATGTAGATGCGCTCGGTGCCGGACCGGATAGGCAGGCGGTTGCAGGCCGTGGTGTCGCAGCCGAAGGTGACGTCGTAATACTTGCGCCGCAGGTAGCTGACGTCCAGGACGTCCGCGCCCTGGAACTGGGTGTTGCCGGTGAACTGCTTGGTCTTGGTCTGGCCCTTGGTGCGCGAGCCGACGAAGGTGAACTTGAGGCGGTTGGTCTTCAGGTCGGCCCTGATGCCGAACAGCTGCTTGTTGTAGGACACGAACTCCGTGGCCGGCAGCGACAGGTCTATGTCGCCGAAGGAGACGTTCTGCACCACCTCGTTGGGGTCGCCGGTGTAGACCACCGAGATGTCCTGCTTGTCCTGCTTGGTGTCGTCGTAGTCCACGTTGACCGTGATCTTCTGGCCCACCTTGCCCTGCATGCGGACCTGCATCTGCTGGGTGATTTCGAAGAGGCTCAGGCTGCGGGCGCGGGTGTTGGCGGTCTGCTCGTAGAGGTACTTGCGGCCGCTGTAGTTGAGCGCGATGACCTTGCGGCCGGTCACGGAGAGGGTGGTGCCCGATTCCTTGAACTCCACCTGCGGTTCCAGCGTCGGCGCTATGTCGGTGGAGATCTCGATGGCCGGCAGGGGGGCCAGCTCCTCGGCGCGGAAACGGCCCGTCTCGACGGCCTCGCGCACGGAGTTCCAGGAGTCCTCGCTGTAGGAGAAGGGCAGGCCGCCGGAAATGTCCTCCAGGCCGGGCGTATCGGCCGCGGTGGAGGTTTCCTGCTCCGCCAGCACGCGCCCGGAATCCGGGCGGTCCAGCAGCAGGAAGCGCCCGCCCGCCGCGGAGGGAACGGCGAAATCAGCGGCCGCGGCGCCCTGGGCGCAGCCGAGGGCCGCAGCAAGCAACAATAATTTCGCCTTCGCTTTCACTTTATGAGTAAAATCAAAAACCGATCCGCCTGTCCTTTGCTCCGGACAAGCGCCAACACGGCCGCCGGGGCTGTTCCCCGGCGCCGTCGATATATAATAGAATAAATAAATGGCCGTGCCTATAGCCAGGCTTTACCTGCTGAAGGTCTTCGCGAGGTTCCTCGGGCTGGCGCTGTTCGTGTTCGTATCGCTGCTGGTGATGCTGAACTTCGTGCAGATCGTCAACCAGGGCGTCCTGGCCGGCTTCTCTTTCTATTTCCTCGCCAAGAGCATCCTCTACCTGCTGCCCAATATCGTGGCCACCTCCCTGCCGCTGGCCTTCCTGCTGGCCATGCTGCTCTCGCTCGGGCAGATGTCCCAGGACGGGGAGATCATCGCCCTGCGCGCCGGGGGCTTCTCCTTCAGCGAGATCCTGTCCTGCGTGTTCTGGGCCTCCCTGGCGGCCTCGCTGTTCCTGCTCGTCGTCAACAACTGGCTGGGCCCGGTGGCGCTCAGGCGCTCCACCGATTACACCGTGTCCATGCTCAACCGCGTCACCAAGATAGAGCTCAAGCCCCGCACCTTCCAGAAGATCTCCGACTGGGTGCTCTACGCCGGGGAGGTGGACGCCATCAGCGGCGACATGCGCGGCGTGCGCCTGGTGCGCCGCATCAGCCGCGGGTCCGAGCCGGCCTTCGTCACCAAGGTCAACGCCGCCGACGGCCGCTACCGCGTGGTGCGCGAGAAGGGGCTGGAGATAGAGCTGGCCAGCGGACAGTTCAGCCAGACCGACTGCGCCGACGACGAGAAACTGCTTTACGGCAAGTTCGCCTCCTACCGCACGCTGCTGCCCTTCTTCTCCGACAAGGGGCCGGGCCGCAAGCTCAACCAGCGCGAACTTTCCACGCCCGCCCTGCTGGCCCGGCTGAAGGAGGGCATCCCCGACGCCCAGATCGCGGCCAAGTACCGCATCGAGGCGGCGTCCCGCTTCGCGCTGGCGCTGGCCCCGCTGGTCTTCTTCCTGGTGGGGGCGCCTCTCGGCGTGGCGCTGGACAAGCGCGGCCGCTCGGCGGGCTTCGGCCTGACGCTGCTCATCATCTTCTTCTATTACGGCCTGACCATCACCGGCATGGTGCTGGCCCGCAAATACGACGCCCTGTTCCCCTGGGCCATCTTCGTTCCCGCGGCGCTCACCGGCCTGGCAGGGGCCTGGCTGTGGCGCCGCCGCCTGCACGCCAAATGAGGGACCGTATCTTCTACCGCTACATAGCGCGCTCCTTCTGGGCGCCCTTCGGCTTCGGCCTGGGGGTGTTCTGCCTGCTGCTGCTGTTCGGCAGCCTGTTCGACAACCTTAACTTCTTCATGAAGAGCGGGGCGGGCGTGGGCGTGTTCCTGCGCTACGTCTTCTACCAGACGCCCTATTTCATGGTCAAGATGACGCCCATCGCCGTCCTGCTGGCCGTGCTCTTCTCCATGGGGGGGATGCTCGCCAGCGGGGAGTGGAAGGCCGGGCTCGCCGGCGGCTGGAAGCCTTTCGACATGATCAAGCCGCTGCTGGCCTGCGCGGCGCTGGCCGGGGCCGGCCAGTTCCTGCTGCAGGAGGCGGTGGCCCCGGGCTTCTACCTGCGCTCGGAGTACCTGTTCGAGGAGAAGCTGCGCGGCCGCGAGGACTGGCAGCGCGTGGTCAAGAAGGACGTGTCTTTCTCCGCGGGGGCGGACGTGCTGGTGACCGCCCACGTTTTCGACGGGCGGCGCAAGACCATGGACCGGGTCATAGTCAATATCTACAAGGACGGGGAACTTTTCCTGGAGCTCAACGCCGCCAAGGCCGCCTGGCAGCAGGCCGGCCGCCGCTGGTCCTTCCACGACGGGGTGACGATAAAGTACGGGGAGGGCGGCAAGCCCTCCATGCGCCGGTTCACGGATTACCAGTCCGGCATCAGCGTGCCGCCCGAGAACCTGGTGCTGGAAAAGCTGGTGCCCGAGGGCATCTCCACGCTGGGCCTGCTCAAGCGCCTGCGCCGCCTGCGCGCCGTGGGGGCGCCCGCTACGGCGGAGCGCACGCTGCTCTGGGTCAAGCTTTCCGCCCCGCTGGCGAGCCCGGCCATGGCGCTGATCGGCGCCGCGATGGTGCTGCTGGCGCGCCGCACCAACAAGTTCTTCAGCTTCGGCCTCGCGCTGGGCTTCGGCTTCTTCTTCTGGGCCGTCATCATCATGGCGCAGGAGGCCGGCAACGCCGAGCTGCTGCACCCGGCCGCGGCGGGGCTGGCGCCGGCGCTGTTGTTCGCCGCGTCCTCGCTGTGGGGCCTGCGCAGGGCCCGCGCTATTTAGGGTAGGTCACGGCCAGCACTTCCAGCCGCGCCGTTTCGTTCTTCCTGGAAAATTCCACCGACGAGCCGGGCCTGGCGCCCAGCAGGGCCGCCGCCAGCGGAGACGCCCAGTTGAGCAGCCCCGCGGCGGGGTCGGCCTCGTCCTCGCCGACTATCCTGTATTCTTTTTCCGCGCCGCCCGGTTCCCGCACCCGCACGGCCGCGCCGAAGCGCACTTCTCCGTCGGCGAGGCCGCCGTTGTCCACCAGCACGGCCTTCTTTATCTGGTTCTCGTAATAGAGCAGGTCCAGTTCCGCCTGCCGCAGCGGGAGGGAGGCAGGCTCGCCCGGTTTTTTGGCGGCCGCGAGCCCGGCCCTGAGGGTCTCGAGCTCGGCCGCGCGGGCCTTAAGCTGCGCCAGGCCGCGCGGCGTGACGTAGTTCGTCCTGCCGCTAGGCTGGCGCTTGACGGGTTCCTCCGGGGTCTCCCCGTCGTTCTTTACGAAGGCCCGGCTCACCTTACTTCACCAGCTTCCTGGCGGCCGCGGCGATCTTCTCCGCGGTGAGGCCCAGCGCGGCGTAGGCCTGGGCGGCGGGCGCAGACTTGCCGAAGGTTTCCACGCCGAGCACCTCGACTTCGGTGCCTACCAGTTCCGTCCAACCGGTGCCGCGCCCGGCCTCCACGGCCAGCTTGGGCAGGTTCGGGAGGAACACGGTGTCCTTGTAGGCCAGGTCCTGCTCGCGGAACAGCTCGAAGGACGGCACGGAAACTATGCGGGCGGCGATGCCGTCCTTCTCCAGCAGGGCGGCCGCCTCGAAGAGCAGCGCCACTTCGGAGCCGGTGGCGATGAGCTCGATGGACGGCACCGTGGACGGGCCGCGCAGCAGGTAGGCGCCGCGCTTCACGCCGGCCGCTATCTTCTCCTTATACTGCGTCATCAGGGGCAGCTTCTGGCGCGAGAGGGCGAGGCACGCCGGGCGCTTGCCGCGCACCGCGGCTTCCCAGGCGTAGAGGGTTTCCCAGGCGTCGGCCGGGCGCAGCACCAGCAGGCCGGGGATGAGCCGCAGGCTCATCAAATGCTCCACCGGCTGGTGGGTGGGGCCGTCCTCGCCCACGCCTATGCTGTCGTGCGTGAAGACGAAGATGGACGGGCATTGCATCAGCGCGGCCAGGCGGATGGCCGGGCGCATATAGTCCGAGAAGACCAGGAAGGTCGCCCCGAAGGGTATCAGCCCGCCGTGCAGGGCCAGGCCGTTGAGGATGGCCCCCATGGCGTGCTCGCGGATGCCGAAATGCAGCGTCCGCCCCGGCTCCTTGACGAAGTCGGTCTTGGTGGACGGGCCCAGGTCGGCGGAGCCGCCGGTGAGGCCGGGCAGCTTCTCCGCCATCAGGTTGATCACCTTGCCGCCCGCCTCGCGGGTGGCCAGCGGCTTGTCGAAGAAGGCGGCGTCCCGGTCGAAGAGGCCCTCCGGGATCTCGCGGCCCAGCATCGCCTTGGCGAGCTCGGCCTTCTCCGGGTTGGCCTCGGAATATTTCTTCCAGAGCTTTAGCCAGCGCTTGCGGTCGCGCTCGCCGGCCTCCGCCTGCTCGGCGAAGCGGGCCCGGGCCTCGTCGGTCACGCAGAAATGCTCTCCGGGCGGGCAGCCCAGCGTCTTTTTGGTGGCCTCGATCTCCTCGGGCTTCAGCGGCTCGCCGTGCACGGAGCTCTTTCCCTGCTTGGGGCTGCCGTAGCCGATATGCGTGCGGGCGATGATGATGGAGGGCTTCTCCGTCTCGCGCCTGGCCTTGCGGATGGCGGAATCCACCGCCTCCAGGTCGTTGCCGTCCTCCACCTCTATGACCTGCCAGTCCTGCGCCTGGAAGCGCCGCTTCACGTCCTCGGTGAAGGCCAGCGAGGTGGGGCCTTCTATGGTGATGCCGTTGGAATCGTAAATGCAGATCAGTTTGCCGAGCTTCATGGTCCCGGCGAGGGAGGCCGCCTCGTAGGAGACACCTTCCATCAGGTCGCCGTCGCCGCAGAGCACGTAGGTGCAGTGGTCCACGAGGGGGAAGTCGGGGGTGTTGAGCTTCTCCGCCATCAGCTTCTCCGCCAGCGCCATGCCGACGGCGGTGGCGAAGCCCTGGCCCAGCGGGCCGGTGGTCATCTCCACGCCTTTGGTGTGGCCGTGCTCGGGGTGGCCGGGGGTGAGGCTGTCGAGCTGGCGGAACTTCTGCAGGTCCTCCATCTTGAGGCCGAAGCCGTAGAGGTGGAGCAGGGAGTAGAGCATGGAGGAGCCGTGCCCGGCGCTCAGCACGAAACGGTCCCGGTCGAACCATTCCGGGTCGGAGGCCGAGAACTTGAGCGAGCCGGCCCACAACGCGTAGGCGAGCGGCGCCGCGCCGAGGGGGAGTCCGGGGTGGCCGCTGTCGGCCTTGCCCACCATGTCGATGGACAGGGCGCGGATGGCGTTCACGCAAAGGTTGTCGGTCTTATCGAATTTCATTTTCGCTCCAGTAGTTTTATTTTCCAAGCCTGCAAAGCTATGATGGTCTTGGCGTCCATGATGGCGCCGGCCTTCAGGAGGCGCCAGGCCTTATCGAAGCCGAGTATCTCGGTGCGCACGAACTCGTCGTCGTCGGGCGAGGAGGGGCCGGGCTTGAGACCCGAGGCGGTGTAGATGTGCAGCACCTCGTTGGAGAAGGCGGTGGTGGGCCAGAAATCGGCGAGGGGCTTTATTACCCGGGCCGTGTAGCCGGTCTCCTCTTTCAGTTCCGCTTTCACGCGGGCCAGCGGGCTGTCCTTGGCCGAGTGCAGCTTGCCCGCCGGGATCTCCAGCGTGGCTTCGCCGACGGGGTAGCGGTACTGCCGTACGAAAATTATCGAGCCGTCCGGGAGCACCGGCAGCACGGCCACCGCGCCCGGATGCGCCATAAAGGCGCGGGTGGCCTTTTTCCCGTTGGGCAGGATCACCGTGTCGCGGCGGAAATCCACCGTGCCGGAATACAGCACCCGCTGGCGGTGCGGCCGCTCCTTCAAGCCTTCATGCGCCTTCTTCATCCCCCCAATTATATAATTTCCGTATCATAATCCGGCCCAAACGCCGTGCGTGGCTGTGGCTCGCTCCCGAGCGGGCGAGGCAAAAGAGGGCCTTCGTGCCTACGCCTGCGTCGAATAAATTGTCTTTCTTGCCCATAGTGCGCAGTACACTTTTCTCAGGTCGCGCCGCTGTGGCTTTGGTTATAAATCTCCGTTCCTGTGTTCGGCATTGCGCTTTATCGGCGCGCGCCTGAACTTCCTCTCTAATCGTTTCTACTTGCGCTGGGCTGAGCGGTCTGCTATAAAATGCTTGTTGTGTTTGCTGTAACATTTGTTGTGGGGGTGACTATGCGAATAATTTGTGCATTTTGGGTTCTGGTTGTCCCGTGCTTTACCTGCTTGTTTGCGCAGGAGCCGTCCGGGCCTTTTATGGAGGAATATCTCCCAAAAGTTGTCTTGGATGGGCGGATAGGGACTGGCCCGGGGGAGTTCGGGCAATATCTTGAGGAAGACGGCATGTATTTGCCATCCAGTATGGCGGTTAACAGCATGGGGGATATTTACGTTTTGGATGTGGTTAATGAACGTATCGAGAAGTTTGATTCGCGCGG
>CAYSYJ010000006.1:0-31805 GCA_964435105.1 uncultured Elusimicrobiaceae bacterium
CAAGGACCTTAACTTCGTCAGCGACCACAACTACCGCTACGAGGCCCGCTCGGCCGACGACGCCGGCAACTATTCCGCGGTTTCCCAGGTCACCACCAAGTTCGACCTGGACATCCCGACCTCCACCGTGACCGGCCCGATGGACGAATACGTGCGCGTCCTGCCGCTGATAACCGGCACCGCCCAGGACGAGCGCAACGGCGTACGCACCTACGAGGCCGGCCTGGGCACCTACACGGTGAAGATGGCCATACGCCTGGTGGGCGGCAACTGGTGGAACGGGGTGGACGCCTTCAACAACGCCAACCCCGTCTGGTACGAGACCGCCGTGGATACCGCCGCTTACGGCGCCGGCCAGGCGGTGGTGGACTGGCAGTATACGGTGCCGGCCGCCGTGCAGGGAGTCATGGCCGGCCTCAGCGGTTCCGCCCCCTACCTGCGCAGCTATACCCTGGTCCCGTGGGCCTACGACCTGGCGCAGAACCGCGAATTCGGGCCGGGGGGCATGGACCCGGCCAACACCGACGTGCCCGGGGCGGTCGGCCGCACGATCAAGTTCGACAATATGGCGCCCGTTTCGGTGACCACTACCCCGGCCAACGGCTCCTACCAGTACGCGGCCCCCTATCTCTACGGCGTGGTCACCGATACCGGCGTGGTGACCGGGGTGCAGGTCCTGGTCAAGGCCCGCGGCACCTTCAACGCCATGCTGAAATACCCGCCCTACACCAACACGGTGGACGACTGGACCGACGCCGGCACCAAGTACATCTACTGGAGCACCGCCGCCTACTCCAACGGCGCCTGGCGGCTGGCCCTGCCCTCGCTGGAACCGGTCAATAACAACAGGATCTCGGTCTGGACCCGCTCCCTCGACATGGCCGGCAACTGGGAGGCCTCGCCCTCCCAGGCCCAGCTCGACGCCAACCTGAAGGCCGACGGCACCCCGGCCTACTACTTCACCTACGACAGCCTGACCCCGGAGACCGGCGTGACGGCCCCGGAGAAATACGCCCTCAGCGTGGCCACCGGCCTCATCACGGGTACCGCCTTCGACGCGGGCACCGAGCCCTCCGGCGTCAACGAGGTGCGCCTGCGCATCAAGCGTTCGGACGGCAAGTTCTGGAGCTTCATCGCCAATAACTGGGACACCGCCGCTCCCGGCGACACCTTCGGCGTCAGCGGCACCAATAACTGGACCAAGAACATCGACAAGGGCTCCCAGCAGGACGGCTACGAGTACTACATCTACCACTACGCCAAGGACAACGCGCTCAATAACAACCTGGGCGCCCACTTCTCCACTTTCACCTTCACGCTGGACCTGACCACGCCGACCTCGAAGATCACCTTCCCGGCGCACAACAGCTTCATCGGTTCCGTGCCCGCCATAGCCGGCACCGCGGACGACTCGGTGGAGAACATCCACAACTGGGTGGCGCCCCGCAACTACGAGTCCGGCATCAGCACCGACACCGGCGTGGACCTGGCCATACAGCGGCTCACCGACGACAAATGGTGGAACGGCACCGGCTTCGGCGGCCTGACCCGTTCCTGGCACCTGACCGTCTTTAACGGCGCCTCTTCCGGCACCTGGGTGTACAACATGCCCGCCGGCGCCATCGCCGACGGCACCACCTATTACGCGATGACCCGGGCCCGCGACCTGGTCTATAACCTGCAGACCATCTACACGACCAACTACTTCACCGGGGACACCACCCCGCCGGATTCCCGCGTGACCTTCCCCACCGGGTCCCAGTCCTATATCGCCTACGTGGAAGGTACGGCGCAGGACACCCTGCCCGGCGAGCTGCGCAATATTATGATGGTGCAGATAGCGCTGCGCAAGATCACGGCGCCCCAGGCCTGCTACAACAACGCCACCAATTCCTGGGACAGCTGCCCGGCCGGCGCCTACCCCAACGACCGCATCTGGTTCACCACCGGCACGGTCAACGACCCGCGCGGCCAGCCCGGCACCTGGACCTGGGATACCTCGGCCATCGGCTGGGCCAACGGCCATTCCTACGACATCCAGGCCCTGGCCATAGACAAGGCCGGCAACGTGCGGCCTTACCCGGGCCAGAACTCGCCCGACCTGAGCTTCAGCTTCGTGTCGCCGGCGGCTGACACCTTCATCAACACCCCGGCCACGGAGTGGGGGAACTACCGCGCCAGCGACCTGATGGCCATCCTGGGCAACGGCACCAACCTGCGCCCCACCAACAGCGTGCAGATCCGCATCAAGAAACTGAAGGAGCCCGCGCGCTGGTGGGACGAGGCCAACGACGCCTGGCTGGCCGTGGACACCTATACCTACGTGACGGCTACCGCCGGCGCCTGGTCCATGGGCGTCTCCGGCGGCGTGGCCTTCACGGTGGATAACTCCACCTATACCTTCTCCACGATCGGCTATAACTCCGCCAACGAGGCCGAGTCGCCGCCCACCAACCGCACCGTCATAGTCGACAATACCATCCCGCTGGGCGTGGTCCTGTCGCCGAACAGGCAGTACATCAACGCCATGCCCGCGATCTCGGGCACCGCTTTCGACCCCGGCCGCGGCGAACTGCCGGAAGCCTACCGGGAGGGCATGAGCCGCGTGCTGGTGATGATCAAGGACAATACGCTGGGTTCCTACTGGAACGGCCTGACCTTCGACCTGTTCATGAGCTCCAGCAATATCCTGGCCGCCGGCACCCTCAACTGGAGCACCGCCACCGCCGTGACCCCGGCGATGAAGGACGGCCGCAGCTACACGGTCTACGCCAAGCCGGAGGACAAGGCCGGCAACCGGGACGACAACGAGCTGACCGCCCCGGCCTATACGGTCATCTACGACACCACGACCCCCAGCTCCTGGCTGACCACCCCCGGCGCCTTCTCCATCCTGCGCGCGCTGCCCAGCATCACCGGCACCGCCGAGGACCCGGAGGGCGTCTACGCCCCCAAGCTCAAGTCGGACCTCGACAAGGTGGAACTGCAGATCTACGACGAAACCAGCGTGAAGTGGTGGCACGCCGGCATCAGCGCCTTCTCGGTGCTGAGCTCCAGCTTCAACGCCGTGAGCGGCGCCAGTAACTGGAGCTATTCCAACGCCGCCCTCGCCCCGGCGCTGCAGTCGGGCCGCTATTATATCGTGCAGTCGCGCGCCGTGGACCGCGCCTCCAACAACCAGAACGCCTTCGTCAACAACGTGTCGTCCCTGACCTTTATCTGGGACATCACGCCGCCGCAGAGCTTCCTGGCTCAGCCGGTCGACGGGGGGAATTACAAGCCTTCGGACCTCACCGGCGTCAACCCGCTGCGCGGCACCGCCTCCGACGCGGCGCTGCCCTACAGCGACGACCACATCAAGCGCGTGCAGATGAACCTGCTGTACCTGGAGGAGGGCACCTCCTACTACTGGACCGGCGCCGCCTTCAGCTCCTGGACCGTGACCTTCGACGCCGCCTGGAGCGACGTCATCGGCACCTCCACCTGGCGCTATCCCTTCGACGGGGCCAACTGGGTCTCCGACCGGGACTACATCCTGCGCCTGCGCGCCTTCGACACGGCGCTGCCGCAGGACGCCAACGGCGGCAACGAACAGAACCCGTGGACGGTGGCCCGCTTCGTGGTGGACAACACCGCCCCCGTCTCGCGCGTCTCCACCCCTACCGCCGCCAGCTTCATCCAGGGCAGCCTGGCGGAGATAGACGGCACCAGCTACGCCGGTCGCTCCGGGCATCTCGCCTTCCCCGACGGCCTGAAGCTGCGGATCTCCTACGTGGACGGGCTCGACACCTATTACTGGGGCGGCACGGGGGCTATAGGCTGGCTGGCCAATACTCCCACGGAACTGCCGGTGGAATACGCGGCTTCCCAGTCGACGATAACCTGGAAGTACCCGCCGGCCACTTACGAGGCGCCCACGATCGAGGCCAATAACCGGGTCTATAAGCTGGAGATCTCCGGCCGCGACAAGGCCGGCAATACGGAAGGTTTCGCGCCCATTACGGTGACTTCCGACTTCAACTACCCCGCCATCTCGATGTCCACGCCGATGGCCGGGGCCAGCGCTTTCTACGGTCCCGACCGCCCCACCGGGCAGCTCTACGGCAACTCCGCCGATACCCCGGCCGGGATCAACCCGCCGATACGCACCCAGCTCTCGAACATCTCCGAGCCCGGCGCGGTGAAACCCAAGTGGAACGGTTCTTCGTGGGTGGTCCAGGCCTCCACCTGGCTGGCCGTTTCCGGCCTCGCCCCCTGGAGCTTCACCCCGCCCGCCTGGCCGCATAACAAGCGCCTGAAGGCCGAGTTCTGGGCCGTCGACTACGCCGGCAACCAGGTGCCCCCCGGCACCTACGAGCGGGAGTTCATCTACGACGTCAACAAGCCGTCCTCCACCATAGCTTCGCCCTCTTCGGCCTTCCAGAACGCCGCGCAGGCGGCCGCCTTCTCCGGCGCGGCTTCCGACTGGGTCAACTACATTTCCACCGAGGCCATGAGCGGCCTCGCCCCGGACGGCATCGAGGTGCAGATAGTCGACGCGTCGGGCAACACCTTCAACGGGGTGGGCTTCGCCGGCGGTTCCAGCTGGCGCCGCGCCGTCTTCAGCACCACCAGCCAGACCACGGACGGCATCTTCGGCATCAATATCGTCTCCGGCGCGAACTGGTCCTACCCGCGCTCGCCCGACCTCTGGCCGCCGGCCCTGGTGGAGGGCAGCACCTACACCGTGCGGGTGCGCGCCAACGACAGGTCCATGAACGTCGAGGACTACGTGGAGCGCCAGTTCTGCTACGACGCCTCCGCCCCTACCGCGACCGTGACCATGCCGGGCAGCTTCGCCTACGTTTCGATGCCCGCCATTTCCGGCACGCTGCTGGAGCAGTTCAGCGCCCCCGACCCGGTCAACGGCGTCCGGCTGGTCGTCCAGCGCGTTTCCGACCTCACCTACTGGAACGGGGCGGGCTGGGACTCCGTCTGGGACCAGGCCGCCCACTGGCGCCCGGCGACCACCATAAACGCCGGCTCCTGGACTTTCGCCGACCCCAACCTCAACACCTATTTCAACAGCCTGAAGGCCTCCAACGCCTCGCTGCAGTTCCGCCTCTACGTGCGCAGCAGGGACGTCGCCGGCAACCAGTCCGACTTCGGCGTCGCGGCGCCTACCAATCCCGACGTGCTGTTCACCGTGGACCCGATCGTCCCCTCCTCCAGGGTGACCTACCCGGCCAACGGCGCCTACCTGAAAGCCCCCATCACCCATATCGACGGCACGGCCACCGATTCCAGCCTGGGCGTGCCCAGCGGGCTCAACAGCGTGAAGCTGCGCTTCTCGAAACTGAACTCGGTGGGCACCAGGTACTACTACAACTGGCCCCTCAACAACTGGACCACGGATCCCGCCGAGTGGGTGTTCACCCCGGTGGACGGCGCCCTTACGCCGTGGACCCGCGCCGTCCCCGCCGGCGCCTTCACGGGGGCCGGCACCGACAGCGGCGACGGCTACCGCTTCGAGATCCAGAGCGAGGCCAAGGACGCCACGCAGTCCGCCAACGGCGGCCCCAACACCGAGGTGCTCTACTCCACGGCCACCTTCCTGGTCGACTTCAGCACCCCGACCGCCTTCATCCAGCAGCCGCCCCATGACAGCTACTTCCGCTCGCTGGCCTCGCTCTACGGCACTTCCGAGGACCCGATACGCGACGGCGGCCTGCCTTCGGGCGCTACCGCCATAGAGTTCCTGCTGATGGACACCGACTGGAAGCCCGCCGCCAGGTACTGGAACTTCAATACCCTGGCCTGGTCCGCCTCCTACGTTTCCAGCGTCACCGTCCCGGCCGCGAACTGGCTGATGACCGCGCTGCCGTTGAACAATCCTCCTTCGGCCGCGAATTCCTGGGCGGTCAACCGCTCCAGCGCCACCTTCCTGCTGCGGGTGAAGGTGACGGACGGCGCCCTGAACGTCTCCAGCTTCACCGTGAACTACTCCACTTTCACCCTGGACCTGATCCAGCCCGATTCGGCCGTCACCTCGCCCCCCGTGGAGAACGGGTTCCAGATGGTGGTTTCCAGCATCGTGGGCACGGCCATGGATTACGTGTCGGACATCTCCACCGTCCAGATCCGCATCCAGCAGGACACCGCGCAGACGGACTGCGCCGACCCCGGCAATAACGGGTTGTACTGGAACGGCTCCGCCTGGCAGCCGGCCGAGAAATGGCTCGGGGTAGACGCTTACGACCCGGTGAGCGACTCCTGGACCTTCGATTCCTCCGACGTCGTGTTCAGGGCCCAGTGCTTCTATATCATCCGCTCCAGCGCCGCGGACAACGTCGCCAACGGCGAGGCCAGTTTCGGAAGCCGCAGGTTCAAGTTCACGCCGCCCCCGGCCGCGACCAAGGTCCTGGTGCCGGACAACTTCAAGTATTACAAGAACTCCACGCTCGTGAGCGGCACCGCCAACTCCGACGCCAGGACGCTGGCCCTGGAGATCCGCCGCCTGAGCGACAACCGCTACTGGAACTTCTCCACCCAGACCTGGCAGGTGGCCCTTACCTCGGCCACCGGCATAACCCCGGCCGGCGGGGCGTGGAGCTACGGCGTGAACCTGCCGCCGCTCGTGTCCGGCTCTTCCTACACCTACCGGTCCATCGGCAAGAGCTATTCCGACGTGGACGAGGCCTCGCCCGCTTCCAACCAGGTCTATTTCGATACCGACAAGCCCGACGCGGTAGTGCTGCTGCCCGAGGCCGGCAGGCTCTATTACAACAGCCTGCCCGTCCTGGGCGGCACGGCCAGCGACCCGCCCGGCGCCACTCCTCCCGCCTCCGGCATCAACCGGGTCTGGGGAGAGATCCTGGACGTCAACGGCCCGGAGGCCGGGGAGTTCTGGGATAACGCGACTTCCGCTTATACCGGCGTCTGGAACCAGGCCGGCAACCAGGGCTCTTACTTCCTGGCGGCCTCCTCCTGGACCTATACCGTTTCCCAGCCCGCGCTGGCCTTCACCGACGGCGTCCAGTACAGGGCGCGCGCCAGGTCCCTGGACAATACCTACAACAACAGCTCCCTGGAAGGCATCGAGTCCGATCCCTCCGCGCCGGTGCTGTTTAGCTACGACGTCACCGTGCCTACCGCCGTGGTGAGCTCCGTCAGCCCCGGGCAGAGCCGCTCCGGCGTGGCCGTGGCCAGCGGCCCCATACAGGAGGCGCTGGTCATAGTCAACGTCGGCCAGCAGCCGGGCGTCCAGATCCAGGACATAAAGGTCCACCTGAAGAACAATAACCTCATCCAGTACTGGGACGGCTCCGGCTGGGTGGCCAATCCCGCCGTTTTCGCGGCCGCCTCGGTTTACCAGAGCTCCTGGTCCTACTCCGGGCTGCCGGCGCTCGCCGACTATAACTCCTACACCCTGTGGGCCGAGGCCGCCGACAAGGCGGGCAATGTCCAGGTGAACTTCGCGGGCAACGGCTCTTCGGTGACCTTTACCACCGACAAGTCCGCCCCTACCCTGGCCGTGCTCAGCCCCGGCGCCGGCACCAAGATCTCCACCGTGCTCAACGTTACCGGCACGGCCAACGACCCCGACTACGCCACCAACTCCGGCATCGCCGGCCCCGCCAATGTCCAGGTCCAGGTCTCCTACCTGTTCGAAGGGGACACCTATTACTACGACAACGCGGCCGGGTATTCTTCCTCCACGCTCAACGACACCAACTCCTGGTGGGCCGCCAGCTTCTGGACCCCGCAGGGGCCCTCCTCCGGCACCTGGACCTATTCGCCGGCCGGCCTGACCGCTTCCATGGTGCCGGACAAGACCTACCGGTTCCGGGCCAGGGCCCAGGACAACGCCCTGCCGGTGCCCAACCCGGCGGCGCTGCTGAGCAACGCCGTGTCCAACCTGAACGTGATCTACGACGTGACGCCCCCCGTGTCGCGCATCGTGGCGCCGGCCGACAAGGGCAGGGTCCGGACGCTGCTTTCCATGTCCGGCACCGCCGTGGACAACCTGGCGGGCATCTCCTCCCTGGGCCAGATAGCCGTCAGCATCGCGGAAAAGACCCCGGGCACCGGGCACTGGAACGGCCTCTACCCCGGCACTTTCACGCTCACCTCCGAGAGCTTCCACGCCCTCAACGCCCCGTCCCTGGCCGGCTCCTATGACGGCGTCAACTGGACCTTTACCGCGCCCGACCTGCGCGACGGCTACACCTATGTCATGAAGGTGCGCGCTTCCGACGACGTGTCGCCGGCCAACGTGGAATCGGCCATCTCCTCGGTGACCTTCACCTACGACGCCACGCCGCCCGCGGCCGCCATCACCTATCCCTACGCGCTGCCGGACCCGCGCGGCAACCTCAACGCCCTGGCCACGGTCGGCGGCACCGCCTACGAGCAGTTCACCATAAAGTCCGCCTCCATCTCGGTGCAGGAGGCCGACACCCTGCTCTACTACGACGCCCAGGCGTCCACCTTCAACTCCGTAGCCCAGAAGTGGATCACGGCGGCCATAGGCGGCACGCCGCCCAACTATACCTGGTCCGCCGCCGCGCCGCCGCTGACCGACAATAAGAACTACAACCTCTACGTGACCGCCGACGACATGGCCGGCAACGTCCTGCCGCCGCCGGCCGCCACGGTCATCCGTTACGACATTACCCAGCCGGTCTCCAGGCCCACCTATCCCCCGAACAACGGGTTCATAAAGAACCTGCCGTACGTCGTCGGCACCGCGCTGGACCTGAACTCCAACCAGTCGGGCGTGCTGGGCGCGCAGGCCAAGATCCAGCGCAACTCCGACGGCCTTTACTGGAGCGGCGCGACCTGGGGCTCTTCCGACGTGTGGCTGGCCCCGGTAGTGGCCACCCCCTGGGTCAACCCGTGGACCAAGCCCTCCCAGCTGCCGCCCTCCGACAATTTCTCGGGCCTGCAGGACGGCATCTCCTACACGGTGGTCACCCGCGCCTATGACCTGGCCGCCAATACCCAGACCGTGATCCTGGCCGGCAACTCCTTCACGTTCGACATCTCCAGCCCGACGGCCTTCATTACCCAGCCCCTCAACGGCACCCGGTTCAATTCGCTGCCGCAGCTCGCGGGTACGGCCGCCGACGCCTTCAACGTGGATTTCCCGCAGGTCAGGATCTACGACATCCCGCTCAACATGTACTGGATGAGCGGTACGGGCACCTGCGGGCCCTTCACGCTGCCCGCCTGGGTGGACAATAACTGCCCGGCCTTCCCCGAGATCTGGAACGTGGCCCTGGACTCCTCCACCGCGGCCGGCAGCTTCCCTTGGACCTATAACTCCTCCGCCCTGCCCTGGCCGCCGCGCGACAACGAGCTGCGCATCGAGGCCAAGGCCGCGGACCAGGCCGGCAACTACACCATAGCGTCCTCGACGTTCAGCTTCGACGCCACGCCGCCGGTCTCCACCGTGACCTATCCCTCGCCCAGCGGCCTGCTCTTCTCCTCGATGACCTCTCTTACGGGCCAGTCGCTGGACCTCACCTCGGCCATCAACGACGTCTCCATCCGCGTCTGGTACGTCAGCGCGGGCGCGACGTATTACTGGCAGCCGACCACGCCCCACTGGTCGCTGTCCGATAACTGGTGGTCCATAGGCGGCGCGCCCGGCCCCAAGGGCACCTATAACCCCTGGAGCTATTCCAATTCCGACTTCTCCAACCCGGGCACGGTCAATTTCGCCTGGAAGGAAGGCACCCACGACGGCCAGAACGGCAAGGTCTTCTACGTGAACACCCGCGCCCGCGACGCCACCTTCAACTACGAGGTGGCCTACGGCACCCGCACGTTCCAGTTCGACAACGAGCCGCCGCTCTCCGCCCCGGTGCAGCCCGGCGTCGACACCTCCTATAAGAACCTGCCGATGATCTACGGCACCTCCGTGGACGCGGTCACCACCGTGGCCTCCGTAAAGCTCTCCATCCTCGGCCAGGACGAGCCCGGCGGGGCCAAGTACTTCGACGGCTCCAACTTCGCCAACCTCTTCGAGACCTGGCTGCCGGTCAGCGCGCTCTACCCGTCCTCCTGGTCCTATACCAACGGCCTGCTGGCCTTCGCGGACAAGCGCCACTACGTGGTCAAGTCCTCGGCGACCGATTCCATCGGCAACGTGCAGTCCGTGCAGGGCCAGTCCAGGTTCCTGTTCGACACAACCGAGCCCCAGTCGGTGGTGGTGAGCCCGGTCAACGCCTCCGTCTACAACGACAACAAGGTGGTGCTCGGCAACGCTTCCGACCCCGGCTTCACCTCCGGCATCTCCGGCACCGGCTCCGGCGTCTATCCCAGCCTGCCCTGGCATAACGGCAAGGTGGAGCTCCTGGTATTCCGGGACACTTCGCCTTTCCTCGGCAACGGCCCCATCATCTACGGCGCCTGGGACGCCTCGGGCTACTTCTGGAACGGCTCCACCTGGACCGCGGCCTCCGCGGGGCCGGCCTGGAACCCCGGCCTGTTCACCGATTCCCTCGGCAACTGGCAGTACTCGGGCCTTATCTGCCCCGATCCCAACCCCACGGGCGTCCCGTGCTGGGTGCGCGGCGACCCTTATGTCTCGTGGGTGCGGGTCACGGACAACGCCAATAACACCGAGACCATCATCGACCAGGGCCCGAAGTTCTACATCGCGGCGCCCGCCCAGAGCTTCCTCATCACGCTGTCGGCCGACCCGGTGACCGCCGGTTCCGACATCAACATGACGGTGGAGGCCAAGGACGGTCCCAACGGCACCGGCAACACCGCCGCCGCCTACCAGGGCACGCTCAACTTCTACGCGGACGGCGTGCCCGGCGGGCCCGAGGTGATGGATAACGACGCCGTCATGGACGATTACCGGGGCCTGCCGCGGCAGTACACCTTCCTGCCCGGCGACTTCGGCGTCAAGACCTTCCAGCTGCGCCTGCGCAAGGCCGGCGGCCGCGTGCTGCGCACCGAGGACAACGACAACCCCGCCATCTTCGGCACCAGGAACGTGACCGTGAACCCGACCTCGCCCGACAGGGTGCAGGTCATCGCCGACTACGACCCGGCCGGCCAGCTGCCCATGGCCGGGCGGATGGATTCCGGGGTGGAAGGCAGCACCGGCACGCCGCGCACCAAGCCGGCAGGCTCCAGCATACCGTTCCTGATACAGGTGACCGACCGCTACTGGAACCTCGTGGTCTCCTCCGCCGCCAGCGTCTACGTGACCGACACCGACGACAATAACGACTCGGTCTCGCCCGACGGCTACGCCAACTTCGTGGGCTCCACCACGATCTACCGCACCTTCGTGTCCGCCACCGCCGCGGGCTGGGGGGTCTCGGCCGCGGGCCAGGGCCTCTACACCAACCCGCGCAACCCGTCCTCCAACGTGCCGGTGATAGCGCAGGCGGCGGACCGCCTGCTGGCCCTGCTGCCCGGCGAGAGCAGGGTGCAGGGCAAGTTCGCCGTGCAGCCTTTCGGCAAGACCGGCGCCCCCAGCGACGCTCTGGCGGGCTCCACCCTGCCCGTGACGGTCTACGGCGTCGACCCCTATTACAATACCGACATCACGGCCGTCTTCCAGGTCTCCGCCTTCGTGCAGACCGACCCCTACGACGTGAACCCCGCGCCCCAGAGCCTGGCGGCCGGCGCGACCACCTTCGTCTTCACGCCGGTGGTGGCGGACACCCATACCATCAGGGCCGAGAGTTCCGCGCTGCCCCCGGCCACCTCGGTCTACTACACGCCCAACAGCGTCAAGGTCTGGTGGAACAGGCCCGTGAAGCTGCACCTGCTGCCGGCCGGCATGACCCTGGCCCCGGGGCGGCCGCCTTATACCTCCGACCCGTCGGCCGGCGGCAAGACCGGCTCGGCCGGCGCGCTGCAGGCCGGCGCCACCACCACAATGAACGTCTACCTGACGGACGACTACTACAACGTCGTCAAGGGCACCACGCCGTACCTGGACGTTTCCTCCAACACGCCGGTCATACAGATAGACTTCCCGAACGACCCCAATATCCAGGTGCGCGGCATGCATCCCGCCCCGTACCAGAAGAGCCTCGTGGCCGGCGCCACCAATTTCAGCGTCATCCCGGTGACGCGCAACCAGTCCACCGGCCTCACCGTGCGCGTGACCGACACGGGCCTGACCAATACCAGTTTCAGCACCGACACGGTCGGCGGCCTCATGGTCAGCCCGGCGCAGGCGGTCAGCCTGCTGCTGATAGTCCCCAACGAGACCGCCTCCGAAGGCGCCCCGGGCGGCAAGATCGGCACGGCGGGCCCCCTGACGGCCGGCACCACCTATACCATCAATATCAGGGCCGTGGACACTTACGGCAACCTGACCAGCGACGGCCGCATGGTGCGCGTCCTCACCAACGACGTCTACGCGGTGCATCCGCCCGCGCAGCCCATGGCCGGCGGCATCGCGATCATCAACGGCTTCGTGCCCAGCGCCGCCACGAACAACATGGTCATCGAGGCCGTGGACGACGACAGCGTCACCCCGAAACTCCCCACCAGCACCGACGCGGGGGTGGTGGTGAACCACGGCCCGGCGTCCAGGCTCATCGTGCTCCTGCCCACGCAGTACCTGGTGCCCGGCAAGACCGTTCCTCCCTACGGCGTGGCGGGGACCATCTCCACGCAGACCGCGGGCGTCTACTTCAACGCCCAGGTCTACGCGGCCGACAACCGCTATAACCGCGTTTACGGCATAGACAAGGCCAATATCCGCGCCACTTCCGACGACCCCAACGCCTCGCTGATAGGCTTCTTCACCATGACCGACGGCAGCGCCACGGTGACCAACGTGACCCTGCGCAGCGCGGGCTTCAGGACCGTCACCGCCACGGACCTGAGCGGTACCGGCCCCAACCTGGGCGCCACCACCAGCGGCAACTTCGTGCTTAACCCGAACAACCCGACCAAGCTGCGGGCCATGGTGCCGCCCCAGGCCCGGGTGCCCGGCTCCACCACCAACGGCCGCACCCTCGCGGTGGACGGCCAGCAGGCGGGCTTCCCCTTCACCGTCACGGTGGACATAGTGGACGCCTTCTGGAACCTGACCCCCGGCTCCAGCCAGGAGATAAGGCTGGTCTGCGACGATCCTTTCTCCACCGTGACCCCGTCCACCCAGGTGATAGTCGGCTCCGCCACCTTCACCGTGACCCCGCGGCGCGCCGGCGAGACCATCGTGCGCGCCGAGCTGGTCAACGCGGTCCCGCCCTGGGGGCCGGTGCTGAACCTGGACGTCGCGTCCCCCGTCAACGTGGCCCCCGGCGTGCCCAAGCGCCTGCTGCTGCTGATGCCCGGGGAGAGCTTCGACCAGGGTTCGCCCACCGGCAAGGTCGGCAATACCGGCGAGCAGAAGGCGGGCACGGATTTCGGCGTGCGCGTGGGCGTGGTCGACGACTTCTTCAACCTGGTGCCCGGGCGCCCGGCCGACGTGCGCGTTAACACCCCGTCGGACCCGTACGCCCCGGCGGTCAGCACCGCGGCCATCAACCCGGCGGTCGGCTACACCGACCTCATGTACGCGAGCATGCGCAAGGCGGCCACCCATTACCTGACGGCCACCGACTACGGCTCTTCCGGCCTTTCCGACGAGCCCCAGTCGTCCACGTTCACCGTGCGCCCTGCCGACCCGGTGGGCCTGCAGCTGCTGCTGCCCGGCGAGACCGCCGTTCCCGGCGCCGGCAATTACCCGCTGGGCGGCAAGGTCTCGCAGATCTCCACGCAGACCGCCGGCGCGGAATTCTTCGCCACCGTCAACCTGGTGGACCCGTACATGAACCGCTACCCGGAACTGTCGGTGGGCCCCACCATCTACATCGTGACCCCGGACGACCTCTACGATATCCCGGTCTCCAGCTCCGCGCTCAACTACGGCACGCTGGAAGTGCAGATGAACCTGGTCACCAAGAAAGCCAATTCGTACCTGAAGGTCTACGCGGTGAACGCGGCCGACAATAACGTCTGCTCCGGCAATTTCGGCGGCGTCTGCCGCACGGACGACGCCGCCACCCGCACCCCGGTCAAGGTCTTCGCCTCCACGGCCACGCGGCTGGAAGTGGTGCTGCCCGGCCAGGGCCTCGCGGAGGGCAAGTGCAATATCAGTCCGCCCTGCCGCGACCCGCTCATCTCCTGGCCCGGCCGCACCGGGCCGCCGCCCGGCCACGTCATAGGCACCGGCTCGCTGTTCGCCACGGTCGTGGTCACCGACAGGTTCTTCAACAAGACCACCGAGCTCTTCGGCGCGGGGCAGGACACCAACCCGATAGCGGTCATGCCCTCCGTCGCCGTTTCGGTGCCCGGGGATTTCAAGACGTCGCCGCCGGGCCCCCAGACGCTGGTAAACGGCAGCGGCGTGTTCTCGATAGACGCCCGCACCTCTTTCAGCACCTACACCGTGATCGCGGCGACCACCGCCTCGTCCGCGGCCGACTACGCCACCGGCGTCTCCACGCTGGCCGTGCACCCCGGCCCCGCCACCCACATGGTCTTCGTCCTGCCGTCCACCACCGTGGTGGCCGGCTTCCCCTTCTCCGCCACGCTGACCATCAAGGACATCTACGAGAACGTCTGCTCCACCGGGCCCAATATCTACCTGGGCACCGCGACCTTCGCGGTGCAGGATTACGTCAACCCCAACCAGGACCCGAGCATGACGGCCCCGACCGCGGCCTTCACTTACGGCGAGAAAGGCATAAAGGACCTGCCGAACTGGTTCACCTTCCGCAAGGCCGGGGTCAACACCCTTGGCGCCTACGACGCCCTGAACCCGATAGTCAACGTGACCCCGCTGGTGGACGTCATGGTCACCCCCGGACCGCCCAACATCTACCGCGTCATTCCCAACGACGACGTGGAGGTGACGGCCGGCTCCCTGCTGCTGCCGGGCCGCCAGACCATGACCGCCCAGCTGTCGGACGCCTTCGACAACAATATCTCCTCGGCCGGCGTGCCGGCCTACGTGGAGATCTCCGAGGTTTTCGGTTCCACCGGCACGCTGCAGTACGAGAAGGCCTCCGCCTGGATAGACATGGACGTCTCCACGATCGTCTACACCGACGCCACCGGGCAGGTCGGCGTTTCCACGCAGATCGCCTACAGGGTTTCCAGCAAGGCCGGCGACTGGGCCCGCGTCTGGATAGGCACGACCACGGTCGTAGGCCCTTCGGCCTACGCCACCTACCTGGCCGCCAAGCAGAACGTCAGCGGCAAGATGACCACCACCGGCGGCGTGCCGTCCAAGCTGCTCTACGTGTCCAGCCAGGCCGAGACCACCGTGGGCATCCAGGAAGTGGCCGGCGGCGGCGCCGCCTTCACCATAGAGCGGCGCGACGACTTCGACAACCTGACCAAGCAGGGCCAGACCGACGTCTTCCTGGGCCTGCCCGCGGCGCAGGTCTCCATACACACCGCCCTGGGCCGGTATATCGGCACCTTCGGCACTTTCGGCGACTACGGCTTCCGCACGCCGCTCAACGACCAGTTCATCCCGGCGGCCAGCATCCTGCCCGGCCAGACCCAGGTCTCTTTCCGCTACCACGACCGCACGGCCTCCTACTCGGGCCTCTCGCCCGAGCAGAACACGGCGGAGGGGGGGCGGCCCGGCTACTGGCAGATAGAGGCCAGGTCCGGCTCGCTGCAGCCCGCCATACACCAGCTGCGCGTCAACCCGATAGACATCGCCCGGGTCTCCTTCGGCAACCCGCGGCGCCTGCAGGTGGCCGGCAAGATCAGCGATACCTTCGGCGCCCAGCAGTTCTTCGAGGCGGAACTGCGCGACATGTTCGACAACCCGTCCCTGGCCACTTCCACGGTGGAGGTCGTGATCTCGACCTACGTGCGCCAGCCCTCGCTGGTCAACGACTCCTTCTCCTTCTCCGTGTCGACCCAGCTCGCCGCCGCCTTCCCGCCGGTATTCGCCTCCACCACCCAGGTGCTGACGATCCCGCTCAACGCCTACGCGGCCACCTTCTACTACCTGGACACCACCGCCTCCACGGTCTACGGCTCCACGACGCCGCTGAGGCCCATCGTCCAGCTCTCCGTGCCCGCCCAGGCCGGCTGGGCCTCCTCGACGCAGGCCGTGCACGTGGTGCCGGACTTCACCTACCGCATCAACGTGAGCCAGAACGCCGGGCAGACGCTGATGGCGGGCACCACCTCGCAGCCTTTCATGGTCTCCATCGAGGACCGGTTCGGCAACCCGACCCCGGTGGCCAGCGGCCAGGAGGACGGTATCGGGCAGGGCGTTTCCTTCACCATAGATTCCGACTCGACCGGCGATGTGCGCTTCGCGGCCCCGGACACTTCCAACTGGACGGCCAGGCCGGGCCTCGCCAAGATGAGCCTGGGCCAGTCAGCCACCAATTTCTACCTGACCGACACTCTGCTCTCGGTGCCGTTCCACCAGCTGTTCGTGAATACCCTGCCGGCCTTCCCGAAAGGCTGGCTGCCGGCCGTGTCCTCCTACGTCGTGGTCGCCGCCAATCCGCACCACGTGAGCTTCCACACCCAGCCGCGCCGCCTGATAGCCGGGACCACGACCCAGTTCGCCGACTACGCCAATAACATCGCCACGCCCACGGTGGTGAGCGTGGTGCTTAAGGACAGGTTCGACAATACCACCACGACCTCCTCCGTGGCCACGGTGCGCTTCTCCGCGGTGCGCAATACCACCTACGGCGGCATCGACCCGGGCGAGCCGGTGCTCGCGGCCAACCCGGCCTGGAAGCTGCTCAAGACCAACCCGCTAGACCTCAACATCTTCCCGGGCCAGAGCTACGCCAATATCTACCTCTGGGACACCATCGTGGGCACGGCCACCATTACGGCCGACGCCTCCATCCCGTCGGACTCCCTGGCCCTGCCGTTCATCTCCCAGGACCTTTACGTCACGCCCAGCACCGCGGCGTACTTCACCCTGCACCACGGCTACAACCTGGCCAGCCCGCTGCGCGTGCAGACCCCCGGCAACGTCATCCTGCGCGCGAGGGACAAGTTCGGCAACGTGGCGACCGGTGACTCCGTTAACGGCATGTATTACACCGGCAAGATAAAGATGGCCACCAATTCCAAGGGGTCGGCCGACCTGCGCGACTGGCTCAGCAATACCACCGACTACGTCTTCGCCGAGTCGGACCACGGCGAACGCCAGCTGCTGCTGCAGGACACCTTCGTGGAGACCCTGAAGGTGAGCGTCACCGACTATCACCACGCCGCCATCTACGGCTATACCGCCGACGGCGCCCGCGGCATGCCGGTGCAGTCCTCCCCCGACGTGATCCTGTCCGGCCTCGTGATCTCGCCCACCGACATGGCCCCCGAGGACCCGCTGCCCGTCGCCAAGGCCTCCATCGGCATAAACAAGTACGCCATCTACCAGGGCGACGGCGTGATCGCCGACGTGCCCGCCCCCGTGCCGATGCTGCGCCTGACCATGCAGACCTCTCCCGCCGGGGCCCCGCCGGCCTACATGAACTCGGTGCAGATCCGCAGCTCCGGCACGCTGGCCTGGAGCGATATCGTGGAAGTGGGCATGTACGCCGATAACCCGACCTTCGGCCAGATCGGCGCTTTCGACGGCGAGACCGAGCTGGGCGGCGCGCCGATAGACATCCTGATGTCCACCGGCACCTACGACACCGGCCTGATGGCCTGGAGCTTCAACGACCTGGCGGCCAAGGTCTCCACCGCCGCGCTGGTCTCCAACGCGCCCCGCAACTTCTTCTTCACGGTGCGCATGTCCACGGTAGCGGCCACGCCCCGCAGCTTCGCCCTGGTCATGGAGAACCCGTCCTTCGTGGTGCTGAACTCCACCTTCGTGGGCGTCGCCTACAACAATTTCCCGATCCAGACGGCCACTTCCCCCGTGCGCAACCAGCCGGCCACCGTGCAGGTCCAGGGCAGCGACATCGCCGCCTGGTGGCAGCCCACGGTCGGCACCACCACCCTGACGCTGGGCAAGTATCCCTACGTGGAGCAGGGCCAGGGCCGCGTGGGCTTCCTGGAGCTGAAGGCCTGGACCGACAACTTCCTGGGCACGATCAAGTCCTTCAAGATCATCAAGACCGGCACCGGCGGCGGCGCCGACCTCAAGAGCGTGCGCCTGTTCCTGGACTCCTCGGGCGGCGACCCGGAGCTGGGCGACGGGATCTTCGCCCCCAGCATCGACAAGGAGGTCACGGACCCGCTCAACCCGCCGCTCTACGACATCAACGACCCCGACACGTTCGTGCTGCCGCTCATCAACCCCGGCGTGGACGGCGCCGTCTCCATCAGCACGCGGACCTACTACGTGGTCTACGAGTTCGGGCCCGACTCGATCCCGAACATGACGCACGGCGCCCGCATAGAGAACTCGGGCGTGAACCTGATCGACGGCGTCGTGGGCGCCTTCCAGCCCATCGTTTCCTCGACGATACCGCTCCTGGCCACCGCCGATATCGTCTACCTGACGGACGTCAACAAGTCGCAGCCGAACGACTTCTCCAAGCCCTCGTTCGTGACCCAGAACGACAAGGATACGGCGGTCGCCCGCCTGACCATGCAGATCAACGGCTCGCAGGGCTCCGCGGTGTGGAGCGGCCTGAAGCTGGACCGCTGGATCACCGGGCCCGAGAACGGCAACACCCCGGTCTGGAACAAGGTCACCGACGTCACCAAGATCAGCATCTGGCGCGACAGCACCGGGGACGGCCTGCTGGAGACCACGGGCACCGTCAAGGACACCGAGGTGCTGATGATCGGCCTCAAGCCCCGCACCTTCCCCTATGACAACCTGAAGGCGCCGCTGATGTCCACCGACACGGTCATCACCGTCTACGACCTGCAGAAGTTCTTCCCGGCCGACAGCCCCTTCCCGCTGGTCCCCGGCCGCCTGGTCGTGAACGACGACCAGGCCGACCCCTCGCTCAAGGAGGTCGTCTACTACTCCACCGTGGACGTGCTGGGCAACACCTTCGGCGGCCTGACCCGCGGCGCCGAGGGGACCGCCGTCCTCGACTGGTCCACCGGCACGGTGGTCTCCGGCCAGGCCATCCTGCCGATCATAGGCGACGGCGGCGCCCTGGACGGCCAGGTCATCTACAACAGCCCCAAGGACTATTTCATCACCTTCGACATCGACCCGCTGGCGAACGTGTCCAATTTCTCGTACCTGGGCCTGGCGATAAGGGCGACGGATTACTTCAGGATAGCCTCGCCCAAGTACATGAGCACCGCCAATATCGGCGTCACCCCGCCCGGCAAATCGGTGTCGCTGATAGGCAAGGTGCGCGAGTACTCCGACCAGGTGGTGCTCAAGGCCTCCGACACTATCGTCGGGCCCAGCCTCCAGCAGCAGGCGGTCAACCAGCCGGTGATCGCCTTCACCGTTGAGGCCGACGTGGCCGACGCCATGTGGCGCTGGCTGATGGTCTACGCCACCGGCACCGTCGTCCAGGACGGCACGGCCATCCCCGACGTCTCGGCCGTCAAGGTCTGGTACGACCAGGACAACAACGGCTTCCTCGGCGCGGCCGACGTGATGATAGGCTCCGGCACCTTCGGCAACACCATCTACGGCCCCCTGACCAGCCGCGTGGATTTCGGCGCCGAGCAGCGCGTCTTCACGCAGACGGAGGCCCAGAACCTCTCCAGGTCGCAGCGCTACTTCCTGACCTACGACATCCGCGCCTCGGCCATGCCCAACGACGCGCTGGGCAACCCGCGCTTCCTGGGCGCGTACCTCAAGCCGGACTCCCTGCCGCAGAACAGCCCGGTGGTGGACGACCCGCTCAAGAACGCCATCTCCCTGCCGAACACCTTCTCCGCCGGCGGCTCGAACCTGACCTTCATCTCGGCCCTGCGCGAGATCATCTCGAGCCCGAGCACCATAACGGTGCGCACCGAGCCGCTCTTCTCGCCCGACGGTTCCGCCTCCGGGCCCTCCCTCAGGCTGGCCTCCGACGTCACCAGCCCCGGCCCCATGGACGCGGCCTGGCTGGTCACCTCCACCGCCGGCATCCCGTCCTCCGGCTACGCCATGGTGGACAACGAGATAGTCCATTACGACGCCACCGCGGACGGCGCGCTCCTTACCGTGACCCGCGGCGCCTTCAACTCGCCGGTGATCAACCACTCCAGCGGCGCGGTGGTGGGCGGCGAGCTCTACCAGGGCATGCTAAACAACCCGGTCATGCAGATGGACCTGGTCACCGAAGGTTACGGCGTGCGCTGGCAGGGGATCAAGATCTCCCGCAAGCAGCCTTCCAGCCTCAACGGTTACGACGAGGACATCGCCGTGGTGAGGCTCTGGAAGGACAACGGCAACGGGGTGTTCGACCGCGACGCCGGCACCGGGCTCAACACCTCGGACACCATAATAGGCTCCGGCGTCTTCGGGCGCAACGGGGACCCGGTGGGCAAGGCCACGATCCCGGTCAAGGACCCCGCCCTGAACAACCAGGACTACGTGGTCATCAGGTCCACGCCCACCAGGGTGTTCGTCTCGGTGGATATCGACAAGTCCGCCAGGTTCTCCAACGTGCTGCTCAACCCGCAGAACGACGTCTTCGGCATCGAGGTGCCTTTCGAGACCAATTTCGTGTTCGGCCCGGAGAACTCCGGCCATGTCGCCCAGTTCCTGAGCCCGGCCCAGAGCCGCATGAACGTGCTGCTGCCCACCATGAACAACATCACGATGACCCCCGAGGACATCTCCCCGGTCACCGTGACCCAGAACGACAAGAACGTGGGCGTGCTGGCCATGCGGCTGGTGACGGACAAGACCTCGGCCAGGATCGAGGCCATCCGGGTGGACCGCCGCGGCACGGCCAACGACTCCGACATCGACCTGATCAAGGTCTGGAAGGATTCCAACGACAACTGCCTGCTGGACTCCGTGGACACCTCCACCAACGCCGCCGGGCTCTATACGAACCTGGCCAGCTACGGCAACGAGTCCTATTCCTCCAGCACCGTCAATATAGCGCTGAAGAACCCGATCGTGGTGACCACCAACGCCGCCTGCGCCTTCATCAGCTACGACATGTCGCAGTTCGCCATAATAGGCAGCACCGCGGGCATCTCCATAGCTTCGGCCCCCTATTTCACCATAGGCATCCCGAACACCATCACCCTCTCCACCTGGCCCATCACGACGATGCCCATGCTGGTCAAGGAGATCCCGTCCAACGTGCTGCTGGGCGCCAACGACGTGGCCAATAACCTGGTCCTGGAGGGCGGCGTCAACCAGGCCCAGCTGGACGCCCCGATGATACGCTTTAACCTGGCTACCGAGGCCGGCAACGCCCGCTGGAGCGCTTTCAAGGTGCAGCGCACCGGCGCCTCCAACGACCCCAACGCCCCCTTCGGCAAGAACACGGACGTGAAGTTCATCCGGATCTACCAGGACTCCAACCAGAACGACGTGCTGGACGTCAACGACACCAATATCTCGGAGCCCAAGACCATCTCGCTGGTGCCGTTCCTCTCCACGCACACCCTGCCGTTCGAACTGGTGGTGAACTCCACCCACGGCTTCCCCGCCGCGGGCCGCCTCTACATCGAGGAGGCCGAGCTGGTCTCCTACGACGGCACCGGCATAGACGCCGGCACCGGCAAGCCCTACCTGCGGGTCTTCTCCAGGGCCGAGAAACTGGGCGACTTCTACACGCCCGCCATGGAGCACCCCGCCCGCGTAGGCGTGCGGAAGGTGGACCTGTTCGACCAGGAGAACCCGCTCAATACCCAGACTTATATAAGCCTGTCACAGCACCAGACCCTGAGCCCGCTGCCGCAGACCTACTTCGCGGTCTACGACCTGGGCGAAATGGCGATCAAGGCCAACAAGGTCGGCATGATGATAAGGGACAAGTCCTGGATCGTGGTCAACTCGCCGCACGACGTGGCCCCCACGCTCTTCGTCGGCATCACCAAGGCCCTGCCCAAGGGTACCGGCACGGACATCTATCCGTTCAACTCCAGCCTGGTGCCCATCAAGGCCGTCAACCTCTCCGTCTCGGGCGTCAATATCGCGCCCAAGTCGGCCGAGAAGGGGACCCGCAACGTCCCGGTGATGACCTTCCAGATGAAGACCCTGTCCGACTACGTGGCGCTGGGCCAGATGACCTTCAGGCAGACCGGCACCATCAGCAGCTCGACGGTCAACTTCGGCGACGGCGACCTGGCCTCCGTCTCGCTGTGGAAGGACGACGGGGACGGCGCCTTCAGCCCGATAGGCGACGCCAGGCTGGGCACGGCCGTGCATTCCTCCACCAACCCCTTCGAGGACGGGGTGACCGTCGGCATCCTGGACGGCAACCTGCCCTACCTGATCATCTCAACCTGGAGCGTGATAGTGCACCTGTCCTGCGATATCAGCTCCGGCACCGACCTGGCCGGGGCCGATACCATGGGCCACCAGGCGGGCCTGACCCTCTCCGCCTTCACCGACCTGCACGGCATGGGCGGCATGCCCCTGGCCGCCGGCCAGTACTACGCGGACAAGTACCCGATGGAGTCGAACCAGGTCCTGATCTCGCCGGCCATCATCCCCCTGACCCCGGTCTATAAAGAGATCATGCTGGCCTCCAACGGCTACCCGGCCTACGCCCTGACGGACTCCAGCGGCAACGTGGTGCTGGGCCTCGGCAACGTGCCGGTGTCCGACCCCAGCCGCTGGATCTACAATTACACGGCCAACGGCTGCCGCGCCGACGAGCCCCAGATCGACGTCAACGGCGACGGCGTGCCGGACAACTTCGACTACTTCAAGGCCGGCAAGTGCAACCATGTCAGCCTCAACAACTCGGGCCTGCCCACCTTCGACGTGGACGGCGACCACCTGCTGGACTTCGAGACCAACCTGGACTACGTGCCCGACCGCATCGTGGACGACGGCACCGGCAAGCCGCTCTACTTCATCGGCGACAACGTGCAGAACGTGAAGATGCTGCTGGCCGTCTCCGAGATGGGCGCCGTGCCCAGCGGCTGGGCCTCCAAGACCACGGAGCTGTCCGGCATGTGGAACCCGGCCTCGGGGCCCGTGGTGCAGTACGAACTGTCGCTGGGCGGCAGCTTCTCCGACCCGACCGGCATCAAGAACGCCTGGCAGCCGGTGGGGACGGCGCTGGCCGGCAAGGTCACCAACGTGGCCCTGTCGCCCGGGCACTTCACGCGCCTGACCAGCCGCATAGACGTGAACACTTCCTCCTTCACGGTGGCCTCCACCGAGGGTTTCGCCACCGAGGGCGTGGTGTACGTGGGCAACGAGATGATGGTGGTGACCAAGGTGGACGGCAACACCTTCAAGGTCAACCAGCGCGGCGTGCAGGGCTCCTTCCGCGGCCCGCATACCGCCTGGGGCGAGACGGTTTCCGACCGCGGCTATATCCTGAGCGTCCGCGGCCAGATGGCCGACGGCACCTATGTGCCGAGCGAGAACGGCGTGCCGGTGATGGTCTACCGCCTCGACACCACCTATCCCACCGTGCCCGGCTCCCCCGAGCCCCAGGTGGCCAAGGGCGTGGCTTCCGGCCAGGCCTATACCCTGAAGTGGTCCGCCGCCGAGGACTCCGAGTCCAACGTGATGGCCTACGAGATCCAGGAGCGCGAGGGTACCAACCCGATCTGGCGGACCGTGGCCGCCATCCCGGCCTATAAGACGGGCGGCGCGGTGAACAATATTTACACCATAGGCGACCCGGTGAACCCGGGCGAGACCCCGAGGCCCCTGGGCAAGTACTATACCTACCGCATCCGCAGCTGGAACTTCGCCGGCATGCCCTCGGACTGGTCCGCGGTCTCCACCCCCGCGGGCACCGAGATAGGCACCGAACTGGTCAGCAAGGTGTCCAACTACCCGAACCCGGTGGACCTGCGCAAGGGCGGCGTTGAAGGAAGGACAGTGATTAATTATACCCTCAACGATAACGCCGAGGTCTCCATAACCATCTACGACCTGCTGGGCAACGTGGTGAGGGAGTTCAGCTTCTCCAGCGGCTCCGAAGGCGGCAAGCTGGGCCCGAACTTCGTGATCTGGGACGGCAAGAACGGCCTGGGCGGCTTCGTGTCCAAGGGCGGCTACATAGTGCGCGTCAAGGCCGCCAGCCCCAAGGGCAGCAAGGTCGTGACCCGCAAGGTGGGCGTGATCCACTAACCGGGCCCTTGCGGAGGGGGGGGAACGCCTGCTATAATATGGGGGTTGACATGTCAAGGGGTAGCCCTTGACAAACCGTTATAATCTGCTATAATATTAATGCCGTAAATCTGTAACGGTTCTGTAACGCGGTATTGTTACGATAATAGCAAAGCCGGCCAAAGCCGGCGGCGCAAAGCTAAGACCCGCTAAGTGAGCGGGGGTCAGGCTGCCGAAAACGATGAAACGCAATCTTTGTATTGCTTTTGCCCCCTTGGCTATATGGGCTGCCGTGAAGCGTATAATGCGCTTCAGCCCTGCCGTGGGGTTTTTTATCGCCTTTTCGGCCGTTTCCGCCCTGGCCCAGAGCGGCGGCCAGCCCGGCGCCTTCATGGCCTACGGCGCCGGCGCCCGCGGCCTGGGCATGGGCGGCGCCTTCTTCGCGGTGGCGGACGACGCCAGCGCCTCCTACTGGAACCCCGCGGCCCTGACCCTGCTGGAGCGCAAGGAATTCACCGCGATGCAGGCGACCCTGTTCGAGCAGACCACCCTGAACTTCTTCACCTACGCGCACCCCACCACCACCCGCGGCACCTGGGCGGTCAGCATGACCCAGCTGCAGTCCACCGGCTTCGAGAAGATCGAGATCACCGCCAACCCCGGCGGCGACGAGATCATAGACATCAGGACCCTCGGCACTTTCGACAGCACCGAGCGCGCCCTGGCCTTCTCCTGGGGCCGCGACGTGTCCGACAGCCTGGCCTTCGGCGTGATGGCCAAGAACATCTCCCGCACCCTGGACACCTCGGCCGACAGCTTCAACTCCATCGACATCGCGATGCTCAACAAGTTCTCCAAGAGCTACCGCGCCGCGGTGGGCATCCAGAACGTCTTCTCCATGGCTTCGGGCGACACCGACGACAAGCTGCCCCTGACCATTAAGTTCGGGCAGGCCCTGTCCCTGTTCAAGGGCGCGCTGGTCTTCGGCTTCGACATCGCCAAGCCCCAGAACTCCGGCACCCAGTGGCGCTTCGGCGGCGAGTACTGGCTGATGTACTGGAGCGCGCTGCGCTTCGGCGTGCAGGGCACCCCGGCCATCCAGGAGGCCGACTTCGGCCTGGGCATCAAGTACAAGAACTTCGGTTTCGACGTGGCCCAGGGCGTGCACGCGCTGGGGACCACCACCCGCCTCTCCGTGACCATGCGCATGGGCCACTCCAACAAGGCCAAGCACGACCGCGAGGTGCGCGAGCTGGTCCGCCAGGCCCTGCAGTACTTCAAGAGCGGCTACTTCGGCCGCGCCATGGAGAAGTTCCGCGCCGCCATGGACGCCGACCCCGGCAACGCGGAGATTCGCCGCATGGTGACCCGCCTGCAGGGCGCCATCGATTACGTGCCGGACGCCACCGGCGGCGAGGAAGTGCCCACCCTGACCCGCCGCGGCATCATCGCCTACGTGGACGGCAAGGACCTGCGGGCTTCCGTGAACGTGCTGCGCCACGCCTTCAACAAGGACCCGAAGAACGACCGCCTGCTCTCCCTGCTGAACATGGTGGAGAAGGAGGCCGGCGTGAGCGAGCTGACCCGCAAGCCCGAGGGCCCGGAGATCTTCACCTATATCGACCAGCGCACCTACGACGCCCGCCAGGCCATCTACGACGGCAAGTACGACCTCGCGATGCGCCGCGCGCAGGACATCCTGGACCTGGAGCCCAACAACGAGACGGCTCTCGAGATCATGGGCAGCGCGTTCTACCTGATGGACCAGAAGGAGAAGGCCAAGGTCATCTGGGAGAAGGTCGTGGAGATCAACCCGAACAACTCCATAGTCAAGAACTTCCTGCGCCAGGTCCGCTAAATGATGGAACGCGCGCTGTTTCCGGAGGGGGATGTCCCGGGCATCCCTCCCGGAACCAGGACTGCAGGGAACCCTTGCGTGGTTCCCCTCCAACCGCGTTCCGCGGTTGGAGCCTCCCCTCCGCAACTGGTTCCGGCGAGGGACGCCCGGGCCATCCTTGGCCCGCCTGCCGGCGGCCTCACCCGAAAGCCTTGTGGAGCAAATAATGAAACTTTTGGTAATGTTTTTGTAATAAGGTAAAGATAAAATAACTACTGAAATATGAAGAAGTCGCTCGCGGTCCTGGCGCTCCTGTGGAGCTTCGGGGCGGCGCGGATATACGCCGCGGACGCCCCGGTCAATCCATTGATGGAAGCCTCCCTCATGGAAAAGCAGGACTCGCTGCGCCGCGAGACCGAGACCAAGGTCAAGAAGGAGATCCTGGACCCCATCCTCGGCGCGGACAAGTCCTTCGTCTTCGCGGACGTGGAGCTGGAGGTCATCTCCAAGAAGGCCGAGCAGAACAAGGAAGGCATCGGCATCATCCAGAAGTACAAGGAGAAGGGCACCGGCGCCGGCGAGGGCGCCTCCACCGATTTCATCCTGCCCGGCATCCCCAAGCCCAAGAGCGTGCTGGGCGACGACAATAAGCGCCCCGAGGCGGCCCAGGGACAGCAGGCCCAGCAGGCCAAGGGCGTGCAGGAGATACGCTACGGCCTGGAGACCGAGATCACCCGCTTCCAGATCACCGTCATCCACGACGACACCCTGTCCCCGGCCTCGCTGAAGATAGCCCGGGACCGGATAGACGATTTCCTGCTGCCTTACAAGATCCGCAAGAAGGACGCGCCCACGGTGCTGTTCAAGCCCACCCGGTTCAAGGCGCATAACTGGCTCGACGACCTCAAGCGCCCGTCCGTCTACCTGCCTTTGCTTTACGCGCTGCTTTTCCTTATACTGCTATTGTTCCTGTTCGGCCCGCTCTGGGGCTTCTTCCGCAAGTACATCAAGGCCCTTCTGGCCAAGCCCGGCGCCGAGGTCAACATAGAGGACAAGCGCGAGGAGGGCGGCGGCGGCGGGGGCGAAGAGGAGGGCAAGGAAGAGACCGAGGGCCACCAGAGCATAGACATGAATTTCCTCCAGAAGCAGGAGGAGCAGAAGGAAGAAGAGGACGAGAGTATGAAGAAATTCGAGCCTTTCACGTACCTGAACGAGGAGAACCTCAAGCGCCTCATCTACCTGTTCCTGCTCAGGAAGGAGGACCCCTGGGTGATAGCGGTGGTGCTGAGCTATATGAAGCCCGAGCTGTCCCGGCAGGCCCTCTCCATGCTGCCGGTGGAGATGCAGAGCCGCGTGGCCCTGGAGGCCCTGACCGTGCGCCAGGCTACCCGCGAGCAGATCGACGCCATCGACAAGGACATCAAGGAGAACGTGGATTTCGTGATGGGCGGCATCGAGCGCCTGGTGAAGATGCTCGACGACTCCGACCCGGCCACCCGCAAGAACATCATAGAGTACCTCAAGACGCAGAAGCCCGACATCTACGCCAAGGTCAAGCAGATCGTGCTGATGTTCGAGGATATCGTGGGCTTCCCGGACCGCGACATGCAGACCATCATCCGCTCGCTGTCCAACGAGGATATCGCCAAGGCCGTGGCCAAGGCGGACCCGGCGATAGTAAACAAGTTCTTCTCCAATATGTCGCAGGGCGCGGTCAACGCTATCAAGGAGATCATGGAGTACTCCGGCGAGGTCACGCCCGCCCAGCAGGACGAGGCACAGATGAAGATCCTGGACGCCGTCAAGGCCCTGGAATCGGAAGGCAAGATCAATGTGCGGCAGGGCAATACCCAGGAGGTCTATATCATAGACGGGGGGGAGATGTCCTCCGGGGACGAGCGCCGCAAAAAATTCGAGAGCATGGCCGGCCCCAAGGAGGAGGCGCCCGCGGGGCCTTCCGCGGAGCAGGCCGCCCAGGCGCAGCAGTACCTGGCCGCCGGGGCGGACATGTACAACCAGGGCAAGCTGCCCGAGGCGCTGCAGTACCTGGAGTACGCCTCCTCGCTCAACCCGGGCGACGCCGCCACCTGGCAGTATCTGGGCGGGGTCTATTACGCCCTGCAGCGGGTGGACGAGGCCGTGGCGGCCTACGAGAAGTACTCGAACCTCTCCGGCGACCCGGCCGCGGCCGAATGGCTGGCCAATTTCAAGACCCAGGTGGGCCGGTAGGGACGTAGATGAATATATGAATATCTAGCGTTGGCGACATCAAAAGATATTCATATATTCATCTACGTCCCTAATTGTTAACAATCTTGTAACCAAATGGAAACCGGGTTCTTTTAGAATATAGGTGTCGAGCAAAGCTATACCTTAATTTTATGGCAGACGAAAAGAAGCCCATTAAGCCAGGCATGCCCCCGCTTCCGCCGGGCATCCTTAAGCCCAACCTCCCGCTCCCCGGGGGGAAGCCTTCTTTGCCGCCCGCCCCGCCCGCTTTCGGCGGCCTGCCTTCCCCCGGCATGCCCGCGGCGCCTTTCGCGCCGCAGTTCCAGCAGCCCCAGCCTCCCGCCGCCCCCGCCAGGGACGCCGCGGCCGAGGAGGCCAAGCGCCTCGAGGAGGAGAAGGACCGGCTGGAGAAGAAGATCAACGACATGGAGAAACTCCTGTCGCAGGAGAAGGAAAGGGCCCTGATGGCCACCCTCAAGAGCCAGCAGGACGAGGCCCTCTCCTCCCGCGTGGAGTCCTCCCTCAAGGATATCCAGGAGAAGATGCGCCGCGACCGCCGCGACCACGAGGTCGAGGAGGAAAGGCTCACCCTCAGGGCCAAGATCAAGGAGCTGGAGACCCGGCTCGCCCAGGAGCGCGAGACCTGGATGACCACGCTCAAGAACCAGATGGCCGAGCGCGAGACCCAGGGCCGCGACGTGGAAGGCCATTTCATCTACCGGCTCCAGGAGATGGAGCGCCGCTGGCTGGACGAGAAGGCCCAGTGGCAGAAGGAAATTTCCGCCCGCGAGGAGCAGATCCGCCAGCTCAAGGGCGCGGACGAGAAGCTGCGCGAGCTGCAGGACGAATTCCGCAAGGTCTCGCTCGAGAAGTCCATGGCCGAGCGCGACATCGGCAAGATGAAGGACGAGGTGGCCCGGGCCGAGAGGGAAAGGGCTTCCATAGAGTCCTATATCAAGATCATCCCCGAGAAGGAGCGCGAGCTGGCCGAGATGAAGGCCGAGAACATCCAGCTGCGCGCCCGCGAGGCCGCCGCGCTGGGCGAGGTCAAGCTGCGCGACGAGAAGACCAATTTCGAGATAGACAAGCTGCAGAAAGAGATCGGCCGCCTGCAGGCGGAGATCGGCTCTATCTCCGACCGCAAGAACGCCGAAAAGAACGAGGAGCTCAGGCAGCTGCAGAACCGCTTCGAGGCGGAGCTGCAGGAGAAGGACAAGCAGCTCGCCGACGTGTCGGGCGAGAAGGTGCGCGCCCTCTCCGAGCTCATGAAGATCAAGGGCTTCATCTCCAGGGTGCAGGCCATCAACGCCGTGCTCGAGAAGGAGCGCGGACAGATGAAGCTGGAGAAGATGCAGCTCGCCCAGAACATGGCCGCCCAGATGGAGGAGATCAAGCGCCTCCAGGCCCAGGGCGAGGCCGTGAAGGCCGCCCACCAGGCCGAGCTCGAGGAGCAGGCCAAGAGCCTGCGCGCCGAGATAGACCGCGTCAAGAACGGCTACGCGGCCGAGATGGCCCGCAAGCACGCCGAGGAGACCGCCGAGCTGGTGAGGACCCACCAGGAGGAGATCGCCCGGCTCAACGCTGCCCGCCAGGCCGAGCTGGCCGACGCCGCCGCCGCGGCCCGCAACGCCGCCGACAAGGCCATTTCCGAGCGCCAGGCCGAGATGGACGCCAAGCTTTCCCAGCTGCGCACCATGTACGAGAATTCCGCCGAAGAGGCCAAGTCGGCCCTGCGCCGGCAGCTGGAGACCGAGTACTCCGGCCAGATAAAGGAACTGCGCGAGGCGCTGGCCGCCGCCCAGGACGCGGCCCTTAAGAACGAGCTGGAGAACCGCCGCCTGGCCGCCATCTCCATGGATTTCAACGCCGCCGTGGCGGCGAAGGAAAAGGAAGTGCAGGGCCGCCTGACCCATGCCGAGGCCGAGGCCGCTCGCGTCGCCGCGGAGGCCGCCGCCGCGGTGGCCCAGAAGGCCGAAGCCGAGAAATACGCCCGCAATATAGAGACGGAGCGCCAGCGCATGGTGGCCGAGGTGGCCGCGCTCCGCGAGCAGTACTCCGTCCTGGCCGCCCAGAAGAACGCGGCCGAGGGCGAGCTGGCCCGCGCCGCCGAGAACCTGAAGGCCGCCGAGGCCTCCCTGAAGGCCGAGAGCGAGAACCGCTCCCGCTTCGAGTCCGAGATGCTTTTCCTCAAGCAGAAGGTCCAGCAGATGGAGCTGCGGGCGCAGGAGACCAATGCCGCTTTCGAGGCGGAGCAGTCCGCCCGCGCGGCCCTGCAGGCCGCCGCCGACGCACAGGCCGCCCAGGCCGCGGAGCAGGCGGCCGCCCTCAACGCCGAACTGGAGCGCTATAAGGCCATGGAGAAGTCCCTGGCCGACAGGCTCAAGTGGGCCCTCAAAGGCAAAAGCGCCAAGTAGGAGGCTCTTCAGCCTGCCTTGCGCGGGGCGACGGGCCGGACCCGGCCCCGCGCCCTGATTTTAAGTATAATTAATGCGATGATAAAACTCGAGAAGCTCAACGGTACGGTGGTGATAGTCAACGCCGAACTCATAGAAAGCGTGGAGGCGGCGCCGGATACGGTGCTCAACCTCGCCACGGGGAACCGCTTCATAGTGAAGAACAGCATCGAGGACGTCATCGCCAAGGTGGTAGAGTACAAGAAACAGGTCTACGCGGAGCGCAAGTGCGTCAACCCGGTGGAAGGTTTCGAGAAGAAATAACCCGAGGGACGAAAAATGGACATAGCGACATTCAGCGGCATAGTGGTCTTCCTGGGCTTCGTGCTGGGGTCGGTCTACATACAGGAAGGCATCCACGGCTTCAAGCCCTTCCTCAATATCGAGGCCTTCATGATCGTCATGGGCGGCACCTTCTGCGCCCTGCTGGTGAACTTCCCTCTCTCCTCGGTCATCAACTCCGGCAAGGTACTGATGAAGGTGATGCGCTCCAGGGGGGAGGACACCTCCAAGCTGGTGTCCACCTTCGTGGCGCTCTCCCAGAAGGCCAAGAAAGAGGGCTTTCTGGCGCTGGAACCCGACGTGAAGGCTATCGACAACGATTTCCTCAAGCGCGGCGTGCAGCTGGTCATCGACGGCGCGGACCACGAGTTCATCCGCAACATGCTCGAGACCGAGATCGACTTCATCCGCGAGCGCCACAAGAACGGCCGCGAGATCTTCAACGCGCTGGGCACCTACGCCCCGGCCTTCGGCATCATCGGCACGGTGCTGGGCATGATCCTGATGCTTTCCTCCATCGACGACGTGGCCCAGGTGCCGCGCCGCATGGCCCTGGCCCTGGCGGCCGCCTTCTTCGGCCTGGCCTCCGGTTACTGGCTTTTCATGCCCATGGGCGGCAAGCTCAAGAACCGCTCCGACGAGGAGCTGTTCGTTAAAGAAATTATCATCCGCGGTGTGCTGCTGCTGCAGAGCGGCGCCACCCCCAGCGTGGTCGAGGCCAACCTCAAGGCCTACCTCGACCCCGCCGCGCGCAAGGCCATCAAGAAAGAAGGCGCGCCCCAGGCTTAAGGACCCCTTATGGCGATGAAGGTCAAGGGCATGATCCCGGAGGACGACAGGCGCGTGGCGCCTATCGGCGAACCCGCGCCCCCGTGGATGGTCAACT
>CAYSYJ010000007.1:0-31225 GCA_964435105.1 uncultured Elusimicrobiaceae bacterium
ACGGGAACACCAGGTTTATCGCCCCCGAGAGGATCAGGCCGGTGGCCATGAAATAGCGCGGGTTGGAGCGGTCCGAGACATTGCCCATCACGAACTTGGAGAGGCCGTAGGCCACGGCGAGTCCCGTGGCTATCAGGCCCACGTCGCCCTTGCTGAAGCCGTAATCCTTTATCAGGTAAGGCTTGGCGAGGGAGAAGTTCTTGCGCACCAGGTAGAACCCGGCGTAGCCGAAGAAGATGCCGAGCATCACCTGGCAGCGCAGGGCCTTGTAGCGGGCGTCCTGCTGTTCCTTGGGCAGGCGCGGCAGGTGGGCGGCGGGGCGGTAAAGGGCTATGAGTCTGTCGAGCATGGGTGTTTTCCTTTCAGGCGCAGCCGGCCTTGTCCTGTTTTTCCGCTTCGGGGTCCCCGCCGCCCAGCGAGAGCAGCAGGTTCATGAGCACGGCGAGCACCGTGCCGAAAGCGATGCCGGCTATATTTACGCCGCCGGCGGTGAAGCCTTTCACGCCGAGGCCCGTGGCCACTATCAGCGAAGAGCCGGCGATGATCAGGTTCTTATGCGAGCAGAAGTCCACGCCGGCGTCGGCCCAGATCTTCACGCCCATCATGGCGATGAGGCCGTAGAGGATCACCGTCACGCCGCCCAGCACCGGGCCGGGGATGCTCTGGATGACCGCGCCGAACTTGGGGCAGAGGCCGAGCAGCAGGGCGAAGCAGGCCGCGGCGATGAAATTATAGACGCTGAACACGCGGGTGATGGCCATCACGCCCATATTCTCGGCGTAGGTGGTCTGCGGAGTGCCGCCGCCCAGGGCGGAGACCAGGCTGGCCAGCGCGTCGCCCAGGTAGGCGCGGCCCAGATGCGGGTTGAGGTTCCTTTTCATGTAGCCGCCGATGGCCTCGATGTGGCCCTTGTTCTCGGCCACCAGCACCACGAAGACCGGCGCTATCACCAGCACGGCGTGCCAGCTGAAGGCCGGCGCGGTAAAAGGCGGCAGGCCCAGCCAGGGCGCCGCGGCTATGGCGGCGAGCTGCTCCGGCCCGACGGCGCCCAGCGCCAGCGACAGGCCGTAGCCCACGACCACGCCGGAGAGGATGGGCAGCAGCCGCAGGAAGCCTTTAAGGTAGATGGAGACGGAGGCCGCCACGGCGAAAGTGACCGCGGCGATGAGCGCCCCGCGCGCCTCGGCCGCGCTGGCCAGGCGGAAGTCGGCGTTCAGGAAATTGGAGACGGCCGAGGAGGAGAGGTTGAGGCCGATGAGCGCCACCACCGCGCCGGTCACCACCGGCGGCATAAGGCGGTCTATCCAGCGCGAGCCCCAGCGCATGGTGGCCAGCGCGGCGGCCGCGTAGAGCAGGGCCGCCGCGGCTATGCCCGAGAGCGCCAGCGGGATATTGGCGGCGTCGCCGCCTGTGACCGCCAGCACCGGGCCGATGAAGGCGAAAGAGGAGCCGAGGTAGCTCGGCACCTTGCCGCGCGTGACCGCGATGAAGATAAGGGTGCCCACGCCGGAGAAGAAGATGGCCGTCTGCGGGTTGAAGCCCATCAGGATGGGCGCCAGCACCGTGGCGCCGAACATGGCGACCACGTGCTGCAGGCCCATGGGGGCCAGGCGGGCCAGCGGCAGTTTGTCCTCGGGATAATAAAGCCTGTTCATAATGAAATCATATAAAAAAACGCCGCCCGGGGGCGGCGTTGCCTTAAAGGCCAGGCGGCAGGGCCGTCAATGCGCGCCGAAGGCCGGCCGCAGGTTCTCCAGTTCCAGGGCCATCTCCTCGGGCAGCAGCACCACCAGCTCGCTGCGGGCGGCGGCCTTGTCGGTGCGCATCTCCATGGTCACCACGATATTGCGGCACTCCTGCTTGAGCTTCGGGGTGCGGGAAAGTTCCGCGACTACCTGGTCGATAGTACCTTCCGTGAAGCTGGGGACCACCGGCATGAAGCCCTTCTTAAGGGCGTTGAGCAGGGTGTTCATCACGGCGTTGAGGATGATATTGCCAAGCTCTATGAGCATGACCTCCTCGGCGGGGGTGGTGACGGGGCTGGGCGGGAAGGCGTACCCGGTGAAGCACTTTGAGATGCACTCGATGTCCTTCCTGTCGAAAAGCATGATCCCGGTGAGCGGCGCCGCGTTAGGGATGGGGAAATAAACGACCGAGGCCGGGCGGGTGAAATCGTGGCACTTCAGGGCGTCCTTCAGGGAGCCGTAGGAAACCCTGGCGCCCAGCACCTGCCAGGTCCCGGCCGAGACGCGCGACAGGCGCAGCAGGGACTTGGCCAGGCTGAGGGCCGTGAGGCTTTCGAGCGGCAGGCTCGCGTTCTTGTTCATGCTTCAGGCCAGCTTCTTAAGCAGGGCTTCCAGCTCGTCGTACATGAAGGGCTTGTGAAGGATGCCGGTGGCGCCTTTGTCCAGCAGTTCCTGGCTTATGACTTCCTGCTGCACGGCGGTTACCATCACGATCTTGGCCGAGGGGTCTATGGCGCGCAGCTCGGGCAGGGCGTCCAGGCCGGTCTTGCCCGGCATGATCAGGTCCAACAAGACCAGTTCGGGGCGGGTTTCGCGGAACACCTTTATGGCTTCGTCCCCGTCCCCGGCCTGGCCCACCACCTGGTGGCCCATCTCGGTGAGCAGGTCCTTGATCATGTCCCTGGTCAGGACATTGTCGTCAACCAGCATAATTTTCATAGTTTCCCTGTAACCCCTTTCCCGTTATAAAAGGAAGCAACAGGATAATTATATACAAAAAAACCGCGGCGGAGGGGCTTCAGCGCAAGTAGTATTTGAGGGTGAGCAGCGGGTGACGCAGGGTGAATTTCGGGCCGGAGAAGCGCATCACCTCCCGGACCAGGTCCCGCATTTCCGGGGAAAAGCAGTGCGTGGGGCAGCGGCGGCAGGCTGGTTTTGGATGGTGAGGGCACTTTGCCAGGCGGCCGGCCGCGTAAAGCAGCAGCCGTTCGGCGCCGGGCCTGCGGGCCTCCTCGTCGGCTGAGCAGTAGATGTCGACCATCCGCTGCAGGGCCTCTAGTTCCATTTCCAGGGTGTTGACCACGCTTACATTATAGCGAAAAGGCGGTCCGCTTTGACTGGGCAAGCGCCATATCCTAGAATGAAAGGATGGCGGACAAGGACAAGCGGAAGGCGCCCAGGGCGCCGCATAATTCGGTGATCGAGATCTTCGACGTGGAGGGCCGCGTCGCCGCCCGGGGGCGCCTCATAGATTTCTCCAGGGTCGGCGCGGCTTTCTCCGTGGGCGACCCGGTGGTGATGCCGGAGCGCTTCCGGGCGCGCCTGCGTTTCCTGGACCACGGCGTGCTGGAGGCCCAGGCCAGGGTGGTCTGGATAAAGCGGGAAAAGAACATCACCCGCTACGGCATAGTTTTCGATTCGCTGGACCGGGTCCATCCCACCGGGGAGTATAAAGGTGACTGAAACGGCCGACAAGGCCTGCGCCGCCAGGGAGATCCTGCTGCTGGAGGCCCTGCGCGAGGCGCGCGCCGCCGCGGCCGCCGCCGGGGTGGAGCTGGTGCCGCTCAAGGGCGCCGCCCTGCTGGAACTGGGTCTCTACCGGCCCGGAGAGCGCGGCATGACCGACGCCGACGTGCTGGTGCGGCCGCGCGACCTGGAACTTTTCGAAGCGGTGCTGGGCAAGCTGGGCTACCTGCCCATGCCCGACAGCGCGGACGCCTGGTACCGCCCCGCCCCGGGCGAGACCCCGCCCGCCATTATAGACGTTCATACCGGGCTCTGGCACATAAAGGATACGGAGCAGCTTTTCGGATGGGGGCTGGAGCCGGGGCACGAAGGCCTGGCCCTGAACAAGGCGGACCTCTTCATACACGCGGCGGTGCACCCGCTGCTGCATCACGGCGAGCTGGGGTCCAGGACGCTCGGGGACTGCGCCCGCATAGCCGCCGCCGGAGACGGGGAGCGGTTCTGGGGCCTGGTGGCCCGCAAGGCGGAAGTGTACGGCGTGCGGGCGGCGCTCTGGCCGGCCGTTAGACGCCTGTCGGGAGTGCCGGCCGCGGCCCTTGCCGCGCTCGCACCCCGGGGCGCGGAAAAAGCGAAGGCGGCCCTTTTCGAAAAGGCCGCCAGGAAACATTCTTCGGCGCTGGAATACCTGCTGCCGGTGCTCAACCGGCCCTCGCTGCTGGTGCGCTACGCCGTGCCGGAACCGCGGTTCATGCGGCGCCGTTACGGGTCCGCCTCGGCGCTGCCTTACCTGCTGCGGCCGCTGCGGCTGTTCTGGTCAGTCCTGCGGAGATAAACCGCGCACCAGGGACACCATCTTGAGCATCCCCGCGAGCCGCTCCAGGCCCGGGGGCTTCACCACGAAATCGAAAGCGCCTTCCTTCACCGCCTTGGCGGCCAGGTCGGCGCTGTCCAGGCCGGTGATTATTATCACGCAGGCGGCGGGGTTCTTCTGCCGCGCCTTGAAGGAAAATTCAAGGGCGCTGGCCCCGCGCAGGTAGACGTCGGTTATGACCACGTCGAAAGGCTTTTCGTCCAGCAGGGCCCGCGCCTTCTCGGCGTCGTCCAGGCGGGTCACTTCGAAATAGGGAAAGGCGGCCAGGATCTCCTCCACGCGCGAGAGCACGTAGCCTTCGTCCTCGATCAGGAGCAGCTGTTTTTTGACGGTCACCATTCCGTCCACCAGCGGGCCAGTTCCAGCTTGACGGCGAACTTGGGGTTGCGCCCGCGGACCTCGCTCATGGCTACGGGGCGCTCTATGGAGGTGAGGGGGTGCTCGAGCAGGTCCACGGCCTGCGGCTGGGCCTGCGCGAACTCCGCGTCCAGCAGGACCTCCACCAGGGGCCGGGTCAGCGAACCCTTGTTCACCTTGATGACGCGGGCGATCTCCCCGGTGGACAGCAGCACCAGCGAGCCCGGGGGGTAAATGGAGACGGCGGAGATAAGGGCCTTCACGGTTTTGGCGGTGAAGCCGCGGCCTTCCTTCTCGATGAGCTCCCTGATCACGTCCGGGGAATCCACCGATTCGCGCCAGGAGCGGGGATGGGTCATGGCCTCGAAAACGTCCGCCACGCCGATGAGCTGGGCCAGCGGGTCTATGGATTCGCTGGAAAGGCGGTCGGGATAGCCCGAACCGTCTATGCGCTCATGGGTCTGGTAAATTATCCGCTTGGCCCTGTCCTTGACCTTGTAGTCCAGGTCGACGATGCGGTCGAGCTTGGCCACGCCGCTCTCGGTGTGCAGGGTGATGGCCGAGAACTCCTCCTCGGTCAGGCGGGTTTCCCGGCGGTAAAGGTCGGCGTACTCCGTCATGCCGATATCGTGGGCCAGCGCGCAGAAGCCGAGGAGCTTCATCTCCTGGCGGTCCAGGGCGAGGGCGTTGCCCATGGCCATGGTCAGCAGCATGACATTGGCGCCGTGCGCCTTAAGGTAATCCTCGGCCGAGGCGCAGGCGGCGTAGTTGAGCAATACGCTGTTGGTCTTCAGGGTCTCGGCGGCCAGGCCGGCGACCGCGCAGGCCGCCTCGTATTTCTCGGTATAGGGCTGGTTGACGGCGGCGAGCAGCTCCCCGGAAAAGGCTATTATCCGCCCGTACACTTCCCGGGCCTGGGCGTCCAGCTCGCGGAAGGGTCTCTCCGGCTCCTGCGGTTCCTTGCGGGTTTCGGGCCGGGGCGGCACATAAGCCCTGGCGTGCAGGCGCACCGCCTCGGACCGCTCCGTCATTTCCGGGGCCGCGTGGGGTATCTCCTGCGGGAGTTCCGGGCGCGGCGGCTCCGCCTGCGGCGTCGGGGCCGGAGCCGGTTTTTCCGGTTCCGCCCGGGCGGGCTTGGGGGCTTTTTCCGGCTCAGGCCGGGAACGCGCCTTGTTCAGGTCCGAGAAACGCATATATTAATTATAGCGGACGGCAGTTAAATAAAGGTTACGGAAGAGTTACAGCTTCTTCTCGAAAAGGCGGTACTTCCTGTAGACCCGGCCGCCCATGGCCTCTATGGGCTTGTTGATGAGGTCGTTGTCTTCCAGGGTCCAGGACAGCTCGCCGTACTCCCAGCCGAGCTTTTTGGCCGAAGCGACGGCCTGCTTGATGAGGAGCAGCTCTATGCCCTTGCCGCGGAATTCCTTCTTGACGCCCAGCGTGAGCAGGCGGCCGCGGTTCAGGCGAAAGCGCAGGCGCCAGAGGAAGGGCGGCAGGGTAAGGGCGTTGAGGGAGCCCCGGGCGTGCTTCAGCGCGATGTTGAAATCCGGCAGCAGCAGCACGAAGCCGGCCAGCCGGCCCTCGTAGCGGGCGAAATACAGGTAGTCCGGCTTCAGGAGGGGCCTGAGGGCCGCGGCCAGGTCGTCCAGCTCCTCGGCGGTCATCGGCACGAAACCCCAGTTCTTTTCCCAGGCCGAGTTGTAAACGTCCTTTACTTCCGCTATGGCGCGGTCCAGGTCCTTCACGTCGGCGAAATCCAGCGTTACCTTGTTGTCGCGGTTCAGGCGCGCCAGGATCTTTTCGAAACGCTCCGGCAGGACGGCGGAGGTTTCGCATTTGAAGGCGAACAGGTCCTTGGCCTTGGCGTACCCGGCCGCGGCCGCCAGTTCCAGGTAATAGGGCGGGTTGTAGGGCATCATCACCTGCGGCGGGAAATCGAAGCCCTCGGAGAGCATGCCCCAGGTCTCGTTGCTCGAGGGATTGGCCGGGCCGCGCGCCGAATCCATGCCGCGGGCCCGCAGCCAGGCCTCGGCCGCGGCGAACAGCCCCTTGGCGGCCTCCTGGTCCTCGGCGCAGTCGAAGAAGCCGAAGAAGCCGGTCTTTTCGCCGTGGAAATTATTGTGGGCGTGGTTGACTATGGCGGCTATACGGCCGACGGGGCGGCCTTCGCGCCAGGCCATGAAAAGTTTCCGCTCGCCGTGGCGCCAGAAGGGGTGCCCGGTCTCCAGCAGGTGGCGCACGTCCTTTTTGAGGTCGCCGGCCCAGTGGGGATGGTCCCTGAAAAGCTCGTAGGGATAGTCTATGAAGACGCCGAGGTCCTTTTCGGCGATTTCCCGAATTTCTACTGCCATAAATTTTGATGGTCCGGCCGGTTATTTAACCAGCGAAGGCTTCTTGCCCATTACTTTCTTGATGCAGGTCTCGAAGATGCCGAGGGCGCGGTCCAGCTGCTCCCTGGTATGCGTGGCGGTGACCACCACGCGGATCAGGGCGCGCTTGGGCGGCACGGCCGGGCTGACCACGGGGTTGGTGAAAAGGCCGTGGTCGTAAAGCATGCGCCAGAGCATAAAAGCTTTCTCGTTGTCGCCGATGATGACCGGGATTATGGGGGTGGCGGTCTCGCCGGTGTTCAGGCCCCAGGCCTTGAAATGCTTCATCAGGTAGGCGGAGTTGTCCCACAGCCGCTTGATGCGCTGCGGCTCCTCCTCGATTATCTCTATGGCCCGGGTGATGGAGGCCACGGCGGAGGGGGGCAGCGAGGCCGAGAAGATCATGGAGCGGGAAATATGCTGGATATAGTGGATGATCTGTTCGTCGCCCACCACGAAGCCGCCCACCGAGGCGAAGCTCTTGGAGCAGGTGCCGACCACCAGGTCCACGTCCTTATGGGAGAGGTTGAAATGTTCGCAGGTGCCGCGGCCGTGCTTGCCCAGCACGCCGGTGGCGTGAGCGTCGTCCACCATCAGGCGGGCGCCGTACTTGCGGCAGATCCTGGAAATTTCCGGGATGGGGGCGATGTCGCCCTCCATGGAGAAGACGCCGTCCACGATGACCAGTTTGCCGTGGCCCGGGCCTATGTCCTTGAGCACCCGCTCGAGGTCGGCGGGGTTATTGTGCTTGAAGCGGCGGATCTCGCCGTGGCTGAGGCGGCAGCCGTCGAGGATGCTCGCGTGGTTGAGCTTGTCCACTATGGCGAAATCGCCCTTGCCCACCAGCGCGCTGACCACGCCCAGGTTCATCTGGTAGCCGGTGGCGTAAATAAGGGCCGCTTCGCGGCCCTTGAAAGCTGCGAGCTTGCGCTCCAGCTCCATATGCAGGTTGGTATTGCCGTTGAGGAAGCGGCTGCCGGCCACGCCGGTGCCGTACTTCTTGACCGCTTCGATGGCGGCCTGCTTCATGCGGGGGTCGTTGGCCAGGCCCAGGTAGTTGTTGGAGCCGAACATGATGAACTTCTTGCCCTTTATGGTCACTTCAGGGGCCTGTTCGCTCTCGAGTTCCTTGAAATAGGGGTAGATGCCCGACTCCATCAGCTGCCGGGCAATGGTGAAATTCCTGCATTTCTCGAAAATGTCGGTCATATTATCCTGATATTTTATCATTATTAGGGGACGCTGGTTAGTTTGTTAGTTTTTATTAACGACATTTGGCCGGAGTCACCTGAAAAACTAACAAACTAACCAGCGTCCCCTGCCTTGCCGAGTTTGCGGGCGAGGGAGGTGGTGGAGCGGCCCTTGAGCAGCGGCACCAACCGGACCCGGCCGGCGTACTCCGATCCCACGACTACGCCGTCCTTATAATCGGCCCCTTTTACCAGTATGTCCGGCCTGAGGGCTTTTATAAGCTTGAGGGGAGTGTCCTCCCCGAAAACGACGACGGCGTCCACCGCCTGCAGGGCGGCCAGCACCAGGGCGCGGTCCCCGGCCTTGTTGAAAGGCCGGGGGGCGCCTTTGAGCCGGCGCACTGAGGCGTCGGAATTGAGGCCCAGGAAGAGGAAATCGCCGAAAGAGCGGGCTTTCTCGAGCGAGTAGATATGGCCCGCGTGCAGCAGGTCGAAGCAGCCGTTGGTGAAAACGGCCCGGCGGCCGGCCTTTTTGAGGGCGGCGCGCAGGGCCAGGGCCTTCTTGAGGGTGACTATCTTGCCCGCGGTGCGCATCAGGCGGCCTTCGCGGGTTCGGCCGGGGCGAGCAGGCGCTCCATGAAGCCGGTGTCGGTCTTGCCGGACTTGAAGCCCTCGCTCTCTACGATCAGCTTGTGGGCGTCGATGGTGGTCTTCACGCCCGTCACCTTGAACTCGGACAGGGCGCGGCGCGAGCGCTCCACCGCCATCTCGCGGGTGGGGGCCCAGACTATGAGCTTGGCCAGCATGCTGTCGTAATAGATGGGCAGGTTATAGCCGGCGTAAACGTGGGTGTCCACCCGCACGCCCACCCCGCCGGGCAGCGTCCACTCCTCCACCCGGCCAATGGACGGGGCGAAGTTGCGGCTGAAATCCTCGGCGTTGATGCGGTGCTCGATGCTGTGGCCGTTCACCGGTACGGTGTGGCCGGCGGTATAGGAGAGCTTCTCGCCGGAGGCGGCCAGCAGCTGCTCGCGCACCAGGTCGAAGCCGGTCACCATCTCGGTCACCGGGTGCTCCACCTGCAGGCGGGTGTTGACTTCCATGAAATAGAACTCGCCGGACTGGGTCAGCAGGAATTCCACCGTGCCCACGCCCACGTACTTGGCGGCCCCGGCCAGGTCCACCGCGGCCTTCTCCAGCTGGGCCCGCAGTTTCCTGCTGACGGCGGGGGAGGGGGTCTCCTCCACCAGTTTCTGGTGGCGGCGCTGTATGGAGCAGTCGCGCTCGGGGAAGGCGATGCAGTTGCCGTGCCTGTCGCGGGCGAACTGCACCTCTATGTGGCGGGGCAGCTCGATGTACTTCTCGAAATAGACGTCTCCGTTGCCGAAGGCGGCCTTGGCCTCGCCGGAGGCCATGGTCATCTCCTTCTCGAGCTGCGCGGCCTCGCGCACTATGCGGATGCCCTTGCCGCCGCCGCCGGCCGCGGCCTTTATCATGAGGGGGAAGCCGATCTTTTCGGCCTCTTTCCTGGAATCCTTTTTGCTGACGCAGTCCTTGGTGCCCGGGGTCACGGGCACGCCGGCCTTCATGGCCACCTTGCGGGCCTCGGCCTTATGGCCCAGCTGCCGTATGGATTCGGGGGAGGGCCCGATGAAGGCGATGCCGTTGTCACGGCAGGCCGCCGAGAATTCCGCGTTCTCGCTGAGGAAGCCGTAGCCGGGGTGGATGGCGTCGGCGCCTGTCACCTTGGCGGCCGAGATGACCGCCGGGATCTGCAGGTAGCTCTCCCTGGCCATGGCGGGCCCTATGCACACGGCCTCGTCGGCCAGGCGCACGTGCAGCGAGGACCTGTCCGCCTCCGAGTAGACGGCCACGGACGGCACGCCCAGCTCCTTCAGGGTTCGGATGACGCGCACGGCGATCTCGCCGCGGTTGGCGATCAGGACTTTCTTGAACATGGTTCCTCCACTGTGTCGAGCCCCGCGCCGGGCGCGGGGCTTATATCGTACCGGCCTTCGCCGGCCGGGTTCTGTCCTTTAAGGCCGCCTGGCGGGCGGCGGGCCCGGGGGCGGCGGCGGGGGCGGGGCTTTCTCCGCCTTGGCCTTGCCGCTCCACAGGTTCACGTTGAAAATGAAGATATCCTGCGTCTCCTGCCTGCGGGTGCGCGGGTTGAGGACTTCCTGCCGCAGGAATACGCGGTACTCGGGGCCCTTTATGTGGGCCGCTATCCAGCGGTCCTTGGGCAGGTAGCGGGCATTGGCCGGGCCCAGTTTGGCCTTCAGGGCCTCCAATTGCTGCCGGCGGGCCTCGGCGATGGGAGGCATGCCCTGCTGGAAGCGGGACTTCTGGGCGAAAGCGATGGCCTCGGCGGTGGCGGTGCCGCTCAGGTAGTTCAGGCGCTTCTTGGCCTCTTCTTTCGAGGCCGGTTCGGCGCAGACCGCTTCGGCGGACATCACGTCCTGCAGGGCCCGGTTGTAGTCGGGCAGGGCCACGTAGGAATCCGCCCTGTTGAGGAACAGCGGGCACTGCTCCTTGGGAGTGAGCCCCGGCCATTTCATCAGCTTCTCGTATTCCTGTATGGCCACCCTTTCGCGCTGCAGGTAGCGCAGGCTGTCGGCGTAGCAGAGGTTGAACCAGTACAGTTCGTCGCTGGAGTAGCCGACGGGATAGGTCTGGGCGGCGTCTATGGTCCGCTTGCAGGACTCGGCGGCCTTGTCGAAAAGGCCCATGAAGAATTCCGAGGAGCAGAGATATCCGGAAGAGCGCGGGTCTATGGGGTCGGTCAGGTACAGTTTCTGGGCCAGGAACAGCGCCTGCGGGAAATCCTGCCGCTTGATGGCCTCCTCTATGGGCTGGAAAAGTATCCAGATATAGGGGCGGGTCCAGCGGTTATGCTCGCGCACGAAGGAGATATAGTCGTGCTTCCACTCGGCGTCGCCTTCCTTGAGCTCGTAGCGGATCATGGCCGCGTCCTTGTCCATGGTGAAGACCTGGACTTCGCGGAACTGCCAGGCCGGGGCCTTGGAATAGTAATCCATGCTGTTCTTTACGAAATCGTCCTTCGAGATGGCGCTTTTGGAGTTCGAGGACAGGAGCTCGTAGGCTTTCTCGTAACGGCCCTCCGAGATGGCGGAGAGATAGGATTTCGCCGTCATGGTCAGGCGCAGCTTCGGGATGGAAGGCGCGATGATCATGTAGACTATGCTCAGCAGCACCACGGTCAGCAGCAGGATGACGGCCGGGCCGGAGGCGCGCTTGAGCCTGTCGAAAGGGTTCGGCTTCGGGGGCGGCGCGGGGTCCTTCCTGAGCCTGGAGGAATCGGCTATAAAGGGAGAGGTGCCGGATTGCGCCCCGGGTTTTGGGGCGCCCGTGGCGGCGGCCGGCTTTTGGGCCGGGCCGGGCGGCGGCGGTTTGGGGGCGGCGGTGTCGGCGGCCGGGGCAGGCGTCGCCCTGCGGCGGAAAGACTGCAGTTTTTCGTTAAGGGTGTCCTGGAGCGACTCCATCTCCAGTTTGCGCGGGGCCTGGTGGGCGGCGGGCGTCTGCGGCTTGGGTTCTGGCGCGGGCGGCTCCTGGGCCTGCCTCGCCTTTTCGGTAAGCGGCGCGCCGCATTTTTCGCAGAGCTCTTTCTCGTACGGGTTGACGGCCCGGCAGGCGCCGCAGACCCGGTCCAGGCGGGTGCCGCACTGGACGCAGGTCTCGCCCGGCAGGTTAGGCAGGTAGCCGCACTTGGGGCATTTCAGGACCGCGGGCTTGTCGGCCATGCTTTACCTGGGCTCGATGAAGAAGAGGGGCTGGCCGTATTCCACCGGCTTGCCTTCCTCGATGGAGATGATCTTGAGCAGGCCGTTGGAATGGGCCGTGACGCTCTTGAAATCCTTGCCCACCTCGACCACCCCGAGCTCCTGGCCGGCCTTCACGGCCGAGCCTTCCTTGAGGTGGTTGGTCTTGCCCGGGCGGGCGAAGCGGAAAATGCCTATCGAGTTGGACAGCACCGGTTCCATGGTGGAGGCGGTCATGGTGTTGTGCTCGGGGGAGTTGTTGAGCTTGAGGCTGATCTTGTCCGCGCCGCTGCGCCAGGTGATCTCCTCCAGGTCGGTGCTCTCCATCCACTTGGTAAGTTTGGTCAGGGTCTTGACGTCCATAGTTCTTCGTTTCCTCCAGTAAATTTACAGGCCGGCTTCCGACGGGTTGAAGGCGTACGGCAGCAGGCGGCCCGCGGTGGTGCGGGTGACCTTCTCCTTCTTCTCCAGGGGCTGCCAGTCCACGATTATCACCTCGGCGTCCTTGGGGGCGAACTCCGTTATCACCTGGCGGCAGGCGCCGCAGGGCTTGGCGGATTTGGCGGTCACGCAGAGGGCCTTCACCTTCTTCTCGCCGTGGCTGACGGCCTTGAAGATGGCCACCCGCTCGGCGCAGATGGCGAGGCCGAAAGAGGCGTTCTCCACGTTGCAGCCGGTATAGATGCGGCCGGAGTCCATCAGCACCGCCGCCCCCACGGGGTAGCGGGAATACGGGCAGTAAGCCGCCTTCTGCGCGGCCTTGGCCGCCTCTATCAGGCGCCTGCGGGTCGCGGAAACCGAACTCTTCTTCGCGGCTTTCTTTTTCGCCGGTTTATTGGCCATTTAGCCCTCCAGTATCAGCTTCAATTTGGCGTAGGTCTTGGGGGGGAAATTTTCCTTATGCGTCAGCAGCGAGCCGCGGGTCATGTCCGGGCAGCCGTTGCGGCAGCCGGACCCCGCCACCAGCGGGATGACCTTGAGCAGCAGCCGGCGGATATTGTGGATGTTCCTGGTCATCGTCTCGGAGACCTTGTGCTGGTCCACTTCCTCGCCTTCCTTCCAGCAGTCGTAGTCGGTCACGAGGGAGACCGGGGCGTAGTGGAAGCCGGCTTCGCGGGCGAGCTTGGCCTCGGTGGCCATGGTCATGCCGATGATGGAGTAGCCCATCTTGCGGTGGAAGTGCGACTCCGCCTTGGTGGAGAAGCCGGGGCCCTCCATGCAGCAGTAGACCCCGCCCTTATGGGCCTTGATGCCCAGCTTGACGGCTTCCTTGTACATCATGTCGGAGAGCTTCATGCAGAAGGGCTCGGCCATGGGCAGGTGGCCCACTATGCCCTCGCCGAAGAAGGTGGACTTGCGGCCCTTGGTCTGGTCCACGAACTGGTCGGGGAACACGAAATGGGTGGGCGGCAGCTCCTGGCGCAGCGAGCCGACGGCGCTGGCGGAGATGATGGTCTTCACGCCTATGGACTTGAGGGCCCACATATTGGCGCGCTGGTTGATCTCGCCCGGCAGCAGGTGGTGCTTGCGGCCGTGGCGGGGCAGGAAAACGACCTTTATGCCGGAAAGGGTGCCCAGGATCAGCTTGTCGGAGGGGTCGCCGAAGGGGGTTTTGACCGTTATTTCCTTCAGTATCTTCAGTTCTTTCATGGCGTAAAGGCCGGTGCCGCCTATTACGCCTATCTCCGCGAGAGCTTTCTTAGCCATTTTGTCTCCAGGTAGCCTTAATTTTATATGAAATCGTCCTATGACCGGAGCCCCGGAAGGGTGGATCCCGCCATTAATAATATTTTACTAATAATAAGGCCCGGGTGGAAAGAAAAAGCCGCGCCCGGGGGCGCGGCTCTCTCCTGCCGGGGCTTTGAGGCTAGTTCTCGAAGCCGGGGTAGATGGGGAAGCCGGCGCAGAGCGTCTTGACCTGCTCCTTTATCCCCTTGAGCGCCTTGTCGTCCTTGGCGTGGGCTATGGCCTCGTCCACCAGGCCGGCGATGACGGACATCTGCTTCTCCTTCATGCCGCGGGTGGTGACGGCCGGCGTGCCCAGGCGGATGCCGCTGGTGATCATGGGCTTCTGCGGGTCGTAGGGGATGGTGTTCTTGTTCACCGTGATCCCGGCCTTGTCCAGCGCCTTCTCGGCGTCCAGGCCGGTGATGTTCTTGGCGCGCAGGTCCACGCTCATCAGGTGGCAGTCGGTGCCGCCCGAGACTATGCGGTAGCCCCGGCCCTGCAGCTCCCTCGCGAGCTTGCGGGCGTTCTTGAGCACCTGCGTCTGGTAGTCCTTGAACTTGGGGCTCAGGGCCTCCTTGAAGCAGACGGCCTTGCCGGCGATGGCGTGCATCAGCGGGCCTCCCTGGTTGCCCGGGAAGTTGGTGCGGTCGACGTTCCTGGCGTAGACCTTCTTGGAGAGCACCAGGCCGCCGCGGGGGCCGCGCAGGGTCTTGTGGGTGGTGGTGGTGACGATGTCGGCGTATTCCACCGGCGACGGGTAGATGCCGGCGGCGATCAGGCCCGCGTAGTGGGCGATGTCGGTGACGAGGAAGCACTTCCAGGCGTCGGCGGCGCGTTTGATGCGGGCCCAGTCCCATTTGCGGGAGTAGTTGGAGGCGCCGGCCATGATGAGCTTGGGGCGGAACTTCTCGATGTCCTTCTCCATCTTCTCGTAGTCGATGAGCTCGGTGTCCTGGCTGACGTCGATGGTGACGATCTTGAAGTACTGGCCGGAGAAGTTGAGCGGGTGGCCGTGGCTCAAGTGGCCGCCGTGGCTGAGGTTGAGGCCCATCACGGTGTCGCCGGGCTTGATCAGGGAGAGGTAGGCCGCGATATTGGCCTGGGTGCCGGAGTGGGGCTGGACGTTGGCGTGCTCGGCCTTGAAGAGCTTCTTGGCGCGGTCTATGGCCAGCCGCTCCACCACGTCGACGTGCTCGCAGCCGCCGTAGTAGCGCTTGCCGGGGTAGCCCTCGGCGTACTTGTTGGTGAGGACGCTGCCCAGGGCGTCCAGCACGGTGGTGGAGGTGTAGTTCTCGGAGGCGATGAGCTCCAGGTTGTTCTGCTGGCGCAGCACCTCGCCGCGGACGGCGGCGTAAAGCTGGGGGTCGTTCTTCTTTATCTCGTCGTACATTTTGTTCTCCTTATGGCTGCGGCTGAAATCCAGTTCTTATTTTACTTCTTTTTTCAGGCGTTCTATGGCGGCTTCCACGGCCGCCTTGATGAGCTTGAAGATCTCGAAGTAGAAATACTTGTCGCGCCCGTACGGGTCGGCGACGTCGTCCTTGCCGAAGCCGGCGTATTCCACCAGGGTGAAGGTCTTCTTCTCCGCCGCCGGGTGCTCCTGGGCTATCAGGTCCTTGTGGGCCCGGGTCATGGCGAGTATCAGGTCGGCCCCCGCGGCCATTTCGGCGGTGAGCTGCGCCGGCACGTGCTTGAAATCCTTTACGCCCTCCTTGGCCAGCAGTTCGGCCACGGCCTCGGGCTGGGGGATATCCTTGTCGGCGGCGAGGCCCGCCGAGGAGAATTCGAAGGGTAGTTTGCCGGCGGCGGCTAGCCGGTTGGCGTAATAGTGGGCCAGCACGGAGCGGCAGGTATTGCCGGTGCACACGAAGAGCACCTTTTTCATGGCCGTGCGGCCACAAGGACCGGGACAAGGGTATGCCACTCGGCCCCAGTTGGGGAGGGGGACCCGTCCCGAAGGGACGGGGGAACCGCGCAACGGTTCCCCGGGTCTGGGGCAGAGGGGTATACCCTTGTAACGGGCCGGGAGCGGGGCCGGCTTGTCACGGCAGGTCCTCGGCGCCTTCGGGTTCCGGGGCTTCCTCGGCGGCGTCGGGCGGGCGCAGCAATACCACCACCTCGCCCTTCACCTCGCCGGCGGCCTCGATCTTCGCGATCGTCTCGTCGATCAGCGCCCCGGTCCATTCCTCGTAGATCTTGCTGATCTCGCGGGCCACCACGGCGGTAAGGCCGGGGCCGAACTCCTCGCGCGCCAGCGCCAGGAACTTCTTCAAACGGTACGGGGATTCGAAAAGGATGACGGTTTTCTTAAGTTCAAAGGCGGCTTTGAGGGCCTTAACGATCTTGCCGCGCGAACGCGGCAGGAAGCCCAGGAAGACGAAGGAGTCGCAGGGCAGGCCGGAGCCGGCCGCCGCGGCTATCACGGCGGAGGGGCCCGGCAGGGCGGTGACCTTGATGCCGGTCTGCCGCGCCAGCGCCACCAGCCGGCGGCCGGGGTCGGAGATGCACGGCGAACCGCCGTCGGTGACCAGCGCCGCCGTCTTGCCGGAGCGCAGCCAGGCCATGGCGGCCGCCACGGAGCGTTCGTCGTGCTCGTGGTAGCGGAACAGCTTTTTCTGGAGCCCGAAATGGCTCATCAGCTGCAGGGTGCGGCGCGTGTCCTCGCAGAACACGGCGTCGACCTCCCTCAGCGCGTCCAGGGCGCGCAGGGTGATGTCCTTGAGGTTGCCTATCGGGGTCGGGATGACGTAGAGCACGGTGCGGGCCGGCCTATTTCTCGAATTCCGGCCAGCCGGCCTTTTCGAGGCTGAGGAAGGCCTTTACCACGTCCGGGTCGAACTGGCGGCCGGAGCCCTTGACCAGCTGGTCCTCGGCGATCTCCACGGCGAGCGCCTTGCGGTAGGGGCGGTCGCTGCGCATGGCGTCCCAGGCGTCGATGGTGGCCACTATGCGGGCGCCGAGGGGGATCTCCTCGCCCTTGAGGCCTTCGGGGTAGCCCATGCCGTTGAACCACTCCTGGTGGTAGAGCACCATCTGGGCCACGGGGCCGAGGAAGTGGATGGGGGAGAGGATCTGGTAACCGATGGCCGGGTGCTTCTTGATCTCGTCGTACTCCTCGTTGGTCAGCTTGCCCGGCTTGGAGAGGATGGCCCCGTCGATGCCGATCTTGCCGATGTCGTGGAGGAGGGCGGCGTACTCCACGTAGCGGATCATCTGGGCCGGCATGTGCAGCTCCTCGGCCAGGCGGCGCGCCTTCTGGCGGGCGCGGCCGGCGTGGTCGCCGGTATAGGAGTCCTTGGCGTCGATCACGCGCGCCAGCGTCTGCACCATCTCGAGGTAGAAGTTCTCCAGGCTCTCGTAGAGCTTGATGTTCTCGAGCGTGATGGCGGTCTCCCCGGCGAGCAGGGTGAGGAACTTCAGGTCGTAATCGGTGAAGGATTCCTTTTCGCGGCTCAGGTGCAGGTTCAGCACGCCGAAGGGCTTGTCCTTGAGCTTGAGCGGGATGGCGATGAAGGGGTCCTTCTGCTCCTCGGCGCCCAGGAAGTCCTTGTACTGGGTGTTCTGGGCCGGGTCCGTGACGAAGATGGTCTCGCCGGTCTGGAAGGCGCGGCCGGCTATGCCCAGGCCCGGCTTGATGCGGGTGTTCTCTATCACCTCGAGGGAGATGTTCTTGGAGGCGGCGATCTTTAGCTCGTCGGCCTGTGCGTCGTGGATCATCAGGGAGCCGCGCGGCGAGCTGATGAGCTCGCAGGCGCTTTCGACCACGGTCTGGTAGAAATCCTCTTTCTTTATGGAGCCGGCGTTCACGATGCCGATCTCGTGGATGGTCAGCAGGCTCGTCAGCAGTTCGTCGAACTTGCCCCAGGTGGTCTTCAGGGAGGTGTCCTGGCCCCCGCAGTCGGCCGGCCCCTTATCGAGGCGCAGGTCGTAGACCTTGCGCAGCAGGGCGCCCACGGCGAAAAGGAGTATGACTATTACCAGCGAGAGCAGGTATATCATTAATAAATAGAGAATAGCAAAAGATGGCCGCAAAATTCCATCCGCGCCCGCCTTTGCTATAGGTAACGGATAAAAATTATAATTAGGCGATGGCAAAGAGACCTTTAAGGGTACTGCTCTGCGGCGCCTCCGGGCGCATGGGGCGGGCCGTCCGCGCCGAGCTGGAAGGCGCGCCCGGTTTCTCCCTGGCCGCCGCCCTGGACGCGCGGCCCGGCCCCGGGGTGGAGCCGCCCGACGCTTTCGAATACCAGCTGGCGGGGGCCGACGTGGTGGTGGATTTCACCATGCCCGAGCCCGCCTGCGCCTACGCGGCCGCCTGCGCCGGGGCCCGCAAGCCTTTCGTCACCGGCACCACCGGCTTCTCTCCCCGGCAACTGGCCGCGCTCAAGGCCGCCGCCCGCCGCATCCCCGTCTTCTGCTCGCCCAATATGAGCCCGGCCGTCAACCTCACCTTCGCGCTGGCCGCGCTGGCGGCCGGCCGCCTGCCTGATTTCGACCTGCACGTGCACGAGGCGCATCACTCCGCCAAGCGGGACGCCCCCAGCGGCACGGCCCTGCGCTACGCCGAGTACCTGGCCGCGGCCCGGGGCGGGGTTAAGCCCCCCGTCACCAGCGCGCGGGCCGGCGACATCGTGGGCGACCATACCGTGCTGCTGGCCGGCCCTTACGAGCGGGTGGAGCTCACGCACCGGGCCCATTCCCGGGCGGTCTTCGCCGCCGGGGCGCTGCGGGCCGCCGGGTGGACCGCCGGCCGCAAGCCCGGCTTCTACGATTACCTGGACCTGCTGGGCCTCAAGGCCCTCCTCAAAGGAAAACCATGAGCATAGCTGAACTCCTGAACTGGCTGCTGTTCGCACTCGCCGCCCTGGCGGCGCTGGTGATATATATTTCCTACAAGAAGAGCGCCGAGGTCATACAGCCGGCCCGCAAGCCCGGCGTGGCCGTTAACCCGGACCAGTTCCGGTTGGCGCACGAGACCGTGGAGTTCGCCACCGCCGACGGCGTGCGCCTGAAAGGCTGGTTCGTGCCGGCCGCGGGGGAGCACGGCGGGCGCACCATCATCTTCTGCCACGGCTGGGGCTCCAACCGCGGCGACATGCTGCGGGATACCTGGTTCCTCGCCGAGAAGGGCTTTAACCTCTTCTACTTCGACTTCCGCGCCTCCGGCGAGAGCAAGGGGAACCTGTCCAGCGTGGGCTACCTGGAAACGCGCGACTTCGACGCGGCCTACGAGTTCCTGCGCAACAACCGCCCGCTGCAGGCCGAGTCGGTGGCCGTGTTCGGCACCTCGATGGGCGGGGCGGTGGCGGTCTACGCCGCGGCCAAGTACCCGGAACTCGCCTGCGTGCTGGCCGAGAACACCTTCCTGAGCTACGAGAAGGTGGTGGCCAACTGGAGCTGGAAACGCCTGAACACCCCGTATTTCCCCCTCGTGTGGCTCACGCTGTTCTTCGTGCGGCGCAAGCTCAAGGCCGACCCGGAACCCTACAGCCCGCTCTATAACGCCGGCAAGCTCAAGATGCCCGTAATGCTCGTCAACGGCGACAACGACGACCTGGTGCCGGCCTCCGACTCCGAGCGCCTCTACGGCCTCTGCCCGTCGGATAAAAAGCAGATGTGGACCGTGGCCGGCGCCTCGCACGCCAAGTGCGCCGAGGTGGGCGGCGAGGTCTATAAGCAGAAGGTTTCCGCTTTCTTCGCCGAGAACCTGCGGGAGCCGGAGCTGCCGCGGCTGCCGCCGCAGGGCAAGGCCGAAGCGAAATCCTGAAAAAAACTATTGCATTCCCCGGCGGCATAATGTAGTATTTTTCTATCGACCCCCGACGGGGACGAAAATTCGCCCCGGCGAGAGCTTGGGGGGGAAGTAAACGGAGGAAAGTGAAATGGCTGAAATGATACAGAAAGTCGGTCTGAAGCGCGAGAAGGGTTTCCTGTACTTCATCGACAAGAAGGGCGACATATCCTGCGCCAAGATGGCCCGCGGTAAAAAGAAGGGCGGCTCCCCGAAGGTGGCCGTGAAGGTCGGCCTGAAGAAAGAGAAGGGCTACCTGTACTTCATCGACAAGAAGGGCAACATCTCCCGCGCGATCATGAAGAATTCCGGCAAGAAGAAGAAGTAATCCTTCTTACTCTTGACGAACCGCCCGGCCTCAAAACCGGGCGGTTTTTCTTTGCGGCAGGGCGGTGGCTGGTCGGCCCGCCCGCTCCCGAATGAGCCCGGCGGACCCTTGACAAAATTCCAGCCCGTATTAGACTATTAATACGGGAGCCCGGCCGCCAGTGAACGGAGATCCCCGTAGTATCCAGAGGCGCAACTAATGAGAAGAACATCGCTTGTCCTCCCCGTACTGCTCTTCGCCGCCGCCTGCGGAAATTCCGCGCCGGCCTCCACAAGGCCGTCCGACTTCAGGGACGCGCCTTCGTCCGCGCTGGAACAGCTTTCGGAAAGCGGCGGGATCGATATCCCGTCGCCGAAGGCCGCCGAAGCCGTCCCGTGGGGCGCCTCCTCCGACACCAGCGGGCAGGTAAAGCCGCAGGCCGTGCGTCCGGCCATGTCCCCGGAAAACCAGGTCGCCGGCGGCGGGCGCACCCGCGAATGGCTGATAATGGTGTATATCAACGGCAGGAACAACCTCTCCAAATATATGTTGCAGAACATCCGCGACATGGAGGCCGCCGGGTCCAGCAAGAACGTAACGGTGGTGGTGGAACTCGGGAGATACGACGACCTGCCCCGCAGCGAGATAACCGCCGCGTTCCATCAGGACGGTTACAATAACGCCAAGGCCAACGGTTACTGTTCGTCCGCCTCGCGCAACAACACGGTGCGCTATTACATAGAGGCCGGCAAGGCCATCCCGCTGGGAACGCTCTGCAACTCCGACATGGGCGACCCCAAAGAGCTCACCGATTTCGCGGTATGGGCCAATAAGACCTTCCCGGCCAGGCGTCATATGCTGATAGTCAGTTCGCATGGCGGAGGCTACGGAGGCATCAGCCCCGACGATATCTCGGAGAACTCTCTCTCCCTCAAGGACCTTTCCGGGGCCCTGGGCGGGATTTCTTCGGCCTACGGCAAGAAGCTCGATATCTACGCCTCCGACGCCTGTCTTATGCAGATGGCCGAGGTGATCTATGACCTGCGCAGGTATGTAAATGTGGTAGTTGGTTCCGAGGAGAATATCCCCGGCTCCGGCTTCCCCTACACCGCCATGCTGCGCAAATTCTCTTCCGCCCCCGGCGCAAATACGGAAACCCTGGCGGCCATGCTGGTAAGGGACTACGCGGCCCTTTACGCGCGGCAAGGCGGCTCATATGGCACGACCATCTCGGCCGTCCGGGCCTCAAGGATGGAGGAGTTCGCCAACCTCATGTCCGGCTGGGTAGACCAGGCGCTGAGGTCCAAAGCCGCCGACAAGGACCTGGATAACGCTATCGCGCAGACCGTGCGCTACCACGAGTCCGAGGAGGACGACCGCCTGACGATAAATTCCCGGGATATAGCGAACTTCCTCTCAAACCTCAACGAGGCGCTGCCGCAGGGCGCCGCTCTGCGCAGGACCGGAGAGAACCTTACGGGCTTCATCCGCCGGGAACTGGTGATAGAGAGCGCCACTACCGGCAATACGGCGGTCGGGGAGAAGTCCACCGGCCTGGCCATATATATGCCGCGCAAGCGGGATTTCCAGGGCAGCTACCTCGGCAGCAACGGCTTCTCCTCACGCACGCGGTGGCATGAATTCATCGGCAGCGTCTGCGCCCCGTCGGGAAGATCCCCGTATCAGTAGGGAGCCGGTTTCGCATAAACCGCCCTCCGCTTGACGAACCGCCCGGCCTCAAAACCGGGCGGTTTTTCTTTGCGGCTTGAGGAAAATATGAGGAAAAGATGAGGTTTGGCTTTGTTCCGGGGGGTAAGGTATATTAGGGTGAACTATATGCCCGACAACGACGTGCCCGCCGGGACGTTCTCCAGGTTCGGTATGGGAGAGACGCCCGTCCCCGCGCCGCGTCCCGAAAGGGGCGGCAACCGCTTCGCGCACGCCGCGGCCATGACCGTGGTGGAGAGCCCGGGCACTATCTGCAACCAGCTGCTGCTGGCGGGCGAGCGGGGCTCGGGGAAGACCAGGTTCGTCAACTTCATCGCCCACTCGCTTTCGGTCTCGAAAGGGGCGGGCAAGGTGCTGCTTACCGACGGGGCAAAATTTTCGCGGGGGCTGGAAGAAGCCGCGAACAACGGGGGGTTGGAGGCGCTGGAAGCGGCCCTGGCCGGGCTGACGGCCCTGGTGATAGACGACGTCCACCTGCTGGCGGTTTCCGAAAAGAACCGGGAACTGCTCGGCAAGTGGCTGAACCTTTTCGTGGGGCCGGGCAGGCAGCTGGTCCTGGCCTCCGGCCTCCCGGCCTCCGAACTGGAGGGGCTCGGCTGCGGGCTGGGTTTCAACTTTTCCAGGGGCTGGTCCGCTTCCCTGAAGGCTCCCGCCCCCGAGCAGGTCTGCACGCCGCAGCCCTGCTAGGCTTTCGCGCCCGGCGGCCGGCGCGAAGTTCCCGGGCGCCCGGGCCGGGCGCCCGGGAGCTTTTCATTTTTCGCCGGGGCATTTTGTAGAATGCTCTTATGAAGATATTCCTGATGCTGATGCTGGCCGCGGCGCCGGCCGCCGCCTGGGACCGCGCCGGGGACGCCTCCGGCCTGCTGGCCGCGAAAGCGGAGATAGAGACCGTCGGCGGGGCCCCGCTGCTGGACCTGCTGGCCGCCCGCGACGCCGCCTGCGAGCCGCTGGAGTTCGGCGGGGTCAAATTCCTCGCCACCGTGGTTTTCGACGCCGACTGGAACGAGTGGTTCCTGCTCAAGCCGGCCTCCGGGCTGGGCGCCGGGGTCTGGAAGGTCTCCGACCTGGCCGCCGGCGCGGTTTACCGCTACCAGGGCCTGGAGCTGAAGCTCCGGGCGGAGAACGGGGCGGTGAGCGTGGCGCTCGGCGAGGAGGAGCGGCGGGAGCTGCCCCTCGCGGCCCTGTTCGACAGGCTTTACGGGGAGTCCGTAAAATTCACCGCCGGCGGCGTCGTGACCTACGCGATCTTCCGCAACCTCGAACCGCTCACCGAGGAGGAAGGGACCGTCTCCCTGCGCCTCGGTTCGGACGGGCTTTACTATTATTCCGTCACCCGCGACGGCCAGATCGCCGCCTATCCCCGCTGGCTGCTGGCCGTCAACGGCGTGCTCTACGGGCTCAGGCTCGACGCCGGGTCACTGCTCTTCGTCTCGAAGAAGATAGAGGGCCTGAAGCCCCAGCTGCCGCTGGTGTTCGAGCGCGCCCGGCCGCGCTAAGCCCCGCCGCCGCCAAAGGGAACGGCCCGCCTCGCGGCGGGCCGTTCTTTTTCTTCACGGGAGCTTTCAGCTCTTTTTGGGCTTGAACTTTTCCACCCGCGCCTTGCAGCCATCGGAGAGCTTGCCGGCGTTCTTGGCCAGGCAGTCCAGCACGCGGCCTTCGCCGGGCTTGACGCCTTCGCAGAGCTTCCGGCGGTCCTCGGCGCAGGCCTTCAGCCCGCCGCCGCGCGCCGCCCTGGCGCCGCGGCCCTGGCCGCCGCGCATCTTGAAGCCGCGCTGGAAGCCGGAGGCGAAACCCTGCCCGTATTCCCTGAAGCAGGCGCCGCCGCCGCGGTTGGCGCGCTTCCAGGCCCCGCCGCCGCGGGCCGCCTTGCGCTCGGCCGCCAAGGCCCGGCGGTCCTTGCAGGCCTGCGAGAGTTCTTTTTCGTGTTCCTTAAGACAGGCGGCCACACGCCCCTCGCCGGGCTTCACGTCCTTGCAGAACTTCGCCGCGTCCTCGGCGCAGGGGCCGCCCTTCTCCGCGGCGGCCGGCAGCGCCAGCGCCAGGCCCAGCCCGGCGCCGAAAACAGCTATGAGTATCTTGGTGTTCATAACCAGCTCCTTTCCCGTGTACTGTCATAACGGGCCGGGGGGCGGTTTTATTGCGGGTTCAGGGCAGGTCTATCCAGACGGCCCCGTCCTTGAGGCTGACGGGCCAGGTCTTGAGGCCGCGGGTGGCCAGGGAGGGATCGGCGGGGTCGGGGTGGGCGCTGGCCGGGGCCTTGGGGGCCGGGCCGGAGAGCGCCTCGCCCGTGCGGACGTCGAACTGGGCGTAATGCAGCGGGCAGGTGAGGATCCAGCCGGTGAGGGCGCCGCGCTCCAGCCGCGCCCGGGCGTGGCCGCAGGCCCGCTCCACGGCGTAAAAAGCCCCCCCGTAATTGCAGAGCACCAGCTCATGGCCGTTCAGCGTAACGGCTTTCATGCCCCCGGGGGCGATCTCGGATATCTCGGCGGCTTTTACAAGCATTTATTTCCCGTAGAATTTGTTCGGCGGTATCTGTTTCAGGCGGTCGGGGTCCGTCACGTCCTTGTGCACGAAAAGCCCGCACCAGCAGCGCCGCATGGCGTCGTAATGGGCGCGGTGATAAGGGATGCACGGGCAGACTATCTTCATGTTCTCGGCGCGGTCCTTGGAGAGGGCCTGGCAGGGGCAGTAGGGCATGCCGCGCTCCCGCTCCAGCAGGACCTCCTGCTCCAGCAGGAAGTCGGCGTCCTCGGCGTTGGGCGTGAACTTGTAGCCGAGCCGGCCGACGATCGGCCCGAAGAGGAAGCGCAGCGCCTTTTTCCTGGCCTCGGCGTTCACTTCCGCTCCAGCAGCTTGTCGAACTCGTCGGGGTCGTAGCCCTGCACGCAGGAGGCGCCGATCCTGGTGAAAGGGAAGGAGCCGGTGCAGCCGGAACCCTTCATCTCCTTCATCATCTCCTCCTGGCGCTCCTCGGTCTGCTTATCGTAGTCCACCGCCTCGAAGGGGACCTTCTTGTCCTCGAAGTACTTCTTGGTCTTCTTGCACCACAGGCAGGTGCTCAGCGCGTAAATGACGACTTTTTTCATGATATCCTCGCGAACACTTTCCCGCCGCGCAGTTCGGCGGGATAGGTCTTTACCGAAAGTTCCGCGGCCGCGGCGAAGGCGCCGGTGCGGACGTCGAAGGTCCAGTCGTGGCAGGGGCAGGTGAGGGCGTAGCCGTCGAGCCGGCCCAGGGACAGCGGGCAGCCCATGTGCGCGCAGCGGTTCTCCAGGGCGTAGAGCTCGGCGCCCTTCCTTATTAAGAGGACCGGCAGGCCCAGCGGGAAGACCGGCGTCAGCGCGCCGTCCCGCAGCCTGTCGAAGTCGGTTATTTCCGTCCAGCCCTCTGTCATTCTCCCATTATACAACTGCCGGAGACTCCTTTAAAGGCCGGGCCAATTTTGTTATTATTCGGTAGGACCCGTCCGGCGGGGCCGCGAGGAGAAAAACATGGCGGACAAAGCGCAGAAATCCTTCAAATACGAATGGTTCACGATGGGCGACGTCAACGGCTTCTTCGGCCTGATGTTCGACAATATGACGGTGCTGAGCTTCATGGCCGGCATCCTCGTCTTCGCCTTCGGCTTCCCGGCCGAGATCGTTTACAAGCGGATGTTCCCCGGCACCGCCTTCGGCGTGCTGTTCGGCGACCTGATCTACACCTGGATGGCTTTCCGCCTGGCCAAAAAGACCGGCAACGCCAAGGTCACCGCGATGCCGCTCGGCCTCGACACCCCTTCCTCCATCGGCATAGCGCTCGCCGTGCTGGGCCCGGCCTTCCTCGGCTTCAAGGCCAACGGCATGAGCGAGTACGACGCGGGCATGATGACCTGGTACCTCGGCATGGCCACGATGGTGCTGATCGGCGTGTTCAAGTTCGCCTTCTCCTTCATCGGCGGCTGGCTGCAGCGGCAGATCCCGCAGGCGGGCCTGCTGGGGTCGCTCGCCGGCATCGGCCTGGCGCTGATCGGCTTCATCCCGATGATCGAGGTGTTCAAGATGCCGATCATCGGCCTCATCGCCCTCGGGCTGATCATGTACACGCTGGTGGCCGGCATCAAGCTGCCCAGGAATTTCCCCGGCGTGTTCGGCGCGGTGGTCATCGGCACGGTGCTGTATTACCTCCTCGCCCCGCACGGCCTCGCCGGCGGCGAGCCCAAGCCGCTGCCGGAGCTGGCGCTCTATTTCAGCCTGCCGATCCCCACGCTCGAGTTCATGAAGGGTCTCGGCGACGCGCTTAAGTACCTGCCGATAGCGATACCCTTCGCCATACTCACCGTGGTGGGCGGCGTGAACGTGACCGAGAGCGCGCGGGTGGCCGGCGACGACTTCAATACCCGCGACATCCTGCTCACCGAGGCGGTGGCCACGCTGGTGGCCGGCGTCTGCGGCGGCGTGGCGCAGAGCACGCCGTATATCGGGCAGCCCGCCTACAAGGCCATGGGCGCCCGCGCCGGCTACACGCTGCTGACCGGCCTGTTCATCGGCCTGGGCGGTTTCCTCGGCTACCTCGGCTTCATGGTGGAACTGATCCCGGCGGCCGTGATCGCCCCGATCCTCATCTTCGTCGCGCTGGACATCATGTGCCAGGCCTTCCACGCCTGCCCCGTCCGGCACGCGCCCGCCGTGGCGATGGCGTACTTCCCGACGGTGGCGCGCATGCTGCAGATCAAGCTGTCCAACCCCGGCATGGTGCCGACGGAGCTGTTCAATAAGAACCTGGCCGCCGCCGACAAGGGCCTGCCCGAACTGCTGGTCACCGTGGCGCTCGGCAACGGCTTCATCCTCACCGGCATGCTGTGGGGCGCCTTCATGGCCAAGCTGATAGACCGCCACGTGCGCGCGGCCGCCTTTTACGTGGCGGTGTGCGCCGTGTTCACGTTCTTCGGCATGATCCACTCCGCCATCCCCGACGGCAACATGTACCTGCCGTGGCGGCTCGAAGGCCTGATGCGGCAGGTGCCGTACCAGTTCACGGCGGGCTACCTCGCGCTGGCCGCGCTGCTGCTCGCGCTTTCTTTCTCCAAAGAGGTGAAGGAAGGCCGCGCCCCGGAGCATTATTGAAGCCGGATTTTTCTCATTGGTAAAATTCCCGAAAAAAAGTATTGCATTTCGCGGGAACAATATATAGAATTCAGTCAGCGCCGAATTGGCGCAAGGAGAAAAACGAAAAATGCCTAAAGCCAAAAAGAAGGTTGCTAAGAAAGTAGCCAAGAAAAAGACCGCGAAGAAGACCGTCAAGAAAGGCAAAAAGAAGTAATTCGTCCCGCGTAATAAGAAGGCGGCGCCCGAGCGGATGCTCCCGGCGCCGCCTCTCTTTTTCCCCGACGGCGGGGAATTTGTAGAATAAGGACATGGCGAGCACGATCTTCCTGCTGAACCCGGCGGCCGGCCACGGCCGCGCGGAACGCGTCTGGGCCGGCCTGCGCGAGGCCGCCCTGCGCCTTCAGCCCGATTCCGAGTGCTTCGTCACGGAGCGCCCCGGCCACGCGGAGGAGCTCGCGCGCGGATTCGCGGAGCGCGGCGTTTCGCGGCTCATCGCCGTGGGCGGCGACGGGACTTTCGGGGAAATGCTCGAGGGCGTGATGACAGCGCCCGGGCACGTGCGCCGCAACGTGACTCTGGGCGCCATCCCCGCCGGCTCCGGCTGCGACCTGGCCCGGCACCTGCGCTACCCGACGGACCGCGACGGCCTGATAGCCCTGCTCGCCCGCGGCTCCGCCCGGCCGCTCGACGTGGGCCGCGCGGACTACGCCGGGCCCGACGGGACGCCGGGGCGCCGGCATTTCATCAATATCGCGGCCTTCGGCCTGGCCGGCGACGTGGCCCGCCACGTCAAGGCCATGGGCAAGCCGCTCGGCGGCACGCTGTCCTACCTGGTCTCCTCGCTGCGCTCGCTCTTGACGGCGCGGGCGAAGCCCGTGCGCCTGACGGCCGACGGGCGCGACCTCTCCGGCCGCTACCACCTGGGCGTGCTGGCCAATACCAGCTCCATGGGCGGCGGCATGCTGGTGGCGCCGGGAGCCGACGACGCCGACGGCCTGATGGACCTGGTGCTGGTGGGGGACCTGAGCCGGCCGGCGCTGCTGCGCAGCCTCCCCAAGCTTTATAAAGGCACGCATCTTTCGGAGCCGGGCGTGACCCGGTTGAAAGTGCGGCGGCTGGAGCTGGCCTCGGAAGAGACGGTGTGGCTCAATATAGACGGAGAGGCGCGCGGCGCGCTGCCGGCGGTTTTCGAAACCCTGCCCTCGGCGGTAAAGGTGCTGACCCCATGAAAAGCGACGAAGTCCTGAACTCCGTGACCCATATCCTGGGCGCCGCGCTGGCGCTGGCGGGGCTGGTGGTGCTGGTGGTGTCGGCCTCGCTGAAGGGCGACGCCTGGCGCATCGTGAGCTTCTCCATCTACGGCGCGACCCTGTTCCTGCTCTACCTCTCCTCCTCCCTTTACCACGCCAGTTCCGGCCGCATGAAGCGGCTGATGCGGACCTTCGACCACCAGAGCATCTACCTGCTGATCGCCGGCACCTACACCCCGTTCACCCTGGTGACGCTGCGCGGCCCCTGGGGCTGGTCCATCTTCGGGGTCATCTGGGGCCTGGCGGCTTTCGGCGTGCTGCTGGACGCGCTGCACAACAAGGGGCGCCGCATACCGCAGCTGGTCATCTATATCCTGATGGGCTGGCTCATCCTCATAGCGCTGGGCCCGCTGCTGAAGGCGCTGCCATTCTGGGGCTTCGCCTGGCTGGCGGCCGGCGGGCTGTTCTACACTTCGGGGGTGGCTTTCTACCTGATGGACTCCAGGTTCCCGGTCTTCCACGGGATCTGGCACCTGTTCGTGCTGGCCGGCAGCATCTGCCATTACCTGGCGGTGCTCCTGTATATTTAAGTCGGACTACAGTTAAATGAAGATCCTCTTTGCGAGCCTGACCGCCGCGCTGCTGGCCGCCCTTGGCGGCTGCGGCGGCTCTCTGCCTGCGGCTCCGCCCGGCCCCGCGCCCGCCGCGGGGGAATGGGTGCTCATAAAGGGCGGCGGATTCTCCATGGGAGCCGCCGCAGGAGAGCCCGGCTTCGAGAACGCCGCCCCGGCCCGCGAGGTGAGCGTGGGGGATTTCGAGATGTCGCGGGCGCCGGTTACCGTGGCGCGGTACGCGGAGTGCGTGGCCGCGGGGGCCTGTTCCGAGCCGGGAACCGACGATTACTGCAACTGGGGAGTTGAAGGCCGCGCCGACCATCCGGTCAATTGCGTGGACTGGCGCCAGGCCGCGGCCTACGCCGCTTTCCGCGGGGCGCGGCTGCCCAGCGAGGCCGAATGGGAGTACGCGGCGGGCGGGCGCGGCAGGAAATACCCCTGGGGGAGCGAGCCGCCGGACTGTTCTCGGGCCGTTATGTCCGTTGCCGCCCACGGCTGCGGGGCCGGCGGCACCCTTCCCGTCTGCTCCCGCCCGGCCGGCAATACCCCGGAGGGGCTCTGCGACATGGCCGGCAATGTCTGGCAGTGGCTGCAGGACGATTATGCCGATTCCTACTACGGGGCGCCTTCCGACGGCGGGCCTTTCCTGGGCGGGGGGTTCGTAAAGGTGCTGCGCGGCGGGGCCTTCAATATCGGCGAGCCGCGGCCTTTCAGCGTCCGCTACCGCAACGGCAGCGGGCGGGGCGACCGCTACGGCTATATAGGTTTCCGTCTGGCGCGCGACGCGCGCTGAAGTTCCCCGCTAACGGCAATGCTCTTTTTTCCCGCCGGCTCCGCCGGGGGGCAGGCCGGCCGCGGCGGCCAGCCCGAGGAGCTCCGCGGCCGTCGCGCCGTCGCAGGCCCGGGAGTACATCTCGGCCGCGTTCAGCAGCATAGCGGGGCGCCAGGCCGCCGAGTCGCGCAGCAGGTTGGCGTGCCAGGGGCTGTCCAGAAGTTCGCCGCCCGAATTTTTTTCGTCCAGCAGCGCCCGGCGCAGGCGCGCCTTGTCCATGGCGCGCAGCCTCTCCAGGTTCACTATCGCCCTTTCCGAGAGCGGCTCCCGGCGGCCGGCCCCGGCCCTGGCCCTCTCGTAAAGTTCGGCCGCGGCGTAGGAAAAGAGCAGGCGGAATTCCTTACGGCGGTCGGCCTTGGCGGGCGCGGTCGCGGGCCCGGCCGCGGCGCCGGTGAGGCAGCGCGCGGCGGCCGCGCCTATCTCCCCGTAGACGAAACCGTTATACCGGCCGAACCAGTGTACGCCGTCGGCCAGCTGCGCTCCCCCGGTTATGCCGCCCGCCGCCAGCCCGGAGAAAGCTTTCTCCAGGTCCGCCAGGCAGGCGCGCTCCCCGGCCGCCACCCGGCGCAGCATGGCGTTGCGCGCCGCCGAACAGCGGGAATCGTCCTCGTCGTTCTCCAGCGCCGCCTCGTAACCGGCCCGGGCCGCCTCGCCGCGTCCCAGCGCCTCCAGGGCGCGGCCGGAATAGAAAAGGGCCAGCGCCTCGCCGGCGGGGGCCTTGCCGAAAGCCGCCAGGGCGGCCTCGTGCCTGCCCGCGCCCAGCAGGTCCAGGCCTTTCAGGGTCTCCGGCGAGGGGGAGCCGGCGGGGGCGTGGTCGCGCAGGTTGGCCGGCAGGGTGCAGATCACCAGGGGCACGCCGGCCGCGGCGGCCGCCCGGGCCATGCCCCGCAGGCGCTCCTCGTGCGCCCCTACCGAGACGGCGGCTTCGGCCGCCCGGGCCGGCATCGAAAGCGACTTGACCCTGGCGCGCAGGACGTTCATCCGCCTTTCCAGTTCCGGTACGGCCCCGGGGCAGACGCTGCGGCGCAGCGATTCGTTGTTGCCGCTGAGCAGCACCAGCAGGTCGGGCTCCAGGCGCAGGGCCTCGTCGAGCACCGGCGCTATCAGGGAGCTGTTGTAGGCGGCCATGCCGGCGTTGACTATCTCCACCCGCGGCTTGCCCAGCGCCCGGGCCAGTATCGTCTCGTAATCCTTCCCGGCCCCCAGTATGCCGGCGGCCGACTCCCCCAGCACGAAGACCCGGTAGGTGCCCGCCGGTTTCGGCAGTTTGAAGGAGAAAGGGTGGGCCAGCCTGCGGCCCGGGGCCGCCGCCAGGCCGCCGTCCGGGTCCGGGGTCAGCGCGAAGAAGGGTTTGGAGAGGTCCTCACAGAGCTCGGCCGCGGCGTCCCCGTCCTCCGCCGCGGGCAGGGCGGCCGGCAGCGACAGCAGCAGGCAGGCAAGAAGCTTGAGCATGGGCATAATTTAGTAATTATGAGGGGGGTTTGGGAAATACCGGCGCCGCCGCGCCGGTTCCGCAGGGAGGCATTAATTTGGTAACATATAGGGGTTGCACGGGTGGTTAGCTCAGCGGTAGAGCACTGTCCTCACACGACAGGGGTCACAGGTTCAAATCCTGTACCACCCACCAAAATTCTTCAGCGATCGCCGCGCGAGCGGCGATTTTAATTTAGGGGCGCATGGAAATACTCTCCACTCTCTACGGCTGGCTGGTCCACGCGGTCGGCGTGCTCCTGCACCTGGACAAGTACCTGGGCGCGGTCATACAGGATTACGGCGCCTGGACCTACCTGATCCTCTTCCTTATAATCTTCTGCGAGACCGGCCTGGTGGTGACCCCCATCCTGCCCGGCGATTCGCTGCTCTTCGCGATAGGGACCTTCTGCGGGCTGGG
>CAYSYJ010000008.1:0-31184 GCA_964435105.1 uncultured Elusimicrobiaceae bacterium
GCGCCCCGGGATGCTTCTTGATCCAGCGCAGGCCCAACTCTATGGCCTTGTCCGTCATCTCGACGTATTCCTTGTCGAGCTTGGGGTCGGACTCGTCCTCCAGGTATTCCAGCGTGGCCCACTTGGTCATGGCCATGCCGAAATGCGGGTAGGGGTGCTCCGGGAACTTTTCCAGGGCCTCCGAGAAGTTCTTCACGGCCTCGGGAATGTCCACGGAGTAGATGGCGTCTATGCCTTTCTTGGAGAGGAGGCGCAGCTCGTCCGGCAGGGGTTCGTATTTAGGCGTCGCGGCCTGGGCCGCGGCGGCGCACAGGGCCAGCAGCGCCGTCAGCAGTTTTTTTCTCATATCGTTATGCGGTCCGTCCCGAGATATTTGCGCAGGGGCTCCGGCACCAGCACGGAGCCGTCGGCCTGCTGGAACTGTTCCAGGATCGCCGGGAACAGCCGGCTGGTGGCCAGGCACGAGCCGTTGAGCGTGTGGAGCAGTTCGTTCTTGCCCGTGGCGGAGCGCTTGAAGCGCATGGCCCCGCGGCGGGCCTGGTAATCGTGGGCGTTGGAGACCGAGCTGACCTCCTTGTAGGCCTTCATGCTCGGGATCCAGACCTCGATGTCGTAGGTGCGGGCCATGCTGGCGCTGCAGTCTTTCGCGGCGAGCTTGACCAGCCGGTAATGCAGGCCGAGGCGCCGCATGACTCCCTCCACCTGGGCGACCATCTCGTCGAAAGCCTTCGCGGAATCCTCGGGCCGCGCGAACTGGATCAGCTCCACCTTGTTGAACTGGTGGCCGCGGATCATGCCGCGCTCGTTGGCGCCGTACCCGCCCGCCTCCTTGCGGTAGCAGGGGGTATAGGCGAAATATTTCCGGGGCAGTTCTTCCTCTTTCAGGATCTCGTCGCGGTGCAGGCTGATTAGCGCCGTCTCGGCCGTGGGCAGCAGGAACTGCGTCTTGCCCTCCTCGCCCGCGAGCAGGAACACGTCGTCCTTGAACTTGGGGAACTGGCCGGCGGCGTAGCCGCATTCGTAATTGAGGATATGCGGCGGCAGCGCGAAAGAGTAGCCGGCCGCGAGATGGGTCTCCACGAAAAGGTTGAGCAGGCCCCATTCCAGGCGGGCGCCCAGGTCCCGGTAGACCCAGAAACCGGTGCCGCCCAGTTTTACCCCGCGCTCGTAATCCACGAGCCCCAGGTCCTTGCAGAGAGCTTGGTGGTCCTTGGCCGCGAAAGCGAATTCCGGTTTCTTGCCCCACTCGCGCAGGACGGCGTTGTTCTCCTTGCCGCCGGCCACGACGTCATCGGCGGGCAGGTTGGGCAGGCCGGCCAGCAGTTCGTTCAGCCCGGCCTCGGCGGCCGCGGCCTCGGCGTCGATGGCCTTTACGCGGGCGCCTATCTCCTTCATCTCGGCGAAAACGGCCTGCTGCTCCGCGGGGGGCAGCTTCTTAACGCCCGCCGAGGCGGCGTTCTTTTTGGCCTTGAGGGCCTCGGCCTCCACCAGCATGGCGCGGCGCTTCTTGTCCAGCTCCAGCACCGGGCCCAGGTCCACGGCGTCCATGCGCTTGAGCAGCGCCGCCCTGACCTTGTCCGCCTCGTTCCTGATAAGGTTTATATCCAGCATCGCGGTGATCGCCTTTTAAGGTTTGACTATGCCGAGCACAGCCTCGCGCACGATGGCGGCGGGGTCGTCGCCCTGGCGGGGCCCGACCATGATCTCCACCTTTACGGCCTCGGGGGAGAACCCGGTGTTGCGGAGCTTGCGCAGCTGCTCGGACAGGTCGAAATGGATGAGGCGGGCCGTGCGCTCGGAGCCGGGCGCGATCTTGGAAACGCGCACCTCTTCGGTGTAGAAGGGAGCGCCCCAGAAGGCCTTGTCCGCGGGGTCGCCCTTGCGCAGCAGGCGCAGCCGCACCGCGTAGCGCAGCACCAGGCCTTCCACGGGCCGGGCCGCCGGGTTGCGCAGCGTCACCAGGGCCCTGAGGTGCCCGGAGAACTTGACCTCCGGGTCCAGCCGCAGCTCGGTCACCGGGGCGTAGGACGCGCGCTCCTTGCCCTGGGTCCGGGAGAATTCCCAGCCCACGCTCATTATCTCCGCCTGGGCCAGGGCCGGGGCGGGAGCCGCGGCCGGCAGGGCCAGCAGCAGGGAAAGGAAAACAGTTATGCGGTGTGAGTTCATGTTGCGGTCTCCGTCATTCTTTTTCTGCGGCCTCGAGCAGGGCCTTCTCCATGCTCTCCGGGACGAGCGTTATCAGCTCGCTGCGCGTGAAGCTGCCGTCGCAGTTCAGGTCCAGGGTGACCGTCACCAGCTTGTGCCGGCCCCGGTCCACGGCCGTCCACAGCGCCTCGAGCAGGAACTGCGTTTCGCCCTGCACGCACTTGGGCGCGGAGGGCAGGAAAACTTTCTTGAGCTTGTTGGAAAGGGCGCTGACCAGCGAATTGAGGATGATGTTGCCCAGCTCCGACAGCAGCATCTCCTGCGCCTGGTTCAGCTTGGGGAGCTTCGAGAAGGAGAACCCCATGAAACCCTTGGAAATTATTTCTATGTCTTCGGGGCGGAAGATGATCATGGTGGTGAAGGGGAATTCCCCCGTCACCTCGAAGTAGGCGGCCGCGCCGGTGCCGGGACTGCCCTCGTGGTCCCCTATGGCCTCGCTCATGCTGCGGTAGGAAACCTTCACGTCCTGCACCGACCACTTGCCGGCGGAGATGCGCGACAGCTTGGCCACGCACCTTTCCAGGCTGGCCACGGCTATGCTTTCAAGTATCTTTCCCGCCTTGTCCGTCATGGGTCCGGCGCCGGCACCTCGGCCTTTTCAGGCCAGGTCCCTCATCAGCGTCTTGAAATCCTCGTAAGAGAACGGCTTGCGCAGGATGGCGTTGACGCCCTTGTCGGCCAGGCGCCTGTCGATCTCTTCCTGCTCCACCGCCGTCACCACCACTATCCTCGCTGCCGGGTCCACCGCCCGCAGGTCCTCCAGGACCTCCACGCCGGACTTGCCCGGCAGGATAAGGTCCAGGAACACCACGTCGGGCTTCAGCTCCCGGAAACACTTAACCGCGCTTTGCGCGTCCTCCGCCTCGCCCACCACCTCGTGCCCCAGCTTCAGCAGCAGGGACTTTATCGTGTAGCGGGTAAGCGCGTTGTCTTCTACAAGCAGAACCTTCATACTACCTCCCCCCCGTACCTATCGGACGCCCCCGCTCTCCGCGGCCGGCCCCCATGCCGGCCGCGGAAGGGGCGGCTTGACTAGCAGCAGCAGGCGCACTCGGCCTTGGGAGCGCCGGCGGCCTTCCTGGCTATGGCCGCGGCCATGTCGGTCTTCTCCCAGGCGAAGCCGGCGCGGCCGAAGTGGCCGTAGGCGGCGGTCCTGCGGAACACCGGGGCGCGCAGCTTCAGCGTCTCGATGATGCCCTTGGGCGTCAGCTTGAACAGCGAGCGGACGATCTTGACGAGCTGCTCGTCGGCGATCCGGCCGGTGCCGTGGGTGTCCACGTACAGGCCCACCGGCTCGGCCACGCCGATGGCGTAGGCCAGCTGCACGGTGCACTCGCGGGCGAGCTTGGCGGCCACGATGTTCTTGGCGATGTAGCGGGCCATGTAGGCCGCGGAGCGGTCCACCTTCGTCGGGTCCTTGCCGGAGAACGCGCCGCCGCCGTGCGGGGCCACGCCGCCGTAGGTGTCCACGATGATCTTGCGGCCGGTCACGCCGGTGTCCGACTGCGGGCCGCCGACCACGAACTTGCCGGTCGGGTTGATGAAGATCTTGGTGTTCTTGTCGATCATCTTTTTGTCGATGATCGGGTCGATGACGGCCGCGATGATCTCACGCCGGGACTTCTCGGTGATCTGGTGGCCGGTCTTGTCGAGGATCTCGTCGGTGTGCTGCGAGGACACGACGATGGTCTCGATGCGGGTCGGCTCGCCGTCGTCGTACTCCACGGTCACCTGGGTCTTGCCGTCGGGGCCGAGATAGGGCAGGATGCCCTTCTTGCGGACCTCGGTCAGGCGCATGGAGAGGCGCTGGGCCAGCTGCAGCGGCAGCGGCATCAGCTCCGGGGTCTCGTCGGAAGCGTAGCCGACCATCAGGCCCTGGTCGCCGGCGCCGCCGGTGTCCACGCCCTGGGCGATGTCGGGGCTCTGGCGGCCGATCACGTTGATGACCGCGCAGGTCTCGTAGTTGAAGCCGTATTTCGCGTGCGTGTAGCCGATGTCCTTTATCACGTTGCGCGCGAGCGTGTCCACGTCCACGTAGGTGGCCGTGGTGATCTCGCCGCCCACGACGACCATGCCGCGGGTGATGAAGGTCTCGCAGGCCACGCGGCCCTTCGGATCGTCCTTCATGATAGCGTCAAGGACCGCGTCCGATATCTGGTCGCAAACCTTGTCGGGGTGCCCTTCGGTCACCGACTCCGAACTAACGAACCTTTTACCTTTGAAGTTCATTTCTTTCTCCTTTTATTTCTGCTCTACCAGCTTGAACGCCAAGTCCAGGAACTTTTTGGTGTTTTCCTGGCTGTCAGTCTCGGCGTAGGTCCGAAGCAGCGGCTCGGTGCCGGACGGGCGCATGAGCACCCACCAGTCGTTGTCGAGCACTATCTTCAGGCCGTCTATCGTGTTGGTCTCGGTTATCTTGTGACCGAGCAGCACCTTCGGCAGCTTCTTCTTTATCTTCACCGCGAAGGAATGCTTGTTGGGAATGGCTTTCTCCAGGCTGAAGTCGCGGCGGACGAAGGCGGACTTGCCGTACTTCTTCTCTATCTCGGCGTACAGCGCCGAGACCGGCTTGCCGGTCCTCACCACCATCTCCGCGACGAACAGCGCCGTCAGCGCGCCGTCGCGTTCGGGCAGGTTGCCCTTCCAGGCGTAGCCGCCGGACTCCTCCACCGCGAAAGTGACGTCCTCGTGCAGCATCTTCTCCGCGAGGTACTTGAAGCCGACGGGGGTCTCTTCGAAAGGCAGGCCCGCCGCGCGCGCGATGCGCTTGGTCAGGAAGCCCATGGAGACGGCCTGGGCCACCTTGCCCTTGTAGGCGCCTTTCGACAGGAGATAATTGAGGATCAGCGGGCCGGTCTGGCAGGGGGTCATGTACTGGCCCTTGTCCGACACCAGCGCGAAGCGGTCCGCGTCCCCGTCGAGAGCCACGCCGAACAGCGCCTTGTTCTTCTTCACGGCCTCCACGAGGTCCAGCAGGTTCTTCTCCACCGGCTCGGGGGCGACGCCGCCGAACAGCGGGTCGTGGCGCTCGCGCAGCCGCAGGACGTTCTTGGAATCGAAGACAGAGGCGTTCTCGGCGCCGGCGCCGTGCATGAAGTCCACCACCACCTTGCCCGGCAGCTTCGGCAGCACCTTGGAGGCCGGCACCTTGGAATTCAGGTACTCGGCGTAGGCCTGGCGGAAATCCTTGACGGGCACCTGGGTCCCGGCGGTCTTCATCGGGGTGGCCTTGGCCACGTAGTTCTCGATCTCGGCGGTCACGGCCGGCGGGGCCGAGCGCCCGTTCTGCTTGACCTTGATGCCGTTCCAGTAATGCTTGTTGTGGCTGGCGGTGATGACCACCCCCAGGCCGAAGCCCTTGGAGGTCAGCAGGCTCACGGCCGGGGTGGGCAGCGGGGTGGCGGAGAGGGTGACGTTGAGGCCGTTGGCGGCCAGCACTTCGGCCAGGGCGCGGGCGAAGCGGTCCGACATGAAGCGGCGGTCGTAGCCCACGGCCACGGCGGGCTTCTCGGTGCGCATGTACTTATAGGCGATATAGTCGGCCATGCCCTGGGCCGTCTTGCGCACGACGTCGTAGGTGAAATCGCGGGCGATGACGCCGCGGAAGCCGTCCGTGCCGAAGGAAATATGGTTTGCCTGGTGGGAGCTCATCTCTTCTCCTCTTTTTACGAGTAAACAAGACCCGGCAGGCGCCGCCGCCGCCAGATTCTGGTAGAAGTTATATATTATTAAATTAGGAAGCCCGGTTCAAATCCCCGCCAACGCGCCAGGCAGGCCGCGGGCCACGGCCGCGGCCACGGCCCGCGCCGCGCCGCCGCGCCTGCCCGCTTCCAGCACGGCGGCCACCCCGCGCCCGCGCGGCTCCGCGGGCTTAAGAAGGCAGCGCCCGCAGACCACCACGGCCGGCACCCCGGCGGCCCTGGCGGCCGCTATGGCCGCCCCCGGGGCCTTGCCGTAAAAAGTCTGCCTGTCGAAACAACCCTCGCCGGTTATCAGCAGGTCGGCCCGCGCCAGCTCGCGGGCGAAACCGGCGCGCTCCAGCACGTAGGCCGACCCGTCCCGTAGTTCGGCGCCGAAGAAAGCGGCCAACCCGGCCCCGAGCCCCCCCGCGGCGGCGCCGCCGGGCAGGCGGGCTATGTCCGCGCCGAGGCAGCGCTTCGCTACCCGCGCGTAATTCAGCAGGGCCCCTTCCATGAAAGCCACTTCCCGCGGCCCGGCCCCTTTTTGCGGGCCGAAGACCCTGGCCGAACCCAGCCGGCCGCAGAGGCGGTTCTTCACGTCGGCCAGGCCGACCACTTTGAGGCCCGGCGGCCATTTTGCCGGCGGGACTATTTCCCGCAGCGCGGCCAGGCCGCGCGCCCCGCGCGCGACCGGCCTGCCGTACCCGTCCAGCAGCTTGAAGCCGAAGGCCGCCGCGCAGCCTGCGCCGCCGTCGTTGGAGGCGCTCCCGCCCAGCCCCACCACTATCTCCGACGCTCCCGCGCCGGCGGCCGCGCTCATAAGCTGTCCCACGCCGTAAGTGGACGCGTCCAGCGGCCTCAGCCGCCGCCCCTTCAGCAGCCGCAAGCCCGCCGCCTCGGCCATTTCGATGACCGCCGTGCGGCCGGCGCCCAGCCATCGCGCGCCGACCCGGTCCCCGAGCGGCCCCTCCACCCGCCGGCGCAGCAGCCTGCCGCCGAGGTCGGCGCGCAGCGCGTCCAGCAGGCCGTCGCCGCCGTCGGCTATCGGCAGCGTCGCGATCCGCGCCCCCGGCAGAGCCCTCCGTGCGCCGCGCGCCATGGCGGCCGCGGCCTCCGGGGCCGTCAGCGTTCCCTTGAACGCATTAGGAGCTATCAAAACTTTCATATCTAAATGATAGAATAAATACAGCATGGACAGCGAAAGACCGGTCATAGTTTACCGCTACCATAGCGGTCTCTACGTGAACCTGACCAACAGGTGCTCCACGGCCTGCACTTTCTGCGTCAAGCACGCCTGGAAAATGGACTACCGCGGCAGCGACCTCGACCTGCGCGGCGCCGAGCCCGCCCCGGAAGAGGTCATGCGCCAGGCGGCCGCCGAGTGGGCCAGGGCGCCTTTCGAGGAACTGGTTTTCTGCGGCTTCGGCGAGCCCACCATGCGGCTGGACGCGCTGCTCGCCTGCGCGCGGCTGCTGCGCGGCGGCGCCGCCGCCCCTATCCCCCCGGGCCTGCGCGTGCGCCTTAACACCAACGGCCTGGCCAACGCCGTCTGGGGCCGGGACGTCGTGCCGGAGCTCAGGGGCCTGGTGGATTCCGTGCACGTCAGCCTCAACACGGCGGATCCCGCCCAGTGGGCGTCGCTCATGCGCCCGTCGGAGAAATGGGCCGGCGAAGGCTTCGAAAAGGTGCAGGAATTCATAAGGAACGCGGCCGCGGCGCTGCCGGAGACCTTCGCCACCGCCGTGGACTCCGGGGCGGTGGACCTGGAGAAGTTCAGGGCCCTGGCGGCCCGGCTGGGAGCCAAGCCCAGGATCCGCCCGCGCCTGGATACGGAGGCCGGACGATGATAGAACGCAGATCCCTGCTGATGGCCCTGGCCTTCGCCGTATTCGCCCTGGTCAGCGTGCCCAGCGTGCTCTTCAACAAGGCGGTCTCTGGCTACTTCTCCTTCATCGGCAGCTGGACCACCCCCGCCATAAAGCCTTCCCGCTCGGCGTCGATCCCGCCCACCCGGCCGCGCCCGGCGGACCTGCGCCAGGAACCCCCGCAGCCGGAGATACGTTTCGTGAAATTCTCGGTCAAAGTGGCCGGCGCCAAAGAGGTGAAGGTCGCCGGCGACTTCAACAAGTGGAACGCGGAGGCCCTGCCCCTGCAGAAGCGGGGCAAGGACCGCTGGGAAGCCCTGGTCCCGCTGCCGCCCGGCAGGTACAAGTACGTCTGCCGCATAGACGGGCAGGACGTGCTCGACCCGCTGAACCCCGATACCGACACGGAGGCCGGGGTGAAGGTCTCCGTCCTTACCGTAAAATGAAACTAGCCCTTACCCTGGCCGCCGCGCTGCTGGCCCCGCTCACGGCGGCGCCGGCCGCCGCCCGGCAGGCCATCCTCTGGCTGCCCGCCGACGGCAGGCCGGACCCGGCGATCCTGGAGATCCTGGAGAAGAACCCGGCCCTCAGGCTCACCGCCGGTTTTTCGGAGTTCCCAAAAACCGAGCTGCCCCGCGTCCTGGCCCTGGAGAAGGCGGGCCGCCTGGAACTGGCCCTGCGGCCGGAGGGAGACCCGCCGCTGCCGCTGCTCTACTCCCCGGCCTCGGAAGGCGTGAGCTGGGAAGGCAAGCCCTCCACCGCCGCCCTCTCTAACGACCAGTATTTCATGGCCCTGCGCCTCGGGCTCGCCCGCGACGCCGCCTACCGGGACCTGAAGAAGGCGGTGCCCGGCCTGGCGAACCCGCCCGGCGGGCTTTCTCCCGACTATTTCCCCCTCGCGCGGGCCATGGGCGTTAAATGGCTGGCCTGCGGCCCGCTGGCCTCCACCGCCGCCGCGGCCGCCGAGTACGCCGGGATCAAAGTGGCGCCTTTCGCGCCCTTCTCCACGGCCACGGCGGACGGCGGAGCGCAGGTATTCACCGTCTTCGACGAGACCGCCGCCCCGGACCCGGCGGCCCTCAGGGCCGCCCTGGCCTCCGAACTTTCCTCCGTGGTCCCCTACCCGCGCCTCACCGTCTCCGAGGCCCTGGCTATCTCCTCCGCCGCCCCGGTACAGGACGCGGAAGTCCCGGCCCTCTGCCGCCCCTGGTCGGGGGATCATACCCCCTGGGCCTCGGCCCCGGCCCAGGCCGGGGCGCTGAACGCCCTCGGCAGGACCAGGGCGGACCTGATGCTGCACCTCAATTCCCTGCAGGCCAATTACAGATCCGCCTCGCCGGCCTTCGAGCAGTACTTCCAGGCCGAAGCCGGCGCCGGCCTGCTGGCCCTGGCGCGGGCCGCCACTCCGGAAGCGCAGGAGGCCGAAGCGGCGGTGCTCACCTCGCTGGCCAACGCCTACCGCCTGATGCGCCGCTCTCCCCCGCCGTGGGCGCTGTCCGCGCTGGCGGACGCCTCCGGTTCCCAGGAGCAGCCGGAGCGGCTGCGCATGACGGTTTCAGGCTCCTCTTTCGAGATAATCAACGTGCCGCGCGCGCCGGAGCTGCCGCCGGGCCTGCGCGACATCCCCGGCGCGGACCCGCAAAAGCTCTGGAAACTGACCTCGCTGAAGGCCGAACTGGACCAGGAGTCTATAAAGTTCCGCTTCACCCCCGGCGAGCTGCATTCGCCCGGCCAGGCCGGGCACGGTTTCGCCCATATCCGGCTGGACCTCTACATCGACATCAATCACCGCCCCCGCGCCGGCATGACCCGCCCCCTCGAAGGCCGCCCGCTGCGCCTGTTCCCCGACAATGCCTGGGAATACGCCCTGGAAATTTCCCCCGGCCGCGCCGTTCTCTATAAGTCCACGCCCCGCGGGCCGGAAACGGCCGGCACCTTCGTGCCGAGGACGGAAGACGGGGCGGTCACCGTGCGCGTGCCGCGCTCGGCGCTCAGGGGCAACCCGCTTCTCTGGGGCTACGCGGCCCTGCTGCTGGCCCCGCGCGACGCCAAAAATTTCGCCATCACCGACTACATAGCCGCCGAAGTCTCGAACGGATACATCTACGCGGCGCGTCCCGGCAGCAAGTAAGGACGCGGGGGAGAAACCATGACCGACAGGGACAAGCTGGTCGCCTTCATTAATTCATACCTGGGCTCGGACAGGGTCCGGGACAGCTCGCAGAACGGCCTGCAGGCGGAGGGCCGGGCGCGGGTGCGCCGCGTGGCGGTCGGGGTTTCCGCCTCGCTCGAATGCATACGCCGGGCGGCCGACTGGAACGCCGACATGCTGATAGTCCACCACGGCCTGCTCTGGGGCCGCTCCCAGCCTTTCGCCGGGCCGCTCAAGAAGAAACTGGAAACTCTTTTCTCCGCCGGGATGTCGCTCTGCGCCTGGCATCTGCCGCTGGACAAGCACCCCGTGGTCGGCAATAACGCCCGCCTGCTGGCCCTGCTCGGCGCCGGGAAACTGAAACCCTTCGGGACCTACGACGGGGAGACCATCGGTTTCAGCGGCACCCTGCCGCGCCCTCTCTCCATAGGCGACGTAGCCGCGGCCCTGGCCATCAAGCTGGACGCCGAGCCGCTCTGCTTCCGCTTCGGCCGGGAAAAGATACGGACCGTGGCCGCCGTCAGCGGCGGCGCCGCGCGCATGTTCGACCAGGCCGCGGCCGCCGGGCTGGACCTCTACCTGACCGGCGAGGTCTCGGAGGGCACGCAGGAGCTGGCGAGGGAGACCCGCTGCAATTTCATCTCGGCCGGCCACTACAACACGGAGAAGCCCGGCGTGCAGGCCCTCGCGGCCCTGCTGGAGAAGAAATTCGGCGTGAAGACGGAGTTCATCGACATCCCCAACCCGGCCTGAGCCCGGAGGACAAAGACATGCAGACCCGCAACCTCGCGATAATGCTGACGGACATAAAGGGCTTCACGTCCAAGACGGCCTCTTTCTCCCGCGCCCAGACGCAGGAGCTGCTGGCCAAGCACCGCGAGCTGGTGCTGCCGGTGATAGAAAAATTCCGCGGCCGCCTGGTCAAGACCATCGGCGACGCCTTCCTGGTTGTCTTCGACAGCCCCACCGACGCCGTGATCTGCGGCGTGCAGGTGCAGGACGTCCTCAAGGCCCACAACGCCGACAAGTCCCAGCAGGACAAGATAGAGATCCGCATCGCCATCAACGCCGGCGAGGTAGCCGTGCACGCCGACGGCGATATCTACGGAGACCCGGTCAACATCACCTCGCGCCTCGAGAGCATAGCCGAGGCCGGCGAGGTCTTCTTCACCGAGGCCGTCTACCTGGCGATGAACAAGAAGGAAGTGCCCTCGAGCGAGATCGGCTACCGCCAGTTCAAGGGCATCCCCGAGAAGATCAAGGTTTTCCGCGTACTGCGCGAGACCCCGGTGGGCGCCCAGCCCCCCGGCGAGGCGGCCCCCGCCGCGGCCGAAGCCGCCGCCCCGGCGGCGTCCCCCTCCGCCGAGGCGGGCCAGCCCGCCAGTTTCTGGCGGCGCCTGGTCTCGCTGCTGGTCGACGTCGCCGTGGTGGCCATAGTGCTGCACACCTTCAACCTGGGCAGCTGCGGCCCGGAGGCCAGGGTCACCTCCGATGAAACCGCCGGCAACCCGCCGAACATAAAGATCGAGGACGTCCAGATAGACCGCAAAGGCATCAGCATAACCGGCAAGGACGGGGAAACCATCTCCATAAGCAAGGCCGGGACCGTAGTGAAGGACGGCAAAGGCCGCACCTGGCGAAAAAAGGCCAATCTGAAGATACAGGGGAAGAACGACGCAGGCAAGGTCCCCATCGGCATGCTGCTGTGGGCGCTTTACGGGGCCCTGCTGCTGTGGCGCTTCGGCGCCACGCCCGGCATGAAGATCATGAAGATGAGGCTGGCGGAGTTCCCCGGCGGCGGGCCGGCGCCGGCGGACAAGGTCTTCCTGAGGGCCTTCTTCTCCCTGGTCTCCCTGTTCGGCCTGCTGGGCTATGTCTGGGCGCTGTGGGAAAAAGACCACCGCACCTGGCACGACCTCATAGCCGGCACGCGCGTGGTCAGGAGCTGACCCGCGCCCGCGGTATCAGCAGGATAACGAAGGAAAGCCCCAGTATCGCCGCGCCGTTCATGGCGAGGCAGAAACCCACCGAGAACCGCTCGGCCAGCAGGCCGTTGGTCATGAAGGCCAGCGGCATCACCGCGTAGGCCAGGGTGGTCAGCACCGAGAAGAACCTGCCTTTCATCTCGTCGGGCACGACGCCCTGGAACAGCGTGATGGCCAGCGTATTGCCGCCGCCCAGCGCCGCCCCGCCCATTAGCAGCAGCAGGCAGGCCAGGTACTTGTCGGCGGAGAAATAGAGCCCGGCGAAGCAGCCGCCCATGGCCAGCAGCGAAACGAACAGCCACCGGTAGATATCCCCCTTAACCTCCCTGAAGCTCAGCACCAGCGCGAGGCCGGCCGACCCGGCGGCGAAGAAGGTCTCGAAGACCGCCAGCCAGGTCACGGATTCCTTCAGCGTGAACTTGACTATCATCGGGATGAGGATGAGGATGGGAGAAACGAAGAAGTTGAAGGCCGCGAAGGTCAGGATAAGGAAGAGCAGCGGCTTATTTCCGAAGGTATAAGAGAGCCCCTCCTTGAACTCGCCGATGAAAGAGCTCTCGGTACGCGCCTCCGGCTTGAGGGCGGTGCGGATGCCCAGGACGGCGGCGAAAGAGGCCGCGTAGCCCGCCGCGTTGAAGAGGAAGGCCCCGGCCACGCCGGCCGCGGCCATCAGCACGCTGCCCAGGGCCGAGCCCACCACGTTGGAGAGCTGCAGCACCGAGGCGTCGGCCGCCACGGCCTGCGGCATCTTCTCCGGCGAGGTCAGCCGCAGCAGCGAGGCCGCCACGGCGGACTCGAACAGCGGGCCGAAGCCGGAGATCAGGAAGCAGATGGAGTAGAGCCACCAGAGGTTCAGCCGGCCGCTCCACAGGAGCAGCGCCAGCAGGAGCACCAGGGCGGCGCGCGCGGCGTCGGCGCCCAGCATGACGCGGCGCTTGTCGGAGCGGTCCGAGAGCGTGCCCAGCAGGGGTCCGAACAGCACCACGGGCAGCACGTTCACCGCCATGACCAGGCCCAGGTGGAACTTGGAGCCCTCGCCCGCCGCCGACAGCACCCACCAGGCGATGGCGATGGAGAAGAACTTGTCGCCCACGGCCGAGATCACCCGGCCGAGGAAGAGCCGGCGGAAATCCGGGAACAGCGCCAGCGGGTGGCCTTTGGCCGCCAGGATCAGGGCCTGCATTTCGCCCCCTTCCTGGCGCAAAGCTCTTCGAGCCCTTTCGTGAAACTGGCCATGTCGGCCGCCGGGGAACCTTCCCAGGCCGCCTTGTTCTCACGCGCATAGCGCCCCGCCTCGGCTTTAACTTCCGACAGGCTTACCTCGCCAGCCATGAGCGGCTCTATCAGGTTCAGCGCGTCGGCGGGCCTCAGGTGGGAGTATTCGCGCGCCGCCAGCCAGGCCGCCGGCACCGAATCGCGCCGCACGACGGCGGCGATGGAATAATCCCAGTAGACCACGGCCCAGTCGCGGCGCGGCAGGTAATAAAGGTAGGCGGGCCGCCAGAACAGCACCTCCCTGCCGTCGGCCAGGCGCTGCTTGCGGGGGACGCGCGGCTCGTCCAGCGTTATCAGCATCAGGTCGAAATCGTAAGTTCCTATCAGGCGCCGCCAGTCCTTGGCGCCGTTGCTCACGTTGGTGACCTCGTTTATCTTTTCATGGAAGAGGTAGCGCCCGTCGATGAAGACCTTGTAGTCCGGCCCGAGCTCCCAGCCCAGCCAGCCGCCCCAGCCCCAGGGGTTGTAAAGCCGCAGCCCACCCAGCGTCTCCTTGTGGGCCCGCAGGAAATCGGCCAGTCCCGGGGAGCCCCACTTGAAGAGCGTGGGCTTGCCGGTGAAATTGGGCCAGATGAAAGCCGCCATGAACAATATGTTCAGCAGGACCCACCCGCCGGCCCCGGCCAGCAGCAGCCTGCGCCGCGGCCCCGGCGCGGGAGCCTCCCCCCAGGGCAGGGCCAGCAGCACGGCCAGCCCGGCGATGATGAAGAAGGGAATATGCCGGGCGTGGTTGGCGGAGTTCCAGGCGAAGAAAAGGAGCAGCGCGAAATGGGTGTAGACCGCGTGCCGCCGCTTCAGGACGAACCCGGCGAAGGCCGCGAACACCGCGGCCAGCGCCAGCACATAGGGCCACTGGTAGGCGTTGGTCAGGTCGAAGGTATTCCACTCCTGTATGCGCTCCTGCAGGGTGGTTATGTGCTTCTGGTGGTTGGCTATCACCTCGAAGATCTTCCAGCCGTAGGGGTTGGCCACGCTGGCCGCGAGCCCGGTGAAGAAAACGCCGAGCCAGCGCAGGCTGCGCCCCGGCCTGGCGAAAGGCGCCCGGCCGTAGATGAAGGGCAGCTGCTCCTCGAAGAATTCCCCGGCCGCGTAAAGGCCGACCAGGGCCAGGCCGTAGAGGTAGCCGGCGTGCAGGTTGGCCCACAGGGCGAAGAAGGCCGCCGCGGCCGCGAACTGGCGCGGGCCCACGCCCTCGCCCTTCAGCCTCGCCCGCTCGAGCCGGTAGAGGGTCAGCGTGAAAAAGAGCAGCGAAAAGTTCTCCGGCCGCAGGTCACTGTTGGTTACTATGGCCGCGGCAAAAAAAGGCAGGACCAGCGGCAGGACCCAGGGGCGGCCGTACAGCAGCACCAGCGACCGGAAAGCCAGCAGCGTGAGCGCCAGCATCCCGGCCTTGAAGAAGTAGAGGGCCCAGAAACCGCCGGCCCGGTACAGCAGGTAGTAGACCACCTGCGGCAGCCACTCGAAATCCACCCACTCCGTCCCGGCCAGGGACCACGAGAGGAAATCCGCCGCGGGCGGCCGCAGGTTCAGCGCGGCGTATTTGCCGGCGGAGAGGTGCCAGAAAAGGTCCGGGTTGATGACCGGCAGGAAAAAGGTGCTGCAGGCCAGCGCGAAAGCGGCCCAGCCGAGTATATTTACGAGTTTATCGCGGGAAAGCATCGTGGATAAATTCTATAAAATAGCGGCGGCCGTTTATTTAATATAATTTCCCGGGGATATGTCCTACTACAAAAGATTGAGGAACGACCTGGCCGCGGCCGCCGCCGAAGGCCTGATCTCGCCTGAGCAGGCCGACCGGGTCTGGCAGCGCGCCTACGGCGGGCGCCTGTTCGCCAATTTCCGCGCCGCCCACTGGATAGGCGCCGCGGCGGGTTTTTTCGTGGCGCTGGGCCTGATCCTGGTGGTGGCCAGCAACTGGGACAAGATCGGCGACATCTCCAAGATGGGCGCCTTCCTGCTGCTCTTCGCCGGCGCCGCCGAGGCCGCCGTCAGGCTGGACGACAAACCCGGCGCGGCCATACCGCTGGAGACGCTCTGGTTCTTCATGCCCGTGCTGGGCATCGGCCTCTACGCGCAGATCTTCAACCTGAGCGGCGACCCCGTGAAACCGTACCTGGCCTGGGCCGTCCTCTCCGCGCCGCTGGCCCTGCTCTCCCGCAGGCCGCTGGCCGGCTACCTGTGCTCCATCCTGCTTTTCGCCGTGCTTTTCTGGGGCACGCTCGGCCGCGGCAATATGCTGGCCCTCAACTCCCTGAACGCCGGCGGTTATCTGCCTTTCCTGCGCTGGGGCCTGGCCCTGCTCGTACTGGGCGCGGCAGTCCTCCTCTACCCCGGGCGCCGTCTCGGCCTGCCGCTAGGGGCCGCCGTAGTCTGGCTGTTCCTGATGCTGGTGAGCGACACGGCCATAAAGTTGCGCAGCGAGTCGCTGCTGCTGCTGGCCGGCATGTCCCTGTCCGCGCTCTGGCTCACCTGGTCCGACACCCCGGACGACGACAAGGCCGCCCTCCCCCTCAAGACCTGGATCGGCGCGGTTTACCTGACCACTTTCTTCTGGCACCACAAGCCCGGCTCCTATTCCGGCTACGGCGCCTCCGACACGGTTTACGGCGCGGCGTTGGCCTGGCTGCTGCTCGCCGGGGCCCTGCTCTCGGCGCTGTTCAGGCCGCAGCGCCTGCTGCCGCGCGGCGAGGCGGAGGACGTCGCGGCCAAGGCCCTGCTGGCGGCCAGCGTGCTCTGCGCCTTCCTGCTCTTCGGGGCGGGGGAGCTCTCCTCTAAGATCCTGGCGGTGACCGCCAACCTGCTCCTGGCGGCTTTCGGCGCGGCCAATATCCTCAGCGGCGCGAAGAACGCCAGCGAGCGCCACATCAACCTGGGCGTGGCGGTGATCGCCTTGACCGCGCTCACCCGCTTCATAGACATCTTCGGCGGGCTGCTGGTCAGCGGGCTCGGGTTCATTTTCACGGGCCTCGCTTTCGCGGCGCTGGCCTATTTCGTCAATAAGGGGCGCAAGGCCCTCATAGAGTCGGTGAAGAAATGAACAAGTTACGGATAGTCCTGGCCGCGCAGCTGCTGGTCTTCCTGGTCTGGGGCGGGTGGCTGCTGAGCTCCCGCGACGCCGATTCCCCGGAGTTCTACCTGGCCACCGAGCCGGTGGACCCGAGGGACCTCATCAGCGGCACCTACGTGGCGCTTAACTACGCGATCTCGAGGCCGGAGCCCCACGGCTGCCGCTTCGGGCGGCAATACGGCAAGATCTTCGTAAAACTCGAGGACAAGGGCAAAACCGCGGATATCGCCGGCGGCCCCGTGCCTCTTTACGAGGCGACCGACTGCGCGCGCGCGCCCGGCCACGGCGCCCTCTGGGCGGAGGCCGCCCTGCAATACTCCGGCCGCGGCGACACGCTGACCTACGGCATAGAGAAATTTTTCCTGAACGAGAACGACCCCCGCAAGGACGCCAGGAGCGGGGAGGTTGTGGCCAGGGTGAAGCTCGGGCACGGCCGCAAGCTGATGCTGCTCGACCTCGTCCGGAAACTTTAAGGAGCCCTATGCAGAGAACGCAGGAAATGACCAGCGTGCAGCCGGACTGGGAGAAGTTCCACCCCCTCCCGATATCCGAAAAGGCGCCGTTCTTCAACAAGGACGGCCGCATCTACGACTGCCTGTTCGCCCAGCAGCTCAACCGGGACCTCCTGACCCTGCTGTTCCGCACGGCCGACCGCCTGCGCGAGGTGACTCAGCGCAAGGAAGGCGCGGACTATGTCTCCGCCCTGCTCTCCGACAAGCGCGCCATGCTCTACTTCGCGCAGCCCTCCACCCGCACGTTCATATCGTTCCTGAACGCCTGCCACGTCCTCGGCATGAAGACCAGCGAGATCCGCGACAGCAGCACCTCCTCCGAAGTGAAGGGCGAGACGCCCGAGGATACGGTGCGCACCTTCTCGAGCTACGTGGACATGATCATCATGCGCCACCCCACGCCGGGCTTCGTGGAGAAGACCGCGTGGCTGATGAACCGCACCGGCCGCCCGGTACCCGTGGTCAACGGCGGCTCCGGCAAGGACCAGCACCCCACGCAGGCGCTGCTCGACACCTACACCCTCTACCGCAGTTTCAACGGCGACATCGACAACAAGCACATAGTGATGGTGGGCGACCTCAAGCGCGGCCGCACGGTGCGCTCGCTCTCCTACCTGATGAAGAATTACAACAAGATGAAGCTTTCCTTCGTCTCGCCGAAGGAATTCCGCATGGAGGCGGACATCCTGGACTTCCTCAAGCGGCACAATATACCTTTCGAGGAGACCGAGGACTTCAAGGGCGTCATGAAGACGGCCGACGCCATCTATATGACGCGCATCCAGGACGAGCACGACAAGGCCGGCGAATCCAAGGGCGTGGACTATTCGCCCTTCTACTTCAGGCAGGATCACCTGAAACTGATCAAGAAGACCTGCGTGATCCTGCACCCTCTGCCGCGCCGCCACGAGATAGAGGTCAGCGTGGACGACGACCCCCGGGCCGTTTTCTGGCGCCAGGAGCGCAACGGCATGTGGGCGCGCGCGGCGCTGATGGCCTACATCTTCGGCGTGGACGCCAAGATAAGATAACGGCAGGGGACGCTGATCACTTTATTACTTTTTGTGGCCGCCGCCACGACCCCGACAAACGCTCCCCGTTATGCGCAAAAAGCAATAAAGTAATCAGCGTCCCCTAAAGAAAAGCCCCCGGGGGTCCGGGGGCTTTCTTTTTTGCTGCGCGGCCTCTTAGTCGCTCAGGATGGACGGGTCGGCGAAGCGGTCCCGCAGGGAGTTGGCGGCGTTCAGGTGCTCGCCGTAACCGGCCTGCAGGTGGTTGTTGTACATGTTGTAGGTATTGGAGATATTCTCCTCGCCCTTGATGCGCTTGTCGGTCTGCACCTTGAGCGTGGCGTAGATGTCCTTTACGCTGACGAGCTGGATGACGACCTGCAGCATGTTCTCGTAGCCGATGCCGCTCTTGCCCTTGCCGGCCATGATCAGCGACAGGCGCTCGGCGCGGGTCTTCTGGTCGGGCGCGTTGCGCAGGCTGGCGATGTCGGTCACGACCTGGGCCACGTTGCGGCAGAAGCTGTTCACCGCGGTCAGGGGGTCGTACTTCTCGTCCCCGTCGCGCTCGTACTTGGAGAGCAGCTTGCGGGCGGCCTTCCAGTCATAGTCGATCTTGCCGGCGGCGTCTATCTTGAAGAGGTGCTTGACGGTGTCCACGATCTCGCGCTCGAGGCCGTCCATGATGTTCAGCACGGCCTTCATCAGCGTGGCCGGCGGGGCGGCCATGATGTCCTTCACGGCCTCCTTGGTGAAGACCAGCGAGAAGGCCATGATGGCCGACTTGTAGCGCTTGGTGTCGGGCACGGGGTTGCCCTCGGAGTCGGTGCCGGAGGGGTTGGCCTCCTCGGCGGCCAGGCGCGGGAACAGGGCGTCCACGTCCACGGTGAACTCGTTGTTCACGCCCTCGCCCATGGTGCCCGCGTACTTCAGGATCTCGTTCATCTCCACCACCATGCCGCGGGCGTCGCGCTCGTCGTGCTTCACATAGCCCTCGTAGCGCTGGTACACCAGGGCGGTGTCGGAGAAGACGCCGTCCTTGCCCTCGTAGTTAACGGCGTAGAAGTTCTGGTTGGTGTTGTGCTTGAAGATCTTGCCGACTATCGGGATATTGATGTTGCTGACGGACACGTTCTTGTTGGTGTTGTGCACGTGCAGCACCTGGTCGCCGCCCAGGGTCTGGTAGCGGTCGTAGCGGCGGCCGTTATTGGACTCGCGGTGCACCAGCACGGGTATCATCGCGTTGAGGCCGTTGGAGGAGCCGGTGAAATGGTCGGAGCCGGCGAAGGTGGAGTTGAGCCCGAGTTCCTGGGCCGCCACCCCTTCCACGTTCTGCAGCGCCTGCTGGCCCTGCGCGGTGTCGTCCATGTCGGAGAAGTCGTTGAAGCGCACGCCCATGGCGATGAGCTTGCGGATGATGCCGAGGTCGCCGTTGAGGAACTCCACCAGGCGGTCCACCTGGTTCTTATCGGTGGGATCGATGATGAACTCGAGCAGGATCTTCTTGCCCTTCACGCGGCTGTGCGAGAGGCCCAGCTTGAAGGCCAGGTACTTGTTGAAATCCTTGACGATGGTCTTATTGAGCTCCTTCATCAGGATGTTCTCGGCCTCGGGCAGGCCGATGAGGCCCGCGTCCACCGAAGTGCCGGCGCCGAAGCTGCCGCTCTTGACGTGGATGCGGTCCAGGCGGACGCGCATGCGCAGGCGCTTGTCGTCCATGCGGAACAGGGTGACGGAGGGGCGGGTCTCGCGGGTATTGCCCAGCGACATGGAGATGGTGGCCCAGGGCTGCACCGGGTAGCCGATGCCGCCGCTGATGTTCATGCGCATCACAGCCGGGAATTTCCAGATCTCGTTGGGCTGCATGCCGGCAATGCGCTTGGCGTTCACGGGCAGGATGGTCTTGACCTTGCGGAGGTCCAGCATCTTGAGGATGTTCTTGCAGTACTTGTCCTCGTTGGTCTTGCGCACCACTATGGACTTGCCCTCGAGGGCGCCGGAGAAACCGATATTGAAGGAATTGTTCCCCACGCTGAAAATGTCGCTGAAGGTGTGCCCCGCGTCCAGCTTGACCTTGACCTCGTCTATCACGGCTATCTTATTGTCGGGGTACTGCTTCATGTACCGCTCGAACTTGCCCTCGATGCCGCCGATGCTGCCGAACTCGAAATCCTGCTCTATGGGCAGCTCCACTTCCTTACAGATGTCGTCGAAGACGTCCTCTTTCAGGTCTTCCCAGAAATGCAGCAGCTCGTTATTGCCGGTCTGCGGCTGGGTGGGCTGGGGTTCGGGGTTCTTGGGGTCCGCCGCCCTGTCGGCGCGCATATTGCCGACCAGCTCGGCCAGGGAGGCCTGGCTGGCGCCGTCGAAATAGGAAACCATGTCGTCGGCGGCTAAAGCCGTCGAGGAGGCCGCACAGTTGAGAGAAAGCAGGAGGGAGGCGATCACCGCGGAGGTCGTCTTTTTGTGGTCCATGTAATATAGTGTACCGGAAAGCGCGCTTTTCCATAAGAGGCCATAGGCCCAGAGCGTGGGCGTATTTATGCCTACCCCGGGCCTAGGCCCGGGCATAGGCCCTCCCTGGGCCCTCCGGCCCCCCCCGTCTTAAAGGTATTTATATATGAATATATAATGGGACTTGGAGCGGGCGACTGCGAGCGTCAGCGAGCTTCCCCGTAAGGAAATATTCCCTTCGCACGCTCCAAAAATTCAAGCCACCATGAGACTGGTGGCCTGTATATCCCAAATTCGGAGCGGGCGACATGCGAGCGGCAGCGAGCCTCTTCATAAGGAACGATTCCCTCCGCCCGCTCCCAAAATTTAAAGCCACCAGGTCCCTGGTGGCTTTAACACTTATAATTAGAGCGGGCGACAGCGAGCGGCAGCGAGCTTGTAAGGAATTCCCGAAGCCCGCTCCAAAAATTAAGGCCACCAAAGGTGGCCTAAATTTTTGGAGCGGGCGAAGGGAATCGAACCCTCGTCTGAACCTTGGCAAGGTCCCGTTCTACCATTGAACCACGCCCGCTTAATGGCGTTACTACCCTAATATTTTACCAAAAAAATACGGTTTTTAGAACCGGTAAGTCATGGCCGCGCCCACGGAGCCCTCCGGGGACAGGTAAGGCGCGAACCGCACCGCCTGGGCGGTTGCGGCGGGCGAGCGCTTGGCGGCGGTCTTGCCGCCAGCGGCGATAGCCTTGCCTATGCCGTAGCCCACGGCCAGGCCCAGCGGGTAGTCGCTGGCCCAGTGCACGCCGTTATTGATCATCTGGAAGCTGAGCGCGCCTATGAGGCCGTAGCCCACCGGCTTTATGTACTTCTTGTCGGGATAATTCTCGGCGATAACCGTGAGCGTCATCATGCAGGTGGCCACGTGGCCGGACGGGAAAGCGTCGTAACGGGTGCGGTGGGCCTGGAAATCCTTGAAGGACGGGAACATGCGCCACACGCCGCGGTCGGCGGTGGCCGCGCGGGGCGTCTCGCGGCCGGTGACGCGCTTCATCACCTGCGTGGTGAAGCCGGTGACCAGCAAACCCTCGGCCAGCTGGTGGCCGGTCTGCAGGGCGCGCCAGTCGTCCTTCATAAAACCGTAGGTCTCGAAGAAACCGAACAGGCCTATGTTCACCCAGCCGTCGCCGATGAAGTAGAAAGCCGAGCCGAGGTCGCTGGGGCCGCGGAACACGGAGACGCCCCCCACCTTCAGGTAGGTCTTGGTCTTGTCCACGCTGGAGATATTGAGGCGCTTGCCGACGCGGCGGGTCTCCTCGTAGATCTCCTGGTCGTATTTTATCAGCAGCAGGGTGGAGGCGCCGATAGCGGCCAGCCAGGGCAGCTTCTCCTTCTCGAAGCTCTGCCTGACGAACAGGCCCCAGTCGGCAGGGCCGGAGCCGATGGTGCGCCAGAGGCCGGGCTTGGAATAGGCAAGGGTGGAGCCGTCCTTGAGTTTATAGGAACGGGTCTCCTGCGCCGCCAGCGGCGCGGCACAGCAGGAGAAGCACAGGACGAGGGCGAGGAATTTCTTCATCCGCGGGCGAGCTTCCACTTGGTGCCTTTCGGGGTGTCCTCTATCAGCACGCCCTTATCGGACAGCGCCTTGCGCAGGTCGTCGGATTTTTTCCAATCCTTGTTCTTGCGGGCCTGCTCGCGCTCGGCGATGAGGGCCGCGAGCTCGGCCGGCAGCTCGCCGTCCGGAGCGGTCTTGAACAGGTCCAGCGCCGTCACTTCTTCCGCCGACAGGGCGAAGGCTAGGCGCGCCGGCGCCGGGATGGAATTGTCCTTGAGCGTCTCCCAGAGCACGGCGAGCGCCGCGGGCATATTGATGTCGTCGGCGAGGGCGGCCTGGAAATCCTTGAAGTATTTGGCTTCGCGGTCCAGGGAGCGCGGCGCGGTATTGGCCTCGGCCTTCACCTTCTGCGCCAGGGCCCGCAGGCCGTCCAGGCCGCGGGCGGCGGCCTCCACGCCTTCCCACGTGAATTCCAGCTGCTTGCGGTAATGCGTGAGCAGGCAGTAATAGCGGTAGGCCAGCGGGTCATAGCCCTTCTCCGGCAGCGTCGAGACGGTCAGGAACTCGCCGGAGCTCTTGCTCATCTTGCCGGAATCGCCCATGACCAGGAAGCGCGCGTGCAGCCAGTAATTGGAGAAAGGCTTGCCGGTGGCGGCCTCGCTCTGGGCGATCTCGTTGGTGTGGTGGATGGCCACGTGGTCCTCGCCGCCCCAGTGCATGTCTATGGTGTCGCCCAGGTGCTTCATGGCCATGGCCGAGCATTCCATGTGCCAGCCCGGGAAGCCGCGGCCCCAGGGCGAGTCCCATTCCATCTGGCGCTTCTCGCCCGGCGCGGCGAACTTCCAGACGGCGAAATCGGCGGCGTGGCGCTTGGCGGAGTTGGCCTCCACGCGGGCGCCTTCCCTGATGCCTTCCACGTGGGCGCGGCCCGCCAGTTTGCCGTAGTCGGGCAGCTTCTGCGTGTCGAAATAGACGCCGTCGCCGGGGATATTGTAGGTGAAACCTTTCTTCTCCAGCGTCAGGCCCAGGTCTATCATTTCCTTGACATAGTCGGTGGCCGGGCAGACCACGTCCGGCTGAACGCAGTTGAGCGCCTTGAAATCCCTGAAGAAGGCCTCGGTATAGAACTTGGCTATCTCCCAGGCGGTCTTGCCCTCGCGCTTGGCGCCCAGCTCCATCTTATCCTCGCCGGTGTCGGCGTCCGAGGTGAGGTGGCCCACGTCGGTAATATTCATCACGCGCTTGACCTTCCAGCCCAGGAAGCGCAGCGCCCGCACCTGGGCGTCCTCGGCCACGTAGGTGCGCATATTGCCTATGTGCGCGTAATGGTAAACGGTGGGGCCGCAGGTGTAGATGCCGGCCTCGCCCTCCCGGAGGGGCTTGAAAATTTCCTTCTGCCTGGTAAGCGTGTTGTAGATCCTGAAGTCCATGTTGTCCTCACTCGCGCGGTTCGCGGGCCGCCAGCTCGGTCTTGAGCCGGCGGGAAAGCTGGTCGAAGAACTCGCCGCAGAGCTCCGGGCCCCGGCCCCTGGCGTAGCGCTCCTGCACCAGGCAGGAGACCTCTATCTCCGAAAACGGGTAAGACGCCCCCTTGGGCGAAACGGAATAGGTAAAAACGCCGGCACCTTTGCCGAAGAACTCCGAATGCGACTTCAGCACGGCCTCGTAAGCCCCGGCGAGTATGCCCTCCAGCGCCAGTTCCAGCTCCGGGTCGGGCGTCTTGAGCAGCTTGAAGTTGTGTTGCCTGACCGCCACCGCGTCCCCGCGGGCGGGGGCCTGCGCGGCGCTGCCGCCGCAGGCGGCGAGGCCCGCGGCCAGGAGGGCCGCTAAAGCCTTGTGACGTTTCATTTTATGACGCTGGCGGCGGCGTAGCAGACCATGGCCTCGCCGTGGCCGATGTCGCCCAGGCCTTCGCGGCTCTTGGCTTTCACGCTGACGTCGCCCTTGTCGAGCTTGAAGATCTTCGCCAGGGAGTCGCGGATGGGCTCGTAATGCGGCTTGAGCTTGGGCTCCTCGGCCAATATGGTCACATCGATGTTCACGATGCGCGCCTTTTTGGAGGCCAGCACCTCCATGGTCTTGGCGGCTATCTCCACGCTGGAGATGCCCATAATGGTCAGGTCGGTGGGCGGGAAGTAAACGCCTATCTCCCCGGCCGAGATCGAACCCAGCAGCGCGTCGCAGACGGAATGCAGCACCACGTCGCCGTCGGAATGGCCCAGCAGGCCCTTGGCATGGTCTATCTTCACGCCGCCCAGTATCAGCGGCCGGCCTTCCACCATGCGGTGGATGTCGTAGCCGAAACCGGCCCGGGACACCGGCATCTTGACGCGGCCGGTAAGGGTTTTTTCTTTTTCGTCTTTCATGAACGCCTCCGCTATGACCAAGTCTTCGGGGGTGGTAACCTTGATATTGCGGTAACTGGACGGCACCACCGCGGCCTTTATGCCCAGCTGCTCCAGCACCTGCGATTCGTCCGAGTAATCCTTGCCGCCGGCGGCCTTCTCCAGGATGGCGGCCAGCACTTCCCGCCGGTAGCACTGCGGGGTCTGCACCGCCAGCAGGGACGCCCTCGGCGGCGTCCGCTCGAAAACCTTGCCGTCGCCGGAGACGGTCTTGACCGTATCCTTGAGCGGCACGGCCGGCACCGCGGCGCCGGCCGCCTCGGCCGCGGCCAGGCAGGCCTTTATCAGGGCCGCGTCCGCGAAGGGACGGGCCCCGTCGTGCACGGCCACCAGCCGCGCGGCGGGCCCGACCAGCTTGAAAGCGTTGCGCAGGGATTCGGTGCGGGTGGCCCCGGCCGGCGCGGTCTTGATCCCGGCTTTCGCCCAGGCCCCGCCGTATTTCGCCAGGTTCTCCGGGCCCAGGGCCAGCACGATATTGTCGAACAACCCGCTCGAGGCGAAGGCCTCCACGGTCCACTCGATCATCGGGCGCCCGGCGAGCGGGAGGTACTGCTTCTCCCCGCCCATCCGGGTGCCGGAGCCCCCGGCCAGTATAACGGCCTCGGCCCCGCCGGTCTTCTTCCTGGTCGGCACGCGGTTACCTCAGGGCAGCTTGGGGCCCTGCTGCGCCGACTTGCCCTTGACCCGCGTGAAAATGATGCGGCCCTGGGAGGTCTGCAGGATGGACTGCACGGCGGCGTCCACCTTCTTGCCGATGTACTCGCGCCCGTCCTCGATGACTATCATCGTGCCGTCGTCGAGGTAGCCCACGCCCTGCTCCTTCTCCTTGCCGTCCTTCATCACGAAGACGCTCATGTCCTCGCCGGGCAGCACCACGGGCTTGAGCGCTATGGCCAGGTCGTTGATGTTGAGCACGGTAACGTTCTCGAGCGCGGCCAGCTTGTTGATGTTGAAGTCGATGGTGACGATGGAGGCGCCCAGCTCCTTGGCTATCGTGACCAGCTTGAGCTGGTTGTCGTTCACGTCCCTGATGTCGCGGTCGATGACGCGGAACGGGATGTCGCGCGATTCCTGCAGGCGGGCCAGGATGTCCAGGCCGCGGCGGCCCTTGGCCCGGGCGATGGGCTCGTGCGACTCGGCCAGCGCGTGCAGCTCCTGCACTATGAAGCGCGGGGTGATGATGCCGCCGGTGATGAAGTGGGTGTCGCAGATGTCCAGCACGCGGCCGTCCACGATGGCGCTCAGGTCCAGCACCTTCATGTTCTTGCCGCCCTTGCGGCCCAGCGAGAGGATGTTCTTGTCCAGGTCGTCGATCTCGGGGATCTTCTTGACGCTGACGATCATGCCCAGCAGCGCCAGGGCGTAGCGCACAATGATGTTGTAGCGCAGCCACAGCGCGTTGAACGCGTCGTTGTCGATCTGGAACACGGTATAGTCCAGCAGCTTGGAGATGATGATGCCCACCACGGCGCCGATGAGGCCGACGATGAGGGAGAACAGGCTGACGTTCTCGAACACGTACTCTATGCCTATGATGACCAGGCCTATCAGCACGCCGAAGGCCAGCCCCTTGAGGTCCTTCGACACCGTCAGCCAGGTCAGTACCGGGGTGCCCACGAGGGCCACCGCCCTGAAGATCCATACGATCATGTTAGCTCCTTGTCACCTTGTCGCCCGTTTTCACGGGCGTTAATTTCGCCAGGGCCGCGTACAGCGCGCCCATATCCCGAGCCACTTCGAGCCGCAGGCCCTTGAAGCGCCCCTCGTCCTTCTTGAGGGGCCGCGGGATGAAAGCCGTCTTGAAACCGAGGCGCTCCGCCTCGGCGAGCCGCCGGTCCATGAAGCCGGGGCTGGAGACCTGCGCGAGGATGCCCACCTCGCCCAGAAAAACGCAGTCGGGCGGCAGCGGGATATCTTTGGCCGAGCTGATGAGCGCCGCGCAGAAAGCCAGGTCGAGCGCCGGGTCCTTGAGCTTGATGCCGCCCTGCAGGGAGGCGAAAACGTCCATCTCGTCGAAGCGCAGCCCCACGTTCTTCTCGAGCGCCGCTATGAGCATCTGCGCCCGGTTGAGGTCGAGCCCGGTCACCGTGCGGCGCGGGTAGGGCAGGTAGGACTTGGCGGCCAGCGCCTGTATCTCGGCGAGCATGGGCCGCGCGCCCTCGAAAGCTATGGCGAAGGCCCGCCCGGCCAGGGCCTTGTCGCGGTCGGAGTCGGCGAGCATCAGGCCGGCCTCTTCCACGGAGCGCAGCCCCCTGGCGGTCATCTCGAAGATGCCGGTCTCCTCCACCGGGCCGAAGCGGTTCTTGTGCGGGCGCAGCACGCGGAAGGCGTTGTTCTTCTCGGCGTCAAAATAGAGCACGGTGTCCACGATGTGCTCGAGCACCTTGGGGCCGGCGAGCGACCCTTCCTTGGTGACGTGCCCGAGCAGGAACAGCGGCGCGCCGGCGGCCTTCACGGTCTTGAGCAGCTCGGCCGCGCATTCGCGGATCTGCCCCACGCTGCCCGGGCTGCCCACGAACTCGGGGTGGTAGACGGTCTGTATGGAATCTATGACGAGGCAGGCCGGCTTGATCTTGCGGAACTCCTCGATGATGCGGGCGAGGTTGGTCTCGCTCATGAGGTAGACGTTCTCGGCCCTGGCCCCCAGGCGCTCGGCGCGCGAGCCCACCTGGGAGAGCGACTCCTCGCCGCTGACGTAAAGCAGCTTGCCGGCTTTGTAGGCCCCGGCGGCCAGGGCCGCGCAGGTCTCGAGCGTCAGGGTGCTCTTGCCTATGCCGGGCGGGCCCGCCAGCAGCACCACCTGGCCTTTCACCAGGCCGCCGCCCAGGGCGCGGTCGAGCTCGGCCAGCCCGGTGGGGGCGTGCTCGGCTTTCATGGCGCGCGCCTCGGAAAGCTTTACCGGCGGTTCGGAGAAATCGGTGAGGCCGCGCGCCTTGGCCGCGGCCTTGGTGAGGACCTCTTCGGCCTCCTCCACCAGCGTGTTCCAGCCGCCGCAGCCGGGGCATTGCCCGGCCCATTTCGCGGAGGCCTGCCCGCACTGCTGGCAGCGGTAGACGGTCTTGAGCTTCATGCTATTTCTTGGTCGCCCCCAGGGCGGCGAAGCCGAACAGGTAGGCGATATCCTTATCCTCGAAGAGCACCCGGGCGGTATAGTTCACCCGCTTGGTCTCGGCGAGGTCGTTCACGCGCAGGCCGGCCGACACGTACTTGTTGACGGCCACCTCGGCGCCCACGTCGTAGCGCGGGTCGTTGAAGGAGCGGCCCTTGATGCGGCGGTTGCGGCCGAACTCGGAACCTTCCGCGAACAGCGTGAAGCGGTCCCACTTGGAATTGAAGAAAGGCTTCCACCTGGCGCCGGCGCCGCCGGAGCCGCGGATGACGCCCGCGTACAGGTCGAAGGCCTTGATCTCCCAGCCCAGGCGCGCGTCCACGGTGTTCATCACCTCGTAGTCCACGCCCTTGGCCACGTCCTTGGTGTTCATCATGTTGGCCGCGCCCAGGTAGTAGTAGCGGCCCTCGCGCGGCGAGATCTTGACGCCGAAATCGTTCTTGGAGCCCTTGGCGAGCGGCTCGTACTTGTAGTCCCACTTGAGGTAGGTGCGGAAGCCGCCCACGCGGCCCAGGGCTTCCTTGACGGAGGCGGAGGCGTCCTTGAGGTTGGTGATGGCCTCGCTGACGTTCTCCTTCATTTTGGGGTCGGACACCAGGGCGCCAGCCACGCCGTCGCCGCGGTTGACCTTCCCCACGATCTCGTCGGTCTTGCGCAGCACCTCGTCCAGGCGGGCGGTGATGGAATCCATCCGCTCGATGGCCTTCTCGGCGTGGGGCTGGCTGTTGGCCACCAGGTCGTTGACGTTGGCGGTGATGTCGCGCAGGTTGTCCAGGATGTCCTGCATGCTCCTGGCGAGCTTGCCCTCGCCGCGGATATCGGCCACGAGGGACTCCATGCTGGCCACGGCCCTGGCCACGGCCTTGTCCAGGGGCATGATCTCCTCGCCGCGCACGGTCTCGCCGGCCTCCACGTAACCCAGGGCGGGAGAGCCCTGGTCCACCTGCAGGTACTTGGACCCGATGACGCTGGTGGAGCCCACGGAGAACCTGGCGCCGCGGTAGATCCTGACGCCCTCGAGGATGGCCAGCTGCACCACGACCTTGTCGTCCCTGAGGTAGATGCGCTTGATCTTGCCCACTTCGACGCCGGAGAGCTTCACGGTGGCCTTGTCGGGCAGACCGGCCACGTCGGAGAATTCGGCGTTGACGGTGTAGTAGCTCTTGAAGGAATAATCGCCCAGCAGGAATAACGCCGCTCCGAAAAGTATGGAGCCGGCCAGCACGAACAAACCGACCTTCATCTCGCCGTTCATGTCGTCCTTTGCCTAATAATAACTATATCGATATCCATTATATAAAAAAAGCAGCTCCCTCCACGGACCCTTCAAAGTTTAAGCATTAAGGGCCGGCCTGCAGGCAGGGGCGGAAAAAGTATCGGGGTGGAGTCCGCGAAGCGGACGACACAACTTGCCCGAGGCGTTTATTTTGAGGCGCGGTCACGGATAAACCGCATAGCGGTTTTCCGCGACCCCGACTCAGCGATTTTCGATGAAAAATCGCTTCCGTCCTTGCGGCCCGGCACTGCCGGGCCTCACACGGTGTGCCCGACGCCGGTTTTGGAGCCCCTGCCTGCAGGTCGGCCCGTTATTCTTTGGAGAGGTGGGAGATGCGCATGAACTCGCGCACGGCCGTATTTTCGGAACGGCGGAAGCAGGCCGGTTCGCAGACTTCCACGAACTTGCCCCCCGTCAGCATGGCCACGCGGCTGGAGATCTCCAGCGCCAGGCCCATGTCGTGCGTCACCACCACCGAGGTCACGCCGAGCTTGGCGCGCATGTCGGTGATCAGTTCCTTCACCATGCCGGTGGTCACCGGGTCCAGCCCGGTGGTCGGCTCGTCGTAAAGGATGTACTTGGGCGAGGCCGCTATGGAGCGCGCCAGCGCCACGCGCTTCTTCATGCCCACGGAGAGCTCCGCGGGCTTCAAGTGCTCCACGTCCTTGAGCCCCACCAGCGCCAGCTTCTCGCGCACGATGCGCGGGTAGTCGGCCTTCGGGATATCCGTGAGGTATTTCAGGCCGAAAGAGACGTTCTCCAGGACGGTCAGGGAGTCGAACAGCGCCCCTTCCTGGAACAGGTAGCTGAAATTGCGGCGCACCTTGGCCAGCGTGAACTCGCTGTTGGTGGCCGCTATGTCCTGCCCGTCCACCACTATGGCGCCCGCGTCGGGCCGCAGCAGCCGGATCAGGCACTTGATGAAAGTGCTCTTGCCCGTGCCGGAGGGGCCGATCACGCTGAACAGCTCCCCTTCCTTTATGTCCACGGAAACGCCGTCTATGACCTTGCGGCCGGGAAAATTCTTTACGAGGCCCCGGATCTCTATCATATGCCCACCGCCACCAGCGCGGCGCTGATGAAGTAGTCCAGCACCATCACCAGCACCATGCTGACCACCACGGCCTCCGTCGTGGACTTGCCCACGCCCTCGGCCCCGCCGCGCGTATTGAGCCCCTTGTAACAGCTCACCGTGGCTATCATGAAGGCGAAGACGTAGGTCTTCAGGAAACCGTGCATGAAATCCGTGATCTCCAGGTAGGTGAAGATGTCGTCGAAGTACACCGAGCTGGGCACCCCCAGCTTAACCATACCCACTATGCAGCCGCCCAGCACGCCGATGAAATCAGCGAACACCGTCAGCAGCGGCAGCGTGAGCAGGAAGGCCAGGTAGCGCGGCACCAGCAGGTAGCGGGTCGGGTTGGTACCCAGCGTGTAGAGCGCGTCGATCTGCTCGGTCACCTGCATGGTGCCGATCTCGGCCGTCACCACCGCGCCGGCGCGGCCCGCCACGACGATGGACGTCAGCACGGGACCCAGCTCCTTGAGCATGGAGAAGGACACCATGGTGCCGATATAGAGCGGCTCGTTGAAAAGATTCTTGGTGGACTGGCCCATCTGCAGCGCCAGCACCATGCCGGTGAAAAAGCTGGTCAGCGCCGTCACCGTGAAGGAATCCACTCCGATCTTGACCGACTGCTTGGCCACCTCGCCGGCCTCGAAGCGCGAGCGCACCAGCCAGACCGCCACCGACTTGATCATCAGCGCGGCCCCGCCCAGCGCCTGCGCCAGGCCCAGGAACCCGTGCCCGACCTTCTCGGTAAAGGAAAAGTGCCTCACAGGTAGACCCTCGGCACCCGGGAGGAGATGAGCGTCACTATCTCGTAGGTGATGGTCCCGGCGATATCGGCCAGCTCCCGCGCCGTTATCTCCTCGGTCCCCTGCGGGCCCAGCAGCACCGCCTCGTCGCCCACGGCCGCGTCCTTCACGGCCGTCACGTCCACCATGGTCATATCCATGGTCACGTTGCCCAGCACCCGGCAGCGCCGGCCGCCTATGAGCACGTCGGCCTTATTGGAGAAGCGGCGCACGTAGCCGTCGCCGTAGCCGGCGGGGATGGTGGCGATCTTCATGGGGCGGTCGGCCCGGAAGGACCTGTCGTAACTGATGCAGGCGCCCTCGCGCACGTTCTTGACGAAAACCACCCTGGTCTTCAGGGTAAGGGCCGGCTCGAAACCTTCAGCCAGGCCGTAGGCCGCGATGCCGCAGCGGACCATGTCCCAGCGGCCCTCGGGCACCTTCACGGCGGCGCTGGAGTTGGCGGCGTGCAGGGTGAGGCCGCGCGCGCCGCGCGCACGGAGCTCTTCGGAAGTTTCCCGGAAGAAGCCCAGCTGCTCGGCCGTGTACTCCGGGTCGGTGTCGACGCTGGAAAGGTGGGTGTAGAGCCCGGCCACGGAAACCGCGCCGGAGGTCAGCAGCTCGTCGTAGATCTTGAGCACGGAGGGCCTGCGGGCGCCGATGCGGCCCATGCCGGTCTCCAGCTTGATGTGGCAGACGGCCTTCCTGCCCAGCCGCAGGGCGGCCTGCTTCACCTGGCGGGCCGCGTCCAGGCTGGCGATGGTCACGATGAGGTCCGCGCTGATG
>CAYSYJ010000009.1:0-27144 GCA_964435105.1 uncultured Elusimicrobiaceae bacterium
GCGCGCAGCAGTTGCTCGGCGCGCACGCAGAAAGGGCAGACGGCGGTGGAGTACCTGCTGGTCACCGTGTCGCTGCTGTTCGTGTTCGTGATGCTGTACAAGGCCCTGCAGTACTCGCTGTCGAACCAGTTCAAGAGGGGCGGGCTGGTCATCATCAAGATGTACAAGGCGGACCCCTGGTAGATTTGCGGTGGTTACTGTTCACGGAGGAAAAAAATAATGAATAAGCTGTTCAAGAATCGGAAAGGCCAGAATACCGTGGAATACCTGCTGATGCTCGCGGTCGTGGTGGGCGTGGTGCTCATCGCCGGCGTGGCGCTGAAGAAGTATATGCCCCAGCTCTTCGCCAGCATCCAGAGCATGATCAACGGCGCGGCCAGCACGCTGGGCGCTTCCGGCGGCAACCAGTAAAGGCGTTTTCGGGCGGGGCCGCGGCGTTGGAACCGGCGCGGCCCCGCGGAAAGCGCGGAGAGAGGCCGTCCCAGCGGGGCCCGCGCCCCGGGACGGAGCTTATGGGAACGGGACGGATCATTGCCGGCGCCTTGCGCCGGGTGAAGCGGGCCGGGCAGGTCACCGTGGAGCTGCTGCTCGTGCTGCCGATCTTCATGCTGCTGCTGTTCTTTATCATGGAGATGGGGAACCTCGGGTTCCAGACGATCCTCGCGCACCACTGCGCCTATGAGCTGGCGCGCATCGGGTCGCTGGTGGCCGGGCCGAGCGGCGACAACGCCTCCGCCAAGGCCAATAAGGGGTTCGCCGTCCAGAAGATGAAAGAGGTCCTCAAGGAGATGTTCCCGCAGAGCCCGGGCGTCAACGTGGACGGGGAGCTGGTGGAGACGCTGAAGGACCCGCAGTCGGAGCAGATGTCCGAGGACCTGGAGGTCACCCTGACCTACCCGGCCCGGCTCATCTTCCCGGGATCGAGCTACTTCCTTTCGGACCCGCCGAAGGGGAGCAAGAAGAAGGTGCTGATAGTGCGGGTGCGGATGCCGGTGGAGAAGCCGTACTTCAAGTAGGCCGGCGGCAAGATTTCCGGCGGGCGACCGCCGACATACAGGGCGAGAACAGGTCAACTGGAGAAAGATTATGGAAAAGAAAGGAATGCTGGTCCCCATGGTGCTGGCCATAGCGGCGGCGGCCATCTACTGGTGGGTCCTGACCTCCAAGGAGCGCGAACTGGCCGCGGCCAACGAGCCGGCCACGGTGCTGGTCGCCAAGTACGACCTGCCGGCCCGCACGATCATGAACGTGGACCTGGTGGAGACCCGCGTGATCCCCAAGATGTACATCGAGCAGGACGCCTACGAGGTCAAGAGCCAGTCCGACATCAAGCTGGTCAGCAACCTGGTCACGGCGGTCCGCATCCCCAAGGGCAACCAGATTACGCAGAGCGGCCTGGTCTCCCTGTCTCCGGAGGCCGGCCTTTCGGTCAAGGTGCCTCCCGGCTACCGCGGCTGCGTGCTGCCGCTAGAGAACGACCTGCTGCGCCTGATCAAGCCGGGCGACAGGGTGGACATCCTGGTCAGTTTCGACGCCGTGCTGGGCGATAACCGCAAGGAAAAAGTCACCGCCACCATCCTGCAGAACGTGCTGGTGCTGGGCGTGGGCACGAACCTGGGCCAGGGCCTCTCCGGCTCCCAGGCCAAGGCCAAGGCCGCGGCCGAGGCCGCCGACGCCGCCTTCTCCGAGAAGGCCGCGCTGAGCCTGGCGCTCAACCCGAACGAGGCCCAGTACCTGGCGCTGTCCGCCAAGCAGGGCCAGGTGGACGTGGTGGTGCGCGGCCTGGGAGACGTGGAACTGCACCCCATGGAGATCGCTTCCTTCAAGCGCCTGATAAAATAAGGATAGAAAATTATGAAAAAGCTTCTCCTTACCCTGCTGGCCCTGTCCCTCCCGGGCTGGGCCGCGGCGCAGGCCACCAAGATGGTGGCCGTCAGCGCCGACATCGTGGAGATCAGCGGCTCCATCCAGAAGACCCGCGGCTTCTCGTGGAACCAGTTCTTCGACTTTTCCGAGAAGTCGGTGCCCGGCATAATCACGCTGGGCGACTTCGAGCGCAAGACGCAGCTGGCCGCCTCGCTGAAGCTGCTGGAGACCGAGGGTAAGGCGCAGCTGCTGAGCAACCCGAAGGTCATCACCAAGAGCGGCACCCAGGCCAACTTCACGGTGGGCGGCGAGATACCCGTCCCCTATTCCAACAACCAGGGCGTCGGCGCCGAGTTCAAGAAGTTCGGCGTCATCCTCAACGTCCTGCCCGTGGTGCTCGAGGAGAAGAAGGACGCGGTGGACGTGCAGATCCAGCTGGAGGTCTCGAACCCCGACTACTCCAAGCCCGTCGTGGCGTCCGGCACCACCATCCCGTCCATGATCACCCGCCAGATCCAGACCGAGGTGGAGCTCAAGAGCGGCGAGACGCTGGTGATAGGCGGGCTCAAGCGCAGCTCGCGCAATATTTCCAAGAACCGCGTCCCGATCCTCGGCAGCCTGCCGCTGATCGGGGCGCTGTTCGGTTCCACCGACGTGGTGGAGGAGCAGAGTTCGCTGTTCCTGTTCGTGACTTTCGACATCATAAAGTGATGTTTTGCGCCGCTGGCGCAAAACATCATCCCGGCGAAAGCCGGGATCCAGACGAAAGGAACTCGGCCCCGGCGAAAGCCGGGATCCGGCGGATAAAACGGTAAGGCCGTAAATATATGGAACAGAACCTGGCACCCAGAGTCATAGCCTTCTCGGGCCCCAAAGAGGGCGTGGGCAAGACTTCCATCGTCATGAACCTGGCGCTGGCCTGGGCCAATTACCAGAAGCGCAACGTGCTGATCCTGCCGCTCGACCCGATGTGCCGCGCCGAGCACGCCCAGCTGCTGGGCCTCAACCCGCCTTCCATGGCCGACATCATCCGGCAGCTGGGGCGCGAGTCCGTCAGCGCGCTGGGCGCGCTGCTCAAGGGCAAGATCCCGATCTCGCAGTGGGGCGTGGGGGTGCTGCCGCTCTCCAAGCGCCGCGCCGACGTGGCCAAGATGTCCCCGGACATCATCCTGCCCATGCTTTCGCGCCTGTCGCAGAACTTCGACATCTTCATAGACGTGGACCCCTATTTCCCCATGCAGGTCTTCGCCTTCGACATCGCGGACCTGGCCTTCTGGGTGACCAATTCCAACGTTTCCTCGCTCAACGCCACCGCCGGCATCTTCCGCGAGATCAACGAACTGCATTTCCCGATGAACAAGTTCGAGATCGTCGCCAACCTCTACGACATGCCGGGCGCCGTAGGGCCCAAGGACGTGGAGAAGTTCTTCAAGCAGATGGGCAAGGATATCCTGGCCTTCATGCCCTGGGAGGACGCCCTCCCCGCCTACGCCAACCAGAACAAGATCCTCATCACGGAGCAGCCCAATACCCAGTGGGTGCGCATCCTGCGCGTGCTGCTGGGCCGCCTGGCCGAGCTGAAGCCGGCGGAGAAGCAGTGGGTTTCCAACGTGAACTCGGCCGAATTCTCCAGCGGCTCGGACATGCTGTGGCGCCCCACCGACAAGCAGGACCTGGCCGGCCCCGGCGCCGCCTCCCCCGCGCAGGCCGCGCAGGCCCAGGCCCCCAGGGTGGACGTGCCGCCCTTCTGGGAAGAGCTCAAACAGAAGGTGCACCGCAACGTGGTCACCGCGCTGGAAACCGAGCGCATCAAGATCTCCGACGACCCGACCCTTAACGCCGAGATCCGCAAAAAAGTGGACGGCATCATCAACGGCCTGCTGCAGAAGGAGGCCGCCACCCCGCTTACCCGCGAGCAGCGCGTGAAGTTCATCAACGAGCTCCTGGACGAGATCATGGGCCTCGGCCCGCTGGAAGAGCTGATGCGCGACCCGTCGGTGACCGAGATCATGGTCAACTCGTACGACAAGGTCTACATCGAAAAGGCCGGCAAGCTGATCCTGACCAAGTACAAGTTCCGCAACGACGACCAGATCATGCAGGTCATGAAGCGCATCGTGGCGCCGCTGGGCCGCCGCATCGACGAATCCGTGCCGCTGGTGGACGCCCGCCTGAAGGACGGCTCCCGCGTCAACGGCATTATCCCGCCGCTGGCCGTCTCCGGGCCCACGCTCACCATCCGCCGCTTCTCCGCCAAGCCCTTCACCGACACCGAGCTGATCAAGAAAGGCTCCATCTCGCAGACCGCGGTGGACTTCCTGAAGGCCTGCGTGAGGCTGCGCAAGGACATCATCATCTCGGGCGGCACCGGCACCGGTAAGACCACCTTCCTCAACATGTTGTCGAGCTATATCCCGGAGGACGAACGTATCGTCACCGTGGAGGACACCGCCGAGCTCCGGCTGCAGCAGGACCACTGGGTCCGGCTGGAGAGCAAGCCGCCGAACATCGAAGGCAAGGGCGAGGTCAGCATCCGGGACCTCGTGAAGAACTGCCTCCGTATGCGCCCCGACCGCATCGTGGTCGGCGAGGTCCGCTCCTCCGAGGCCCTGGACATGTTGCAGGCCATGAACACGGGCCACGAGGGTTCGCTGGCCACCATCCACGCCAACACCCCGCGCGACGCGCTGACCCGCATGGAGGCCATGTGCCTCATGGCCGGCGCCGACCTGCCCATCTGGGCCCTGCGCGAAATGATATCTTCCGCCGTGCACATGATCGTGCAGCTGACGCGCTTCTCCGACGGTACCCGCAAGATCACGGCCATCACCGAGATCACCGGCCGCGAGGAGAACCAGATCCTGATCCACGACATTTTCCGCTACCACCAGACCGGCATGGACGAGAACGGCAAGGTGGTGGGCTATTTCAGCGCCACCGGCGACCCGCCCAAGTTCTACAAGGACTTCGAGACGCACGGCATTCACCTGCCCATAGAGATGTTCTGGACGGAGGAGCAGCGCAAGCAGCGCGCCGGCGGCTGAACCGTATGAAGAGATCCCTCCTCGCCCTGACCCTGCTTTGCTCCGCGGCCCTGCCCGCGGCGGCGGGCGTCTTTTCCCAGACCGAGATGGACGAGATCTCCTGCGCCGCGCTGAAGATGCAGCTGTTCTACTATTACCTGGCGCCGGAGAAGGACCCCAAGATCCTCAACTACGCCATGACCTGCCGCGGGGTCAAGGCCACCTATAAGATGCCGCAGTGGGTGGACAAGCAGGTCCCCGAGATGCTGGGCCGCAAGGTCTGGCGCGACCCCGAGGAGGGGGAGATCTCCGAGGCGGCGCTGTGGCAGACGCCGGTCTCCATCATCTACGAGTACCTGGAGCTGACCCGCAAGACCTTCCCGCCGGAAGCCGGCGGCGCCAATATCCAGCCCGGCCTGCTGGTGAAGGAATACGCGGATATCCGCATCCGCTTCCAGATGTCGCTCGACCGCCTCTACCGGGCCCGCACCCGAGAGGTCACCATGGGCGACTCCATGGAAGGCCGCGGGCGCACCATCATGTCCTCCTTCAACCTGATACTGAAGGAGATGGAATCCATCGCCGACGCGATCTCCAGCACCAATTCCAAGCGCTACGCCGAGGCCGTGACGGCCTCCGCCGTGATAAGCCAGAACGCCTTCCGCGTGCTGTTCAACACGCCCCGCAAGTACCAGAAGCTCCCCCCGGAGTCCACGGCCAGGAAGATGTTCCTGCGCGCCCTGGGCCTCCTGGGCGTGATCCTGATGTTCCTGGCGGTGCGCAGCTTCTTCACCGCCAACGACGAGAAGACCAACGTCGTGATGGGCAGGTACCAGAAGAAGGTGGAGGTCTTCACCGAGGCCTTCTCCCGGCAGTTCATCAATATCAACGTCAAGTACCTGGTGCTCGGGCCGGTGGCGGTCTTCGGCCTGCTGGGCATGCTGACCATGAGCGTCCCGGTCTTCTTCCTCCTGCTGGGGCTGGGCTTCTACGTGGGCATGAAGACGCCCGCCGCCGTGCTGACCGCCATGAAGCAGGCCCGCGGCAAGAAGATCGACACGCAGCTGATGGACGCGCTCATCCTGCTGGCCAACTGTCTGCGTTCCGGCCTCGACATCGTGCAGGGCTTCGAGATGGTCTCCAAGGACCTGCTGCCCCCGATCTCGGACGAGTTCGCGCTCGTCATCAAGAACTACCAGCTGGGCATGAGCTTCGAAAAGGCGCTGGGCGTGATGGAAGAGCGCGTTGAATCCAAGATGCTCTCATATATGATCCGCGCCATCGTGCTGCAGCGCCAGATGGGCGGCAACCTGACCAAGGTCTTCGAGCGCATCGTGGTGGACATCCGCGAGGAGTCCAAGCTCGAGGAGAAGACCAAGGCCATGACGGCGCAGCAGAAGATCCAGTCCATCGTCGTGGGCATCATGCCCTGGGTGATGGTGGGCGTGATGTTCCTCTTCCAGCCCGAGACCATGATCAAGTTCTACGGCACGCCGATAGGCATGGCCACCGCGATGTTCTGCATCATCTGGATAGGCATAGGCATGAAGGTAGTCTCGAGCCTGGGTAAGATCAGGGTATGAACGCCGATACGATACGAAGCGTACTGTTGCTGATACTTTCCGTGGGCGGCTCTTTCGCCGCTTTCACGTTCGTGCAGCGTTTCTTCGCGCCGCCGGCCGAGGACCGCTCCCCCATAGGCGACATCAGCGACATGGAAGGCAAGGAGGTTTCCGCCTTCTCCAAGCTCGAGAACAGCAAGAGCCCCTGGGACAAGCTGGACCTCTTCTTCGCCAGGCAGATGGGGCAGGAGAAGAAGCTGGAAGAGACCTACATGCTGCTGGGCCGGCCCACCAACACCGACCCGCTGCGCATGCTGCACATCAAGATGATAGTGGGCGCCGTCCTGCCGCTGGGGTTCTACGCGCTCAGCGGCTCCCCGGTCACGCTGGTCTTCGCCCCGCTGGGCTTCCTGCTGCCGGACGCCATGCTCTACTCCCCGCGCATCCGCAACCGCCAGGACGACATCATCCGCAACTTCCCGACCTTCGTGGACCTGGGCGCGCTGATGATCGAGTCGGGCCTGGACTACATGACCGCTTTCGACCGCATCGTGAAGATCGCCCCGGTGAAGACCGGGCTGGAGCTGGAGATAGAGCGCACCATAAACGAGGTGCAGCTGGGCTATTCCCGCCGCGACGCGCTGCGGCGCCTGTCGCTGCGCACCGGCCTGCAGGAGGTCCGCTCCTTCGTGGGCCTCATCGTGCAGTCGGACGAGCTGGGCACCAGCCTCGTGGAGCTGCTGCGCAACTATTCCGCGGACATGCGCTTCCGCCGCCTCAACAAGGCCGAGAAGCTGGCCGCGCAGGCCTCCACCAAGATGCTCATCCCGCTGTTCATCTTCATCTTCCCGACGGTATTCATCCTGATGCTGGCCCCGATGATCAGCGACCTGATCACCGGCGGCATGCCGTTCTAGCGAGGCTTTTATGAGAAACCTGCTGCTGACCCTCCTCTTCCTGGCCGCGCTGCCCTGCGCAGCGCAGCAGAAGCGCGTCAAGAGCGAGGAGTCGCTTTTCCTGGACCTGCAGAAGACCGGCCTGGGCTCGCTGACCGAGTTCGAGGAGAAGAAGAAGTTCCTGGAGACCGTGAAACTGGAGAAGCAGAAGATCCAGGGCAAGATGCTCGACAACGTCTACGAGAACGCCTTCGAGTACTACCGGCAGGGCAACTACGAGGACGCCAAGGACCTGGCCGCCAAGATCCTGGCCATCGACCCCAATTACCAGGACGCCCAGATGCTGCTGGAGGCCTCCAACCAGCTGCGCGGCAGCATGCGGCCCGGCGTCAGCGAGAAGCTGATGCTCGAGGACCGGTTCAAGACCGCCCTTGCCTATTACAACGAGGGGCGCATCGTGGAGGCGCACCGCAAGATGGAGGAGGTCGTCAAGCTCTCCCCCAACAACATCAAGGCCAAGTACTGGCTGGCCAAGATGAAGGACGACCTGAAGGAATACTATTCCGGGAAGGGCGAGGACGCCTACCGCGACCGCGACCTGAAGGCCGCCCTGGACAATTTCTACAACGCCCTGCTGATCCGCCCCCGCGACGCGGCCACCATCGAGTGGATCACCCGCATCGAGGAGGAACTGCGCCAGCAGAAGGCCAACGACAAGCTCAAGGAGGCCCTGGAGTACTACGCCCAGGGCAAGCTGCGCTCCGCCTACGAGGGCCTGCAGCGCGCGCTGGAGATCCAGCCCGGCGATCCCAAGGCCGGCAAGCTGATGGGCGAGGTGAAGCTCGAGATCGAGACCGGCTACATCAATTCCGGCAAGAAGCTTTACGGGGCCAGGCGCTATACCGACGCCATCGGCGAATGGGACAAGGCCAAGCCCTATACGGCCAACATGTCCTACCTCAACAGGCTCATCTCCCGCGCCCGCGAGCAGATGCGGATAGAGGCCGACGACAAGAAGCGCCGCGCCGAAGAGGCCGCCCGCCGCGCCAAGGCCGAGGAAGAGGCCCGCGCCAGGGAAGAGGCCGAGCGCAAGAAGGCCGAGGAAGAGGCCAGGCGCAAGGGCGTGGGCGTGGAGCAGGTCAGGAAGCCGCAGGGCGTCAGCGAGGAGAACAAGCTGGCGTCGCAGCAGCATTACCTGGAAGGCCTGAAATATTTCCAGAATTCCAATTACGAGAAGGCGCGCGACGAGTGGACCATCGCGCGGCAGCTCGACCCCGGCAACGCCGACGCCGCGGCCGGCCTCAAGCGCATAGAGCAGATACTCTCCGGCGGCCAGTAGGCCGGGCGGGGTATTCCTCCTCGAACCAGGACTGCAGGGAACCCTTGCGTGGTTCCCCTCCAACCGCGAAGCGCGGTTGGAGCCTCCCCTCCGCAACTGGTTCGCGGAGGAACACCCCGCCCGGCTTTTCACGGAATCCGTGTCTTGTGCGACATCCCTCCGGGCGCATACCCTCTCCTCGCTTAGTATCGGGGTTAACAATTCCGAAACAGCGCTCTGCTAGAATTTATACAGCGGCAAAGGACGATTTTAAAGAGGCTGATCTATGCGGCTTACGATGAAGTGGCTGATGTGGTTCGTCGGGATAGGCATCTACGTGATGTTCCTCGGCGGCGTTTTCTATTACAACCTGTTCAAGTGGACCTTCGACGAGAAGCTCAAGCAGGACGTCATCGAGACCGTAAAGGTGTACGCCCCGACCATGCGCAACGGCCTGCTCAACAACGCCAACGCCATCTCTTTCGAAGAGTACGACATCATGACGTCCCTCACCAAGGACGAGCGCATCACCTCCATGCTCTACCTCAGCCGCCAGGGCCGGGTGCGCTGGCACAAGGAGGCCCGCTTCATCGGCATGCACTGGGACGACTTCAAGGCCCAGGTGCCGCCGCCCACCGACGCCATCAGCCAGGCCTACATGTCGAAGCTGCCCAAGGTGCGCCAGGTCAAGGGCGAACCGTTCTACGAGATCGCCATCCCCTTCTCCGTCCGCGGCGAGATCATCGGCATCATCGATCTGATGGTGTCCCGCGCCGGCGCCGAGGTGCTGATAGGCTCGGCCATGCGCAAGTACGTCTTCGGGGCCGTGGGCGTGCTGTTCCTGCTCGGCCTGCCCCTCTATTTCTTCTTCCACCATTACGTGATCTCGCCGCTGGACGTGCTGCGCGAAAGCGTGGAGGGCGTCTCGGTCAAGAACTTCGACCTGCGCTTCGCCGCCCGCCCCGACGAGATAGGCGACCTGTCGGGCGCCATCACCCGCCTGATGGGCCGCATGAAGGGGGAGATCGAGCAGATCTCCAACCGGGACAAGACCTACAAGGAGGCCGAGCAGCGCTGGTGGAGGTCGCTCCTGAGCATCATAGTCCCGCCCACCAACTACGTGATAGTCGTGGACGAGAACAACAGCATCCTTTACGCCAATTTCGAGCTGAGCCAGGGGATGGACGCCAAGAACATCCACCTGCTGGACGTGGTGGACAGCCAGCAGCAGACCCTGCTGCGCCTGGTGGGGCAGGCCTTCGAGATGCCGGACCAGACCGTGGAGGGCGAGACCGTCTTCAAGAACCAGAGCTTCAACGTGAAGGTCCTCCATGTGGGCCAGACCGCGGAAACCAACAGGACCCTGATCCTGTTCTATCCCAAGCCGTCCATAAGCATCTAAATTAATTAAAAATAATGTATTATTAGGAGGGGCGCCCCGTCGCGTCCCTCTGCCGTTATTTTTTGGAGGAAATGATGAAACTCGAAGTCCGCAATATAAGCGTAGCTTCCCTCGTAACTTCGTCCGTCCCGCTGGTCATCTTCGTGCTGGCCCTGCTCGGCGGGGCCGTGACGTTCTTCGTGGTGGACAACCCGCAGACCGCCCCCATGACTTTCGCCCAGAAGTTCCTGAGCGTCGGGCTTTACGGCCTCCTTTACGTGGTCATCACCACCGCCGCGATGGTGCTGGCGGCCTTCGTCTACAACGTGCTGACCGGCGTGCTCGGCCTGCGCGGCGTGTCCTTGGACATCGAGGAACTGCACCACGACTGATAGCGTGGGCCGCGGGCGCCGCACCCCCCAGGGGGCCGCGGCGCGGGCCCGTAGAAACCAGGAGACACCGTGAAAATAAACATCATTTTCGCCTCAAAGGACCTGTCCAGGGCGTCGCTGATGCTGGAGATGCTGTCGCGCCAGGGCTATTCCGTGGCGACGGCCCACCGCGCCCGTGAAGTCATGGGCATGCTGGCCGAGAAATCCTTCGACATGGTAATGGTCGGCCAGAACCTGGCCGACGAGGAAGGCCTGAGCTTCCTCAAGAACCTCCGGGCCAAGAACAAGAACATCCCGGTCATCGCCGCGCTGGAATCCCCGGACACCCTGCTCGACCACGTGCCGTCGGGGCTCACCGCGGAGGCGCTGGCGCCGCACGGCCACACCGGCCGCGACGCCCCCAAGATCTCCTACAAGCTGGCCTTCTTCCAGCTGGGCGCCGACGAGGTGCTGGGCTACAGCCAGGACCTGCACGAGAGCGTGGCCCGCATCCGCGCCGTGGTGCGCCGCACCGTCAGCGTGCAGCCCGACGAGGTCATAAAGCTCAACGAGATCGAGCTGAACATGTCCAGCTACACCGTTAAGATCAGCAACAAGGAGATCACGGTGACGGCCAAGGAGTTCGACCTGCTCTACGTGTTCCTGAGCTCGCCGAACCGCGTGCTCTCGCGGCCCTACCTCATCGAGCGCGTCTGGGGCTACAACTACTTCGGTTCGCCGCGCACGGTGGACGTCCACGTCCGCCGGCTGCGCTCCAAGATGGGGAAAGCCGCCCGCTACGTGCACACCGTGCCCTGCGTGGGCTATAAACTGGTGCCCGGCAAGTAGGCCGCGCGGTATTCAAGGGGAATTAACATGGCAAAGATCCTGATAATAGACGACGACAACCACCTGCGCGAGAGCCTTGCCGAGGTGCTGGAGATGGAAGGCTTCTCCTGCCTCGAGGCGGCCAACGCCAAGGCGGGCATCGCCTCCGCCAAGAAGAACCTGCCCGACGTGGTGATCATGGACATCCAGCTGCCGGATTTCTCCGGCTTCCAGATCTGCCAGGAGCTGCGCAAGTTCTCCAGGGACTTCGTCCTGATCATGATGACCGGCCGCTTCCTCTCCGCCGAGGAGAAGACGCAGGGCCTGAGCCTGGGCGCCGACGAGTACCTGACCAAGCCCTTCGACCTGCAGGAGCTCTCCATCCGCATCCGGCAGCTGCTGGGGCGCAAGGGGAAACAGTGATGAAAAAATTCCTGACGCTCCTGGCCGCCCTCTGGCTGGCCTGCCCCGCCTACGCGCAGCAGGCCGCCCCCGCCGCCTCCGGCGGCAAACTGGAACTCTACCTGGAGGCCATGGACGGCCAGAGCTGGCAGTGGTTCTTCCTGGCCGACGCCGTCCGGCGCCGCCTGGGCTCCGAGCTGAAGGTGCGCCCGCTGGTCGCCAAGGGCGGGGACGGGGCTTTCACCTCCCCTCGCGGCGAACCAGAGGTGGAGGAGTCCGCCCGCCTCGCCGTCATCGCGCAGGACTGGCCCGGCAAACTGCTGTCCTACCTGAACGCCAGGTCCCTTTCCCCGTCGGCCGACGGCTGGCGCGAGGCCGCCCTTTTCGCCGGGGTGAACCCGGACGAGCTGGAGAAGCGGGCCGCAACTCGCGCCGCGCTGGAGAAGGCCTACAAGGCCGCCCAGGCTGCCGGCGTCTCGCGCACGGCGCTGCTGCTCGACGGCAAGCCTTACCAGGGCTCGCAGCGGCTCATCCCCCTTTACAACGCGGTGAACGCCGCGCTCCCGGCCGCCAAGCGCGTCCCGCCGCCCGCGGGCTATAAGCCCAAGCCCAAGGCGCCCCCGCCCGGGCTCTGGGTGATCGTGACCCCGGAAATGCCCAAGAACGACCAGCTGCTGGGCGTCTTCGACCGCTATTTCGAGGGCATCAAGCCGCAGGTGCTCGAGTACGCCTCCAAGGAGCGGGGGGAGAAGTTCCCCGACGTGGCCTTTGTCCCGTCCTACCTGCTGGAGGCCACGCCCGAGGCCAAGGCCCGCCTGCAGAGCGAGGTTGCGGCCGGGCTGTTCTCCGAGAAGGGCGGCTACCTGGTCTACGAGGACCGCCAGCGCAAGGGCCTTTACGCGGGCCGCCCCGAGAAGAAGGGCACCGTGGAGCTTTTCGTGATGAGCCAGTGCCCCTTCGGCGTGCTGGCCGAGAACTCCCTGCTCGACGCCGAGAAGAACAAGCTCCTGCCCGAGGGCACGAAGCTCGAGATCCACTATATCGGCGACGCCAAGAAGAACGACAAGGGCGAGTACGAGTTCTCCAGCCTCCACGGCCAGGCCGAGTGGGAGGAGAACGCGCGCCAGCTCTACATCGCCAGGCATTTCCCGGAGAAGTTCCGCGCCTACCTGTCGGAGCGCAACAAGGATTACCAGAGCCCCGACTGGCAGAAGGCCGCCAAGGCGGCCGGCGTGGACGCCGCCAAGGTGGAAAAGAACTTCGACGAGGCCAAACAGCTGCTGGCCGCCGATTTCGAGGCGACCTCCGCGCTGGGGCTGAGCACTTCCCCGTCGTTCATCGTGGACGGGAGGGATTTCATGGTGGGGCTGGGCGAGCTGATCAAGCGGCCCGGTTTCGAGAAGGTGCCGCCGCCCGGCCAGCCGTCCGCCGGCTGCGCCAAGTAGTCGTCGCCGAGGGGACAGGCCCGCCGGACAGGACTGCAGGGAACCGTTGCGCGGTTCCCCTCCAACCGCGTGCCGCGGTTGGAGCCTCCCCTCCCCAACTGTCCGGGCAGACCTGTCCCCTCGGCTCCTAAGCACCGGCGTTGCGGTAACATTTCTGTAACAGCGTTCTTGGATAATATAAGTATCTTAAAAGCGCTGAGGTCTGGTAGAGATATGACAGAAGCTCCCAAGAAACGCGGCCGGCTCTTCTACAAGTTCCTGCTGATCTTCCTGATAGTCTCGCTGGTGCCGCTCGGCATCGTCGGGTACTACCTCGTCAACCTCAGCCAGATCACGCTCAACCGCGCCATCTCCCGCGACCAGGAGGCCCTGGCCGTCGGCTTCGCCGACACCGTGGCCAGCTACATCATCAATTTCCGCAACGTGCTGTTCGACGCGGCCCACCTCGAGGATTTCGCCTCGATGAACTCCGCCAAGCAGCAGAACCTCGTCAGCCACATCATGCAGCTGCACGCCGCCTTCCTGGAGATCTCCGTGATCGACGCGGGGGGGCAGGAGACGGTGCGCCTGGGGCGCTTCGTGCACGACAGCAAGATGCGCGATTTCTCCAACGACGCCCTGTTCGCCAAGGTGATGCGCGCCGGCGAGTTCGTGGGCGGCCTGGAGCGCTACATGGGCTCCTACCCGGCCGTGACCATGGGCGTGCAGATAGTCAACCCCGTCACCAACCAGCCGGTGGGCGCGGTGCTGGCCAAGATGAGCCTGACCGCCCTCTCCAGCCTGCTCAAGACGGGCTTTCCCGAGGCCACCCATACGCAGGCCGCCATCATCGATTCCAACGGCTTCCTGATCGCGCACTCCAACTCCAAGGAGATCTACAAGGCCGACGCCAAGCTGCCCGACGACGTGCTTAAGGTGCTGCTGCAGAACGACGCCAAGACCGGCGGCGGGGAGCTGATCCTGGACACCGGCGAGCGCGTGCTGGGGGCCTTCGCCGAGGTGACGGAGCTGGGCTGGGTCATCTACATCCAGCGCTCGGTGTCGGTGGCCTACAAGGCCTCCGACGACATGCTGCGGCGCACCCGCAACATGATGCTGATCGTGACCGTTTTCGTGCTGTTCCTGGGCTACGCCATGTCGCTGGTCATCACGCAGCCCATCCAGGCGCTGCGCGAGGCCGCCATCAAGCTGGGCGAGGGCGATTTCGACTACCTGCCGGACCTCTCCATGCCCAACGACGAGATAGGCGAGCTGGCGCACACCTTCATGCAGATGAGCGAGAGCCTGAAGGTGAAGACCGCCGAGATCATGAGCGCCAAGGACGAGCTGGAGCGCCTCAACCGCAGCCTCGAGAACCGCGTGGAGGCCCGCACCAGGGAGCTCAAGAGCGCGCAGGACGAGCTGATCAAGAAGGAGCGGCTGGCCGCCATCGGGCAGATGGCCTCCGTCGTAGGCCACGAGATCCGCAACCCCCTGGCCGTCATCAACAACTCCATCTATTTCATCAAGACCAAGACCAACGCCGTCCCCAACCCGGAGCCCAAGATCATCAAGCACATCTCCATCATCGAGTCGGAGATCCGGCAGGCCAACGGCATCATCGACGAGATCCTGGGCTTCGCCCGCACCCGCGAGCTGAACCCCAAGGTGATGAGCATCAACGCCTACCTGGAGGACCTGACCATGTCCTTCCCGGTGCCGCCGCACGTGGAGTTGGTCAAGAATTTCGCGCCGGAGAACCCTTACGTCAACATCGACCCGGACGAGATGGCGCAGGCCGTCCGCAACCTCATCAAGAACGGCATCGAGGTGATGCCCGAGCACGGCAAGGTCTACGTGCGCAGCGAGGTCGTGGACCCCGGCACGGTGCGCATCGACGTGGAGGACACCGGCTGCGGCATGCCCAAGGAGACCGTGGACAAGATCTTCGCGCCCTTCTTCACCACCAAGGCCCGCGGCACCGGCCTGGGCCTGGCCGTGGTCAAGAAGGTGGCCGACCGCCACAAGGGCCGCGTGGAAGTGTCCAGCGTGGTCGGCAAGGGCACCTGCTTCAAGATCTTCCTGCCCATAGTCCAGAACCCGTAGGGAATGGGGTCAGGTCTTTACTTTTGACCTTTTCAGGCCGCGGGGGCGATCGGCCGCTGCTTTTTCCCCGGCAAGGTCAAAAGTAAAGACCTGACCCCCTTGTTTATATAAGTTAAATTAAGTATAAATTGGAGAGCTTGGCCCCGGGGCCGAGCCAAACCAGCATGGAAAGCAAGATCCTGATAGTCGACGACGACGCGCACCTGCGCGAGACGCTGCGCGACCTCCTGGAAATGGAGGGCTATAAGGTCTTCGAGGCGGAGTCCGGCTCCGCCGCCATGAAGATGGTGGTTTCCGATTTCTTCCATATCATCCTGATGGACTTCAACCTCACCGACAAGACCGGCATCGAGGTCATCAAGGATATCCGCAAGCTCAATACCGACAGCCAGATCCTGATGATGACCGCCCACGCCTCCCTGGACACGGCGGTGAAGGCCATCCAGGAATCGGTCTACGACTTCCTCATCAAGCCCGTCGATTTCAACTACCTGCGCCGCGCCATCAAGAAGGCCGAGGAGAAGCTGTACCTCGAGCAGGAGAACAAGCGCCTCATCGACATGCTGAAGCACAACAACGAGGAGCTCGACCGCCTCAACGGCATGAAGAGCAAGTTCATGTCCATGGCCTCGCACGACCTGTCGAACTCGCTGATGACGCTGCAGATCAGTTTCGAGATGCTGGCCGCGACCATCAAGCCCAACGACGACCAGAAGAAGAAGATGGATTTCATCAGCGCCAGCATCACCCAGATCTCGCGCCTGATCGGCGACCTGGTGGACTGGGCCTCAATCGAGCAGGGCAAGTTCCGCCTGGAGAAGAACTATTTCGAGATGGACAAGATGGTGGAGGAGATGGTGGTGGGCCCCCGCGGCCGCGCCATGCAGAAGAACATAGAGATCTCCACCGAGTTCGCCGGCGGCCTGAAGATGGTCTGCGCCGACAAGCGCCGCATCGGCCAGGTGCTGCTCAACCTCCTGGAGAACGCCATCCGCCACACGCAGCGCGGCGGCAAGATCGTGGTGACCGTCAGCCCTTTCGACCCGGACAATGTCTGCGTGGCCGTGAAAGACAACGGCGAGGGCATAGACCCCGAGGTGCTGCCCAAGCTCGGCCAGAGCTTTTACCAGCCCGCGGGCGGCAAGTCGCCGCACGGCCGCCTGGGCCTGGGCCTTTCGATCTCCAAGGAGATAGTGCAGAGCCACGACGGGCGCATCATCGTGGAGAGCGAGGGCGTGGGCAAGGGCTCGGCCTTCAAGTTCGTGATCCCCTTCGCCAAGGAACCCCCGCCGCAGGACCAGGCGAAGCAGGAGCAGCAGCAGGGCGGGGAACAGCATTGAAGAGGGGCAGTTAAAACTTAACAGAGACCAAGGAGTAAACCATGGCCAGCGCTAAAAAGACAGTAACCGTGCTCATAGCCGACGACCAGACCCTGTTCCGGGAAGGCATCAAGGACCTGCTCGAGGACGAGAAGGGCATTTCGGTGGTCGGCGAGGCTTCGAACGGCCCCGAGGCCGTGGCGATGGCCAAGAAGATCAAGCCCGACGTGATCCTGATGGACATCAAGCTGCCCCAGATGGACGGCGTCAGCGCCACCCGCATCATCCGCAAGGAATGCCCCTCCACCAACGTGCTGATCCTCTCCTCCTACGAGGACGAGGCCCACGTGACCGAGGCCATCCAGGCCGGCGCCAACGGCTACCTGTCCAAGATGCTGCCCGCCAGCGAGCTGGTGCACGCGCTCAAGACCTTTACCGCCGAAGGCGTTATGATCCCGCAGCCCATCATGGGCAAGCTCATCCAGGGCCTGCGCCAGATGGGCGGCTCCGGCTACGACAGCGCCCCCGACAGCCTGACCGCCACCGAGATAAAGGTGATGGCGCTGCTGGGCAAGGGCCAGTCGAACAAGGAAATAGCCGCCGCCCTGGACTGCTCCGTTAAGACGGTGAAGAACCACCTTAACAGCATCTTCCAGAAGCTCGGCGTCAACAACCGCACCGAGGCGGTGGTCAAGGCCATAGAGAAGGGCCTGATCTCGCCCGAAGACGGCCGCTGAGGCCGTCCGGCCGGGAAAGGCGGTTAGTCCCCGATCGGGGGCTAGCCGCCTTTTTCTTGCCCGGGGCAATATATCAGTAACAACGCGAAGTTAAACTATATCTTGAAAAAGCGGGTTTTAGGTGGTATAACATTACGGGTATGAAAAGCGGAGCGGCCTGTTGTCAGCTGCTGCGCGGCGCCTGGCGCCGCGCCGAGCTGCTGTTTTATCGCCTGCCTTCGCCGTGCCGCCCGCTGGCGGCCCGCCGGGGGCAGGCCACGGTGGAATACCTGCTGCTGCTCGCCGTGGTGGCGGGCATGGCGGCCATGATGGCCGTATTGTTCCACAAGCGCATCCTGGGCGGGCTGTTCACGCTGGTGGGCATGATCATCGGCGCGGGGACGCCCAAGTAGGGATTATGACCGGCAAAGGACCAGAGAAGCGAGCCTGGCGCCCCGTCAAAAGGGCCGGCCAGATCCTTATCCCGTCGCTGTTCGTGGTGCCTTCGCTGCTGCTGTTCGTCTACCTGCTCTTCGAGACCACCAAGATCTCCCGCGAGAAGATCCGCCAGCAGTTCGCGGTGGACTCGGCCGCCTTCATCCAGATGGGCGACTATACCAACCTCTTCAACCGTACCGCCTACGTCAACGGCGCCTTCCCGTACCGCATCTTCAAGGAGGCCTACGAGTGCCCTCCCGAGAAGCCCATGAAGAAGACCAACGACGACGGCGCCGAGGTCTGCCCCTTCGACATGCTCTACGAGGCCGGGGCCTTCCCCAAGGACAAGAGCGACGCCAAGGGGCAGCAGCCGGACGAGGATAAGCTGGACAGGACCAGGAAATGGGAGATAGAGTTCGACCAGACGGCGCGCCCGGAGTTCAAAAACAACCCTTCGGGGCCCGAGAACAAGCCGGTCTTCGACCTGATCACCTGGGACCAGGGCATGTACATCTACATCGAGTGGGGCCAGGCCATCGGCTATTACAAGTTCTATTCGCAGGTCTATACGCTGCTGGGGTCGGTGGAGGAGTCGCAGTACACCGTCTTCGAGCGCCTGACGGAGAACTTCAACTTCTTCCGCAAGTCCTACTACCTCAACGCCAATACGCCCGAATGCGTCAATAACCCCCAGGTCTGCGGCGAGGATGGCCTGCGCACCAGCGGCGGGTTCTTCAGCAACAAGATCAGCAAGGGCAACAGCAAGTTCATAATGCACTATATCCAGAAGATGATGTTCTACGCCAAGGTGTATACCGGCGGCATGCCGGCCTATTACCTGGGCAAACCCAATTCGCCCCTGGATATGACCACTATGAGCCCCAACGGCCTCTTCCAGCTGGCCACCGTCAACAGCGGCGTGCTGGACGACCTGGGCAAGGGCATAGAGGTGATCCAGGGCTGGGACGCGCCCAAAAACTACTTCAACGTCAACCTGAACGCGCTGGGCAAGTGCAAGGGCATGGACAGGCCCTGCGTGCACGCGCGCATAGCCACGCAGTGCCCGCAGATGAAGTCGGGCAACAACTGCGTGTGGCCGGCCCCCACCCCGAAATACCAGACGAGGCTTTACCCGTGAACCCCGCCCCCGCCCTCCTGGCGCGCCTGCGCCGCGGCGCCGCCGCCCTCCGGGCCGGCCGGCCGGGGCAGGCCATGACCGAAGTGGTGCTGATGTTCCCGCTGTTCCTGCTGATAGTCTTCATCACGGCCAAGATCTTCGCCGTGCTGGTGCTGGTGCAGAAGCTGGAGATCGCCTCCTATTACGCGGCCCGGCGCTGGCAGCTGGAGTCGCATATAAACGCCGACAGGGTGGGCTGGGACGAAGGCACCCTCAAGAAGGACATCGAGGACAAGGTGAAAGGCTATGTCGGCTTCTATTCTCCGGCCGTCTCCAAGTTCCTGAACCTCAAGGAGCTCAAGATCGAGGTGGTGCGCACCCAGGTCTGGAACGTGGTCACGCTGACGGTCATCACCAGCCCCGCCGGCGTCAAGCTACTCTGCAAGTATCCCAAGCAGGCCGTCTGCACCTACCCCTACGGGGCGGACTGCATGAACGGCCACGACTACCTCTGCCGCGGCGGGCGGCAGCTGGAGGTCATCAAGTACGTGCCCAACCGCGACAGGCCCATCCGCTTCGTGCTGCCCGGCCTCAAGTAAATCCCTGGAGAATACATGCTCTGGTTCAAAATAAAGATGTTCCTGCGCCGCCATTGGCTGGCGCTGGCCATAGGCCTGGTGGCCGCGGTGGCCGTGCTGTTCCCGATCTGGTACCTGGCGGGTATCGAGGAGAACACCCGGCGCTACATCATCAGCATGAACGTGGCCAGCATGCCCTGGATGGTGCTCAACACGGTGATCTTCGTCGGGTTCCTTTACCTCATGCAGGCCGGCGGCTTCAGCGCGCTCAAGAAGACGCGCGTGGACGCCGGGACCGTTAATATCCGCTTCGCCGACATAGTGGGCCTGGAGGAGGCCAAGAGGGAGGCCTGGGAGCTGGTGCAGCTCATCAAGGACCGCACCAAGGTCAAGGCCATAGGCGGCAAGATCCTGAAGGGCGCGCTGCTGGTGGGCCCGCCCGGCTGCGGCAAGACGCTGCTGGCCAAGGCCGTGGCCACCGAGGCGGGGGTGCCCTTCCTCAACGTGGCGGGCTCGGAGTTCGTGGAGGTGTTCGTGGGCGTCGGGGCGAGCCGCGTGCGCAAGCTGTTCGCGCAGGCGCGGGATTACGCCAGGGCCCACGGCGCGTGCATCATCTTCATCGACGAGATCGAGGTCATAGGCCGCCGCCGCATCCTCTACGACGCCTTCGGCGGGGGGTCCGAGACCAACAGCACCCAGAACCAGCTGCTGGTGGAGATGGACGGCCTGGACTCGTCGGCCAACGTGATAGTCTTCGGCGCCACCAACGCCGTGGAGAACGTCCTGGACGAGGCCCTGCTGCGCCCGGGCCGCTTCGACCGCAAGATCTTCGTGGACAAGCCCAACCTCGCCGAGCGCGAGAAACTGTTCGCCCATTACCTGGGCAAGGTCAGCTACGACGCCGCGGTGGACCTGGGGCGGCTGGCCCGCAAGGCGGTGGGCAACTCGCCGGCCGACATCGAGAACGTGGTGAAGGAGGCCGCCCTGATAGCGGTGCGCAACGGCTCCGACCGGCTGAGCTACAAGGATATCAGCGCCGCCATAGAGCGCATAGAGCTGGGCGTGGCGCACCGCCTCAGCATGACCCCCCGCGAGCGGGAGCGCATCGCCTGCCACGAGGCGGGCCACCTGGTGACCATCTACCTGTCGCATCCCACCGACGACGTGTTCAAGGCCTCCATCCTGCACCGCGGCGGCGCGCTGGGCGTGGTGCACCACATGCCCACGGAGGAACTGCACGTGCCGGACCGCGACAGCTATATCGGCTGGCTGCGGGCCTCGCTGGGCGGCTACGCGGCCGAGCGCCTTAAGTACGGCGTCACCTCCTCCGGGGTGGGCTCCGATTTCGCCCACGCGGCCCGCACGGCCCATTACATGGTCTGGTCCATGGGCATGGGCAAGAGCGGCTTCATAGGCAGCTACAATTCCATCCACGAATCCGAGCGGTCGGCCGCCATGATAGACCTGCTGGAGCGGGAGACCCAGGAGCTGCTGCGCGAGCAGCTGGCCGAGACCGAGAAGCTGCTGCGCGATAACTGGAAGACCGTGGAGCGCTTCACGGACGAACTGGTGAGGCGCGAAGAGCTGGACTATGACGAGATCGCGGCGATCTTCGAGGAGTTCGGCAAGCCCTCCCGCATGCTGAAAAAGTAGGGGTCAGGTCTTGATTTTTAGCATTTCCGCGTCTCCGGAAACCCAGTGTGGCGGGCTTATCCTGTAAACGCTAAAAATCAAGACCTGACCCCTTGAAAAAACGGGTTTCCTCTGCTATAACATTGGGGTGAAATAAAGGTCGTGGCGATGGAACCTTTCCAGTCCCCAGACCTTGCCGTTTTTTGATTTCCCGGAGGACCATATGGATCCCGAAGAAAAACAGGAAGAAGGCGCGGAGGAGCGTAAGCCCCGGGGCCACTGGGGCCTGGTACTGAGCTCCCTTTTCATGCTGATGGCCGGCGGGGGCTACTACGCGCTGACCTCGGGCGGGCGCGAGGCCCAGAAACTGGTGGGCGGCGAAAAGTACGAGCAGCTCTCGGCCAACAGCGCCGCCTACAACCGCGGCACCCTGCAGAAAGCCGACAATTTCTTCTCATACGACGAAGCGGACCCCCTGTCCGCCCGGCCGGAGGGCGGCGCGGCCGCCCCGGGCGGGGAAGAGGGGAAGGCGCTTGAGGCCCGCGCCCAGGCGGAGGCCGGGGCCGGCCTTTCCGGCTCCTCCTCCGGCGGGGCCGGCGGCGGCGGGGCCGAGGAGTTCGCCGGCAGGTCCGGCGGGGCTTCCGGCCGGGCCGGCGCCCAGCGCGGCACTTTCGAGGGCAAGCTGGTGGCGCGGGCCTCGTCCGGTATCGGTTCCGGCGGAGCGGCCTCGGCCAAGAGCTTTTCCGCCGCGGGAGTGCAGTCCTACCAGCAGGGGGGCGTGGCCTCCGCCAAGGCTTCCGAGCAGCGCGAGACCGGCCCCGCGGCCCCCAAGAAGGGCGGCGTGGGCGGCGTGCTGAACGCCCTGAAAGGTACTTTCCGCGCCTCTCTCTACGGCGCCAGGATCGCCTCGCAGGACGCGGCCCGCAGCTGGACGGCCCGCTCCTTCGACGCCAGCCCCGACGCCGGCAAATCCATAGAGTACGACGAGAAGATGAAGGCCAAGCTGGACCGCATCGACCCCAATTCCATCCCCAAGTTCCTGCGCGACCAGGATATCAACGCCAACGACGCCAAGTCCCTGGGCGTGGCCGAGGTGGGCAAGCCCAAGCTGGACGTGGAAGGCACCCGCCAGGCGCTGAAAGAGGATAAGAAGAATATGATGTCCGACATGGCCTCGGCGGCCATGAACCCGCTGGGCAACCTGGTCGGCCGCGGTGGCGCGGGCGGCAATACCGCGGGCTCCCAGGACCCGTCCGCCCCCGAGGGGCGCAGCCAGACGCCGCCCACGGGCCCGGAAGAAGGTTTCCAGGGCTTCGCCAGCCCGGAGGACGCGGCCGTGATGGAGGACATCCAGCTGCAGGATTATATCCAGACCGAGGGCTATGGCGCAGAATGCGGCTGCACGCCCCAGGCTCCCTGCTGCTGCCTGCCGCAGAACACGGCGGCGCCGGCTAACTGCCCCATGTACGGGCCTTTCCTGCCCAACGATCCCTGCGATTTCGCCAACAGGCCGGCTTATATCGGGGATTTCCCGCCGCAGAACACGACGGTGATGCCGGCCTGAAATTTGAGATAATAGTAGCATGACCAAGACGCGCCTCCTGCTGCCGCCGCTGCTTGTCCTGGCGGCGGCCGCCTGCTCCGACAAGAAGCTCTACCCCGACGCCGAAAAGGCTTTCGAAAGGCATTCCTACCAGGCCTACGCGCCCGGCGAGGTGCGCAAGGCCCTGGAGGCCAGGGGCTTCGCGGGGCTGGCCGCGCTGGACCCCGAGGCGGCGCTGGTGGAGAGCAAGCGCGGCGCCAGGCAGATGCCGGCGCGGGAGTCTTCCTCCTCCGGCCTGCTTTTCTCCGGCCGGGGCGGGCAGCTGCGGGTGGTAAAGGTTTTCCGGGACTCGCCGGCCGCAGCGGCCGGCGTCCAGGACGGCGACGTGGCGCTGGAGCTCGACGGCTCTCCCGCCTCGCCCGGGGCCGCCGCGGACAAGGTGCCCGGCAGCTTCGGCTATTCGCTGGCCCTGTCCAGGCGGGGCGCCAGGCTCCCGGCCGCGGCGCAGCTGGCCAGGGAGCGCTTCGTTCCGCCGGTAGTCTTCGGCTTTTACGACCCGGCTTCGCGGACGGCTTTCGTGAAGATCGGCATGTTCTTCAAGGGGTCCGCCGCCACGGCTTCGGCCGGCATACAGGGGCTGTCCGCCCTCGGCGCCCGTAAGCTGGTACTGGACCTGCGCGGCAACATGGGCGGCCTGCCCGACGAGGCCGCCGCCCTGCTGGCGGAGTTCGCCCCCAGGCACGGCCCGGTGCTGGAGATGCGTTCCCGCCACCCCGGCTACAGCCGGGTCTTCGAGGCCAAGGCCCGCGGCAAGTTCTCCGGGCTGAAGGTGGCCGTGCTGACCGACGGCGACACCCTGATGGCCGCGGAAGTTTTCGCCCAGGCCATGAAGGACCTGTCCGGCGCCGTCCTGGTCGGCGGCCGCACCGGCGGCAAGGTCTCCGTGACCCGCACTTTCAGCCTGGGCTCCGGCCGCAAGGGCCTGGTACTCACCGTGGCCAGGTTGCTGCCGCCCTCGGGCCTGGACCTGCACCGCGAAGGCCTGCGCCCCGACGTGGACGCCGGCCTTTCCCGGGAAGAGGAACGCGAAGTGAAGTCCGCCTGGGACGCCGGGCTCGAGACGGTGCTGCTCTTCGACAAGGCCTACGCCCTGGCCGGGCAGAGCCTCGCCAAGTGATACGGAGGAAACATGAAGACCCATATCCTGCTGCTTACCCTCGCGGCCGCGCTGGCGGCCCCCTGCCGGGCCGAATTCAAGGACGCCGGCGAGGCGGCCGACGCCCTGAAGCGGGCGGACGCTAAAAGCCGGCTGGAGGCCATCAACTATTTAGGCGCCAAAGGCGGCGACCAGGCCTACGAGACGCTGGCCGGCCATTTCCAGGCCGAGAAGGACGCCTACCTGCGCGCCCAGATAGTGGAGGCACTCGACGTGTCCGGCTCCACCTGGGCCTATGCCTGCGCGGTGCAGGCGGCTGCCGACAAGAACCAGGCGGTCAGGAGGGGCGCGGCGGCAGCCCTGGCCCCGCGCGCCGGAGAGGGGGAGACCGACGCCCTGCTCAAGAAGCTCGCCGCCGACCCGGCCGAGGAAGTTCGCCTGGAGCTGGTGCATTCCCTTTCCATGAAGCCGGGCAAGGCTTCCGCCGCCATGGTGGGCGGGATACTCGCCGACCGCAAGGGCACCCTTAAGGCCCGGCGCGCCGCGGCCGAGGCGCTGGCCAACATGAAGACCCCCGAATCCGACGCGGAACTGCTCAAGCACCTCTCCGACGCCGACCCGAAGATAAAGGCCGCGGCGCAGTCGCGCAGGCCTTCCAAGGTCAAGCCGCCGGCCAAGAAAAAGAAATGATCTCCGTCCGGGCGGCAAGGCTGCTCGACCGCTGGGGCGGGCTGCCGGCCTGCGCCCTGCTGGCGCCCGCCTGGCGCCGGCCCGGGCGCCCCCTGCCCGCCGCCCCGGAGCGCGTACTGGTCCTGAAGTTCTGGGAGGGCGGCCTCATAGTAATGGGGGCGCCGTGGTTCAGGGCCCTGCGCCGGCGCTATCCCGGCGCGAAAATAGATTTCCTCACCCTCGACGTCAACGCCCAGCTGGCCGCCATGGCCGGCGCGGCCGATTCGGTGCTCGCCTTGCGCGTGACGGCGGGCCTGCCGGCCTTCTTCCTGGACCTGCTGCGGCTGCTGCCGCGCCTGCGCGCGGCCCGCTACAGCCTGCTGCTGGACCTGGAGTTCATGAGCCGCTTCTCCGCGGTGCTCACGGCCCTGCTGCGGCCGGGCTTCGCCGTGGGGTTCAGCCATCCCGGCGCCTGGCGCGGGCGTTTTCACGACGCGCCGGTGCCTTTCCGCGACGACCGCCACATGACTGAGAATTACGCCGCTTTCTTCGCCGCGGCCGGAGCGGAGGCCGGCCCGGAGGACCGCGCCCCGCTGGAGGCCGCCGCCGAATTGCCAGGCCTGCCCGCCGGCGAGAGACCTGTGGTGCTGAATTTCGACCGCAAGGACGTGATGCCCGAACGCGCCTGGCCGCGCGAGAACTACCTGGCCCTGCTGGACCGGCTGCTCTCAGCCGGCCACCGCGTGGCCGTGATCGCCCAGCGCCGGGTGGAACTGCCGGACCGGGCCGGCCTGCGCAACCTCTCCGGCCTGCTGGATTACCGCCAGCTCGCGGCCCTCTTCGCCCGCTCGGCCCTGTTCATCACCCATGACAGCGGGCCGCTGCACATAGCCGCGGCCATGGGCTGCCGCACGGTCTCCATTTTCGGCCCCGAGACGCCGGCCGGCTACGAGCCGCTGGGCCCCGGGCACAAGGCGCTCTACCTGGGCCTGCCCTGCAGCCCCTGCGTGAACGCCCTGCGCGGCAAGGAACTGGTCTGCGTGCGGCGCTCCAACGAGTGCGTCACCAATATCACCCCGGAAATGGCCCTCCGGGCCGCCGAGGAGCTTATCGGAGGCTCAGCCTCCGTTGGAGGCTGAGCCTCCGCTTATGAAACTGGCGCTGGTCTTCAACCCCTTCACCTATAAGACGCATGAGGAGAACCTCCGCGTGGTGCAGCGCTATTTCGGCCTGTTCCCGCCGCTGTCCATGAGCTGGGTGGCCTCCATCGCGCGCCAGGCCGGCCACGAGGTGACCCTGATAGACGCCCGCACCCTGCGCCTTACCATGCCCGAGGTGGCCGAGGCGCTCAAAAAATTCAAGCCGGACGTGATAGGCGCCATGATGACCACCTACATATTCCCGGAAACGCTCGCCTGGCTGAAATACCTGCGCGGCGAACTGCACTCCGCCGGCCTAAAGTGCAAGGTCCTCGTAGGCGGCTACAACCTGCGCGTGTACCCCAAGGAATCCATCAGCCACCCGGAGATAGATTTCGGCTGCGTGGAGCAGGCCTATTACACCGTGCCGGCCCTGCTGAAGGCGCTCGAGGCGGGCGTCACCGACTTCTCTCACGTGCCGGGCCTAGCCTGGAAGCGCGGCGCCGAGATAGTTGTGAACCCGCACCCGCAGAAGATAGAGTTCGACCTGTTCCCCAACCCCGCCCGCGACCTGCTGCCCAACGACCTCTACGCCGAGTTCCCCACGCGCCGCAAGAACTTCACCGTCATGGTGACCTCGCTCGGCTGCCCTTTCAAATGCTCTTTCTGCGAGGCCGGCGGCTGCGAGTACAATCCCCGCAGCCCCGCCACCGTGGTGGCCGAGATGAAGGAATGCGCGGAGAAGCACGGCGTGCGGGAGATAGACATCTTCGACTACGAGTTCACCGGCGCGCGCCAGCGCGTGCTGGATATTTGCGCCGGGATAAAGCGCGAGAAGCTCGACATCCATTGGGCCTGCCGCTCGCGCGTGGATACGGCGGACCCCGAGCTGATGAAGGAGATGTACTCCGCCGGCTGCCGGCGCATCTACTGGGGCATAGAGAGCGGCTCGCAGGCGACGCTCGATTCTCTCAATAAGGGCATAAAACTGGAACAGGTCATGGAGACCATGCGGGCCAGCCGCCGGGCGGGGCTCGAAAACCTGGGCTTCTTCCTGGTCGGCGTGCCCGGCGAGACGCGCGAGACCGTGCGGCAGACCGTGGCTTTCGCCAAGAAACTGGACCTCGATTATGTGCAGTTCTCCAAGCTCCTCGCCAAGCCGCTCACGCCGCTCTGGCGCGAGATGGTGGAGGCCACCGGCAAGGATTACTGGCGCGACTGGGTACTGGGCAAGGAGACCGACCGCGAACTGCCCCGCCCCTGGCTCAAAGGCCTGACCAACGCCGAGGTGGACGAGCTCGCCCGCTGGGCCTATATCAGCTACCATTCGCGGCCGCTGTTCCTGCTGCGCCACGTGCTGCGGGTGCGCTCGCTGCCGGAACTTTTCCGCAAGGCCGGGGCTTTCCTCGCCATGCTTTTCTCGAAGGGGGGCGGGCGCTTCCTGGCCTATCCCGAAAATATTTTCAAGGTGGCGCTGCGCCGCCTGCGCTGGAAGGCGGGCCGTGAATAGGATAGTCTTCCTCTACAAGGGCCGCTACTGGGTACGCGAGGCGCGCACGCTGGAGATCCTGTCGGCCATGGCCCGGGCCGCCGGCCACAGGCCCTCGCTCGCCTACGACAAGGATATTTTCGGCGTCAGCGACAATGTGCTGAGCCTGCC